>JAFQVL010000009.1 GCA_017408045.1 Clostridia bacterium | reverse complement strand
GTTGGATATATAGGTGGCTTTGGAATGGGAGCTGTATTGTGTGTCGCAGCGGCATATAGTGTTGTTATTTATGCACAACTCTCCGCAAAACGGAGAGTTTTCAATTTTTTATAAGATTAAACGCCAGAATACGCAGAGAAACCGCCGTCGATGGGAAGTACCACACCCGTAATAAAGCCAGCCGCTTCGTTGTTAATTAAGAAAAGCAAGCCGCCTTCCAATTCCTCGCTTTCGCCAAATCTGCCCATAGGCGTAGCAGCCAAAATCTTGCCTGTTCTTGCCGTGGGCGTACCGTCGTCGTTCCACAACAGCTTTGCGTTCTGTTTCGTCGAGAAGAATCCAGGCGCGATTGCATTTACCCGAATACCCACTTTCGAGAAGTGCACCGCAAGCCACTGCGTGAAGTTGGAAATTGCAGCCTTTGCACCGCTGTACGCAGGGATCTTCGTAAGGGGCGTGTACGCGTTCATTGAAGAAATGTTTAAGATATTACAGCCCTCGCGCCCCACCATTTGACGTGCAAACGCCTGCGTAGGAATGAGCGTGCCAAGGAAGTTGAGATTGAACACAAAACCTACGCCGCTTGCGTCCAGATCAAAGAAACTCTTGGTGTCCGCATCGATATCGCCGAGCTCAAAATATTCTTTATCCGTCGTTGCCTTGGGATTGTTGCCGCCTGCGCCGTTGATGAGGATATCACACTTACCAAGGTCCTTTTCCACCTGCTCCGCCACGGCATAGCAAATATCTTTATCGAGGACGTTACAAGCGTACGCTTTTGCCACGCCGCCCTCTTCTACGATTTCTGCCGCGAAAGCTTTTGCCGCTTCTTCGTTCAAATCGAGCAACGCCACCTTTGCGCCTGCGCGCGCCAATACTTTCGCGAAATAACTGCAAAGTACGCCGCCTGCACCCGTTACTACTGCTACTTTACCTGCAAGGTTTGTATTTAAAACGTTCTGTTTCATAATCTTTTCTCCTTATCTTCGTTTAGTTCTTCTTATCCAATTTTTCGAGCATATCCCACACACCGAGCATATACATAATACCAAGCGCGCGATCGTACAAGCCGTAGCCAGGACGCACTTTTCCAGGACCTTCATCCCAAAGATGTCTGCCGTGATCAGGACGGATATAGCCGTTAAAACCGCAATCGTGATATGCCTTGAGGATATCGAGAATACGGGTATCGCCGTCGCAATCTCTATGACTGGCCTCCGAAAAATCTCCGTTGGGGAAATGTTTCACGTTTCTGATATGCGCAAACGCAATACGGTCGCAATGCTTTCTTACGATGTCCGCTACGTTGTTGTCGGGATTGGCGTTCAAACTACCCGAACAGAGGGTAAGGCAGTTGTATTCGTCGTCCACCATCTTCAAAAATCTGTCGATACTGGGCTCGTCCACGAGCAAACGGGGCAAACCGAATATATCCCAAGGAGGATCGTCCATGTGGATTGCCATTTTAATATCACATTCACGGCAGGTAGGCATAATCGCTTCAAGGAAATATTTCAAATTCGCCCAAAGCTTTTCCTTATCCACGTCCGCGTATGCCTTGAACAATTCATCCAATTTCGCCATACGTTCGGGTTCCCAACCAGGGAAAGACATGTTGTATTTTTCCGTGAAATCGAGGATATATTTCGCCATGGCG
>JAFQVL010000075.1 GCA_017408045.1 Clostridia bacterium | reverse complement strand
CATAAAAATAGGGTAATACACAAGTTAAAGGGGAGAGATTGGGCGTTTTTTTGCAAAAATCTCAAAACAAAAAAGTGTTGATTTTACTGATGATTTTGAGGGTGCTACACAAGATAAAGGCAAAACAGGTACGGCGCAAAAGTATGAAAACGGACGGATTGCGGCGGGGAAATACGTTTCCTCGTTCGTCGGGTTTTTCCCCGTGGAAGCGCCTAAATACTTGGCTCTCGTTATCGTAGACGAGCCGCAGGGCGCGTATTACGGGAGCGTGGTCGCCGCGCCAGTAGCAGGGGAGATATTTCAGGGCATTGTAAACTTGAAATCTAACGAAACGCCGCAGTAATCGCCGAGATTTTTTCAATGTTTTTCTATTGACATTTTTTCAGGGTTATAGTATAATATCACCATTATAATCCGTCAATTACCAACAAGAGATTCAGCGCTGGAGATAAAAATATGTTGAAAAGATTGATAGAAGAACTTGATAACCTGGAAGAAAAATACCTGTCGGTCTGGAAAGACGTTTGCAATATCGAGAGTCCGACCAAAGATAAGGCGGGCGTAGATAGGGTTGGAGAGTACTTTATCCGTCTGGCAAAATCGAACGGCTGGGAAGTAGAGGTTTACCCTCAATCGGTGGCAGGCAACCCCGTCTGCATTACGATGAACCCTAACGCATGCTTGCCGCCCGTAAGCTTTTCGGGACATATGGACACGGTGCATCCACACGGTATGTTTGGCTATCCTGCCGTTTGGATGGACGAGGAAAAAATATACGGACCGGGGGTAATCGACTGCAAGGGCGGCATCGTTTGCGGTTTTCTTGCGATGGAAGCGCTGCAAAATTGCGGCTTTATCTCTCGTCCCGTTCAAATGCTACTCCAAAGCGACGAGGAATGTGGCAGCAAAATCAGCAACAAAGCCACGATACGCTACATCTGCGAAAAGGCAAAGGGCAGCGCTGCGTTTTTCAATCTGGAAGGTCGAGATAACGACAAGGTTTGCTTGGCGAGAAAGGGGATTTTGTACTTCCTGTTCACGATTACGGGGCAAGAGGCGCATTCTTCCTTGTGCGCAACGAAAGGGGCAAACGCTATTTTAGACGCCGCCCATAAAATCATAGAGCTGGAAAAAATCAAGGATGAAAAGGGGCTTACCTGCAATTGCGGAGTCATCAGCGGCGGTACCGTCCCCAACACCGTTCCGGGCAAGTGCGTGGTGAACGTAAACGTTCGGTATAAAACGCAGGAGCAGTACGATTGGATCTGCCATTACGTCAAAGAACTTGCAAAAGTCGAGCACGTCAAAGGCTGTCATTGTGAGGTGGAAATCGTCGGCGAGCGTCCTTGCATGGAGAAAACGGAAGCGAATATCCGTTTGCTAGAGAGAATGAACGAGATATATATTCAAAACGGAATGTCGCCGTTTGAGGATGAGGATAAGGCAGGTGGATCGGATGCCGCCTATATCACCCAAGCGGGGATCCCCTGCGTGGAATGTATGGGGGTAAGCGGTGGAACTTGGCACTCCAAGGACGAGTTTGCGTATCATGCCTCGTTGAAAGAGGCGGCAAAGCGCCTCGTGGTTGCAACCTATTATCTTTGAGGGTGGTTGGTAAAAATCCATAGAAATACAAAGATTGACAAAAAAAGTGTTGAATAGAATGGAATAATTAGAATCCTGCAATATATAATATATTGCAGGATTTTTTTTGGAATCGCAGAGATTGAAAAAGGTGGGAAATCGCTATGTATTTAAACGGATTGATAGACGGGATAAACAGCGCAAGGATTGCAGGCGGCTCTGTGGACGGTTGGGAAACGGTATGGGTGGAGGGCTTATCGGACGATAGCCGATACGTCCGTAAGGGGGACTTGTTCTTTTGCCGAGTGGGCGCAAACTACGATACGCACGAATTTGCGGAGGAGGCAAGACGGCGTGGGGCGGTGGCGCTCGTTTGCGAACGGGAAGTGTCGGTGGCGTTGCCGCAGATTTTGGTGGACGATTGTAGGGAAGCGATGGCGCTTATCGCCTCGGCGTTTTACGGCAATCCCTCTCAGCGGCTGCGTATCGTAGGAATTACGGGCACGAACGGAAAGACGACCACTTCATATCTGCTTGCCTCTATTTTACGCGCAGCAGGGAAAAAGGTGGGAATCATCGGTACTTTGGGTATTTTTTACGGCAGAAAGAGCATCGCCCCCGAGCTGACGACCCCCGACCCTATCTTTCTGCAAAAAACCTTGGCCGATATGGTACAAGAGGGGGTGCAGTACGTCGTAATGGAAGTTTCCGCGCACGCCCTCTACTTTAAGAAGGACGCTTCCATACGGTATGCGGCTTGTATCTTCACCAACCTTTCGCAGGACCATTTGGATTTCTTTTCTTCTATGGAGGAATATGCGGAAGCCAAAGAGGGATTATTCGCTGCAAAAAAATGCGACGTCTGTATTTTAAACGGCGACGACGCTTTGGGACGAAAAATCGGCGCAAAGCGTGAAAAAGGGGTGTTTTACTACGGTTTGGATACGCCGAGCGATGCCTTTGCAATCATTGAACGAGAGGACCTATACGGCTACGGAATGGTGCTCAATATCATGGACGACATCGGCGGCGTGCGAATGAAGATGACGGGTCTGCACAACGTCTACAACGCCCTTGCGGCGGCGACCTGCGCGCGTATGCTCGGGGTTTCTATGGAGAGCATTCAGCAGGGATTGCAGGAGATACAGGGGGTAAAAGGTAGGTTGGAGTGGGTGGCAGAGTATCGTGGAGCGCAGATATTCGTCGATTTCGCGCACACCCCCGACGGGCTGGAAAAGTCGCTGTCTGCGCTGCGAAAGCATACGAAAGGGCGGCTTATCTGTCTGTTCGGCTGCGGCGGCAATCGAGATAAGAGCAAACGCCCGTTGATGGGCGAGCGCGTGGCGCAAGCGGCGGATTTTGCCGTGTTGACCTCGGACAATCCGCGCTATGAAGACCCGATGGATATTATCAGCGCGATTGAAAAGGGGTATCGACTTCACTCTACCGCGTATGCTATCATTCCCGACCGAGAAAAGGGGATAGAATATGCCATCGAGCATCTCTCGTCGGGGGACGTCCTGCTCATAGCAGGTAAGGGCGGCGAACATTATCAAGAGATCATGGGTATAAAATATCTGCTTTCGGACGAGGATATAATCAAGACGTACGTAGGTGGTAGACGGGAATGAAGGAATACGTAGGGGTTGCGCTGCTAGCATTTGGGATTGCATTAACGCTTTGCCTTTTGCTCATTCCGCTGTTGCGTAGGATGAAGGCAGGGCAAAACGTGCTCTCTTACGTCAAGGAGCATCAGACAAAAAGCGGCACGCCGACCTTTGGGGGGTTGGCGTTTTTGCCTGCGGCGGTCTTGGCTTGCTTGCCCTTTGCAGGCGGATTTAATCGCAATTTTGCGGTTGCTTGCGTCATCGGTTTGGCGTATATGGGGGTGGGCTTTTTGGACGACCTGTTAAAGAAACTGCACCATGAGAACAAGGGGTTGTCGGCGTGGCAAAAGCTGGCGTTCCAAACGGTGGTGGCGGTGCTTGCAGGCTATTATTGCGTTCGTTCGGGGCAGAGCCGTCTGGAAATCCCTTTCGGTCTGGGCACGATAGAGTTAGGTTGGTGGATGCTGCCCTTTTCCGTATTCGTCTTTTTGGCGACGGTCAACGCCGTCAACCTGACGGACGGCTTAGACGGCTTAGCGGCAGGGGTAGCCGTTCCCTTTTTCTTATTTTTCGGGGTATTGACGATGTCGGAAGACACGGGCGGAACGCATTTTATCGACTTTGCGTTGGTTGGCGCGCTCTGTGCGTATTTGCTATTTAATACCTCTCGCGCCAGTATTTTTATGGGGGATACGGGCTCTTTGGGGTTGGGCGGCTTTGCTTCGTCCATCGGGCTTTTGACGGGCAAAGCGCTGTATATTCCGATTTTAGGGGTGATGTTCGTCGTTTCGGTCATATCGGTGATTGTGCAGGTAATATACTATAAGGCGACGGGCGGAAAGCGCATTTTCCGTATGTCCCCCGTCCATCATCATTTTCAGCAAGTGGGATTTTCAGAGAGCAAAATTGCTTATGCGTATGCAATTATCACGGCAATTGCAGGTGCAATCGTTCTCTTGATAGGAGTATAAAAGTATGGATATTAAAAGACAAAAGTTTTTGGTTATGGGGCTGTCGAAGTCGGGGGAAGCCGCCGCGACGTTTTTGCTCTCGCAAGGGGCGCGCGTTGGGATTTACGACGACTTGGACAGCGAGAGGATTTCTCTTATGAAGTCGCGGCTGACAGAGGCTGGTGCGGACGATATTTCGAGGGACAGCTTAAACGAAACGGTGGGCAAGTACGACGCTCTCGTTTTAAGCCCCGGTATCCCCATCGACCATCCGCTTGCGGTGGCATTCAAGCGCGCAGGGAAGGCGGTGCTTGGGGAAACGGAACTTGCGGCGCGCTATTTTAAGGGTTTGTCGGTAGGCATTACGGGTACGAACGGGAAGACGACCACCGTTTCAATGGTGGAGAAGATTTTAAAGGAAAGCGGGCTTGCCGCCAAGGCTTGCGGCAATATCGGCGCGCCGATGTTAGAGGTCGTGCCCGAGCCGAACGATACGGTTGCGATTGCGGAAATTTCCAGTTTTCAGTTGGAAACACTCAATTCTTTCTGTCCGCATATCGCCGTCGTTTTGAATATCACAGAAGACCATTTAAACCGCCATTATAATATGGAAAACTACATATTTTTAAAGCGCAAGATATTAAAAAATCTCACGGAAACGGAATACGCCGTCCTCAATTACGACGACCCTATCGTGCGCGCCTTTGCGGAAGGGTTAAAGGCAAAAACGGTCTGGTTTTCCCTGCGTGAACGGGTGAACGGAGCGTACTTTTCCGAAGGCGAACTCTACTACGGCGAGGAGAAAATCCTATCCGCAGAGGAGCTTTTTGTTTCAGGCTTGCACAACGTGCAAAACGCCTTGGCGGCAATTGCCTGCGCCAAAATTTTAGGGGTGGAAACGGAGCAGATAGTATCGTCCTTAAAGGAATTTCGAGGGGTAAAGCACCGCATCGAAAGGGTGGGCGAAGTGGATGGCGTTGCCTACGTGGACGATTCCAAGGGCACGAATGTGGACGCTACCATCAAGGCGGTGGCGAATATGAAAACGGAAACGGTATTATTGCTCGGCGGCAAGGATAAGGGGTACGATTACGGCGCTTTGTTCTCGGCAATCAAGGGCGGCAAAGCGGTTGCGGCGGTGCTGTACGGCGAAAACCGCTATGCGCTGCTTGCGGCGGCGCGGAAGAGTGGCTTTGCAGGCGTGTACCTCTGTCCCGCCTTTGCGGAGGGGGTAGCGCTTGCTCGCATGGTGGCGAAATCGGGGCAGACGGTGCTATTAAGCCCAGCCAGCGCAAGTTTCGACGAATTTTCGGGCTATGAGGAGAGGGGTGAAAAATTCTGTGCAATCGTTAGAGAGTTCGCAAATGAGGCGCAAAGCAGAGAAACCGTCTGCGAGGCGACTGCCTTTACGGAAACGGAATAGAGGGGATATCTCTATTTTAATCGTCTGCGTTGTGCTTGCCTCGTTTGGGGTGCTTGCGGTGTATTCCGCGAGTAGTTATAACGCCAAAGTGCAATACGGGGACGAATTTTATTTCGCCAAGAAGCAACTTTTGGGGTTTGTCATCGGTCTGCCTTTAATGCTGCTTGCAGGTCGGCTAAATATAGACAAATTGCGCGGTAAGCGGCTCAGATGGGTGTTTTTATTGTTGCCTATCGTGTTGCTGGCGTTGGTGTTCGTGCCAGGGATAGGCAAGAGCAATTACGGTGCGACGAGGTGGATAGGAATAGGGCCGATCACCATTCAGCCGTCCGAGCTTGCAAAGTACGGGTTCGTTCTCTTTGCCGCCGCGTACATGTCCGAGAATATGGATAAAGTACGCACGCTAAAGGGTAGTATCCCCGTATTGCTCGCAGGCGGCGTCATCTGCGCGCTCATTCTTATAGAGCCGAATATGTCGATTACGATGTGTATGGGATTGATTATGCTATGTATGCTGTTTGTCGGCGGTATGAAGATGCGGTATTTTCTGCTCATTTTCTTTCCCGTGCTGATTGCCGTTCCCGTACTCATTATCGCCGAGCCTTATCGACTTTTGCGACTGTCGGCGTTTTTAGACCCTTGGGCTTCACCCAAAGACGAGGGCTATCAATTGATACAGTCGCTGTACGCTTTGGGCAACGGCGGTTGGTTTGGTACGGGCTTGTTTCATTCCCGTCAAAAGTATCGTTTTTTACCCTTTTCCGAGAGCGATTTTATCCTTTCGATTATCGGGGAAGAGCTCGGATTTATCGGGATTTTACTGCTGTTTGCGGCGGCGGTGTTCTTGATATGGCGAGGGATACGGGTGGCAACGAGGGCAAAGGACTTTTTCTCTTTTCTGCTTGCAAGCGGTATCACGGCGATTTACGCCGTGCAGACGGCGCTCAACGCCTTGGTTGTCAGCGGTGCAATTCCGCCGACGGGCTTGCCGTTGCCGCTTATAAGTTCGGGGAATACTTCGCTGATTATCACGATGGCGTTTATGGGGGTGCTGTACGCCGTTTCGGTGCGCAACGAGCGTTTGGAAACTTCGCCGTAGGGCACAATGCGAAGGAAAAAATCATACAATAAAGCATAAGGAGCGTTGTTGTATGGAAAAATTAGTAATCAACGGCGGCAGACGGCTGTACGGCTCGTTGGAGATCCAGCGCGCAAAAAACGCCGTGTTGCCTCTTCTCGCCGCGTCCGTAATGACGGATGAAAGGGTGAGGTTGCGGAATCTTCCCAAAATTTCTGACGTGGAAAATATGCTGCATATCCTTCGTGAGTTGGGTTGTCGGATTACGAGAGAAGGATGCGATGCGGTGATTGACAGTTCAAATGCGGCTTCACACGAGATCCCTGCGGTGATGACGAAGGAGATTCGTTCGTCTATCTTTATGCTCGGCTCGGTGCTGACGCGGTTTCATCGTGCCAAAATTTCCTATCCCGGCGGTTGCGACATCGGCATAAGACCGATTGATTTGCATTTGTCGGGCTTAAAAAAGTTGGGCGTGCAGATTGTTGAGGAGAACGGTTATATTGATTGCCGCGTGGAACGATTGACGGGCGCTGAGGTCGTCCTTGACTTCCCCAGCGTGGGGGCAACGGAGAATATAATGCTTGCGGCGGTGAAGGCGGAGGGTAGGACGATACTCCGCAACGCCGCCAAAGAACCGGAAATCGTCGATTTACAAAACTTCCTCAACCGAATGGGCGCAAGGGTGCAAGGGGCTGGCACGGCGGACGTCGTGATTGACGGAGTGGAGGTTTTGCGCGGCGTCGATTACGTACCCATGGGGGATAGAATTGAGGCGGGTACTTTCCTGATTGCAGCGGCGGTATGCGGCGGCGAAATCGAAACGCACGGTGTAGCGGCGGAAAATCTTGCGGCACTTTTGCACAAATTGCGTGAAAACGGTTGCAAAATACATACAAAAAATGATACAATATATTTGAGCAGCAACGGTAGGTTAAAAAGCGTGGACGTGGTGGATACTTCCCCGTTTCCGGGCTTTCCTACGGACTTGCAGGCGCAGTACGCCACCTTGTCGGCTTTATCCAAAGGAACGACGCTGGTGGTGGAGAACCTCTTTGAAACCCGTTTCAAATACGCAGGTGAACTTCGGCGCATGGGCGCGGACATCACCGTTCGCGGCAGAACGGCGGTGATACGCGGCGTAGCTGCCCTGCGCGGCGCTTCGATAACGGCAGGGGATCTCCGCGGCGGCGCGGCGTTGGCGATTGCAGGTCTTGCGGCGCAGGGTACGACGGAGGTTTTAGACCTTTCCCACGTGGACAGAGGCTACGACGGCTTGGAGAGAAAACTTCGCCTGTTGGGCGCAAGCGTTCGACGGATCAAGATATAGTTCGGCTCGCGTTAGGCTACAAAGCTCAGTATAAAAAGGATTTAGGATTACAAATGAAAAAGATTTTAGTGATTGTTCTCACGGCGTTAATCTTTCTTTCTGCTGCGTTTATCGGCGTAGCGAACGTCTATCGTGTGGACGGCGTACAGCTAAACGCAAAGATGTTCTCCGAGGCGGCGAAAGCGGAGGCTGCTGCTATGCAAGTGGAATTGCGGGCGGCGTACGTAGGGGAAAGTTCGCTGTTTGCCAAGGACGCTGCGGCGAAAGCGGTGATTGAGAAATACCCGTACTTCCGCTTGACGAAGTTTGAAAAACGCTATCCCGATCTTCTGGTAATTGAGGCGACGGAGGATATGGAGGTCTTTGCCGTGCAGTCGGGGGAGGAATATTATATTCTTTCCGAGGCGGGTACGGTGCTGGACGTTCGCGCGGACTCGAATAACCGAGTGGACGGCGAGGCGAATATCGTGATTACGGGCGCTTTTCCTTCGGGCAATATCGGGAATACGGTCGGAGGCGCAGGTTTTGCGGAAACCTTGCGTATCTGCGCGCTGATGTCTGAACGCTTGAACGGTGTACGCAGCAATATCGAACGGATTGAATTCGACGGTGTAGAACGCGGCGGCAGGATTTTCCTGTGTATGCGCGAGGGCGTCAAAATCTGTTTGGTGCACGCGCATCTTCTGACGGAGGAGAAGGCGGCTGCGCTGACGGAGGCGTATCTTTCGATGGAAGTAGAGCAGCCGATCTCCCAGACCTTAATATCACGTCCACAGTCTCCCGAAGCAATGAGATTGCCATCAGGAGAGAAGCGCACAATAGTAATCCGCTGACCTATCTGTGAGAATTCATATGATGAGAAGAATAAT
>JAFQVL010000074.1 GCA_017408045.1 Clostridia bacterium | reverse complement strand
TACAGGATGGTCACCATCTGCTCACGGGTCACTTCCAGATCCGGCGCAAAGGTGGTGGCATTGATGCCGTTGACGAACCCATTCTCCTCTGCCCAAATCACCGCATCAGTGTAATTGTTCACGTCGGGATTGTTATATACTTCGCCCGTCCAACCTTCGGGGTTAGTCGTAGACATATCCAAAATCATACCGCGGTTTCCGTTTAACCCTGCGCTGACCGCATAAGGGTCAACCGCTTCTTGGTCTCCCATCGACGTTACAACGTTGTAGGTGTAATATTTGCCCGAAAGATTTTCGTTCTCTTCGTGGCTCCACACCCCCTTGTCACCTTTGACAAGGGCAATCTTTTTATATGCACTACCGCCGTTACCGTTATCGAAAAGATTGAGGGTAACCTTCGATGCCGTAGGCGCCCACAGCTTGAAAGCGGTCGAATTGCTCGTCAACGTCACGCCCAAATCGTTTCCGTCGTAGATATAATTTTCCTTAAATTCCATGCTCGAAAAATAAGTATTCGGAACAACTGATATAGGGTCGAGCTCGGTCATGTGCAAGCTGTACGCTTTGGACAAATCCAACGGCTCCTTCGTCGTGATAACGCCGTTTGAGCTTTGCTTGCCAACCGTCGTGACACTTGCAATTTCCACTTCATTTCCGTCGCTGTCTAAAAGCTTATAATCGGAAAGGGAATTGAATTTCAACGCTGAACTTAATACGAATTTTACGTGCGTAGCGTCCTGCATATCCGCAAGAGAAATGTACTTGATTTCTTTCAACGTTTTGCCTCCGTCTGTACTTGTGTACGATTTCGCATCGCCTGCCTTCGTGTAAATCACCGTTTCCGCCTCTTTAAGCGCAACCGACCTATCCGCATCTGTACCGTCTTTGGTTGCCGTACCCCACGATTCACCGCCAGGCTCGCTGCAACCCGTACGAATAATAAAGCCTACTTCGTCAATGGTATCAGGCACGTTGAGGACTACCTTTGCACCGTATGCACATTCGTGTAATTCATAACCTCTGCCGTTGACGTTTTCATACCACATCCAAACGTCACAACCCTCGTAACCCGCACTGCGTTGATAGTAGATGGTCAGTTGTTTTTCGTCTTCCCCTCTTTCCAAGGTATATTCGTCTTCTACCTCACCGCCAGCCGAGCTGTCAGGCAAACTCGACGAATTACCGCTTGACGAGTCACCGCTCAACGAATCTCCACCCGACTGATTATTGCCAGTACAACCCGTGAACATAATAATGAACGCTAAAAGCACCCCGAGAAGAGAATACCAGCCTTTCTTTATCATACCTTCCTCCTTATCTTTTTTAAAGTTTCCAAATTTCCTTTGCGTATTCTTGCACCGAACGGTCAGAAGAGAATTTCCCTGCGTTCGACAGATTCATCAAACACTTGGTCGTAAATGCTTCCGTGCCGTATTCTGCATTTAAACGCAATTTCATATCCATGTACGATTGAAAATCATAAAGCACCAAATAATGGTCGGGACTCCAACCGCCGAAAAGACTGTCGTATACAGCCTTCAAGACGCCCGTTCCGTTGTCGTCAAACGTACCGTCCACAAGCGTGTTTACAATTTTTTCAAGTGCAGGCTTCGTCTTAATAAACTCCTTGGGATTATACGTCTTTTTCACTTCCGCAACTTCGTCCACCGTCGCGCCGAAAATGTAGTTATTTTCCCTGCCTGCCTCTTCGCAGATTTCCACGTTTGCACCGTCCATCGTACCAAGCGTTACCGTACCGTTAAGCATAAATTTCATATTTCCGGTACCGCTTGCTTCCATGCCTGCCATCGAGATTTGCTCTGAAATGTCGCTGGCGCACACGATTTTTTCCGCATAGGAAACGTTATAGTTTTGCACGAAGACTACGCGCATTTTATCAGCGACTTCCTTATCGCCGTTCACCAACTTTGCGATTTCGTTGATGTACTTGATAATCGCCTTTGCATTGTAATACCCAGGCGCAGATTTCGCACCAAAGATAAACGCCGTTGGTTGGAAATTCTTAATTTCACCGCTCTTAATACCATTATAAATATATAAAATAGAAAAAGCGTTAAGCAGTTGGCGTTTGTATTCGTGCATAC
>JAFQVL010000073.1 GCA_017408045.1 Clostridia bacterium | reverse complement strand
TCAAAGCCGACGTACCCGGGAGGCGCGCCGATGAGTTTGGAAATGGATTGCTTTTCCATGTATTCGCTCATATCCAATCGAATCATCTGCTCCTCATTCCCAAACAACGCCTCGGCTAAGGCTTTGCAAAGGTCGGTTTTCCCTACGCCCGTAGGCCCTACGAAGATAAACGAACCGATGGGACGAGAGGGATCTTTCAATCCTGCGCGCGCCCTGCGAATGGCTTTCGATACGGCGCTGACAGCCTCGTTCTGCCCGATAATTCGTTCGTGCAATTTTTCCTCTAAGTGCATCAGCTTTTCGCCTTCCTCTTGCGAAATCTGCATGAGTGGCACGTTCGTGCGCGCCGCAACGATGCCAGCCACCTGCTCTCTGCCGATGCCCATTCTTCCGTCGGGAAGTCGAATGAGGCTCTGCGCGCGGAGCACCGCTTCTCGCCGATCCGTAAGCCGTTGCAACTCCTTTTTGATGCGGTTCATCGCCTCGTAATTGAGCGTACTTTGCGCATACGAAAGGCTCTCTTCCAGCGTCAAAATCTCCATAGACAACGCCCTGGACTCTTCGTTTTCAGAGCCACAGATACGCGCACGCGCCGCTGCCTCGTCGATAAGGTCGATTGCCTTGTCAGGCAAGAACCTATCATTGATATAGCGCACGGACAGCTTCACCGCTGCCTCAATCGCCTCGTCGGAAATGGCAATCCCGTGGTGCGCCTCGTAGCGGCTACGCAAGCCTTTGAGAATGGCAATCGCGTCCTGCTCCTTCGGCTCTTCGACCATCACGGGGGTAAAGCGACGTTCTAACGCCGCGTCCTTTTCGATGTATTTTCTGTATTCTTCAATCGTGGTTGCGCCGATGAGCTGCAAATCGCCACGCGCAAGCATCGGCTTTAAGATATTCGCCGCATCCATACCGCTATCCGAGGAAGCCCCTGCCCCCACGATCGTATGGATTTCGTCGATAAACAGAATAATCTGTCCGTCGGCAAGCACCGCATCCACGACGTCCTTTAAACGCTCTTCAAATTCCCCACGGTATTTCGTCCCTGCCAGCATCCCGGGAATATCGAGGGAAAATACCGTCTTTCCTGCAAGCTGAGGGGGAACTCTCCCCTGCACGATCAAGGTCGCTAAACCCTCGATAATCGCGCTCTTGCCCACGCCCGGTTCGCCCACCAGAACGGGGTTGTTTTTGCTCCGTCTGGACAGTACCTGCGACACCTGCTCGATTTCCCTTTGGCGGCCGATGACAGGATCTACCTTGCCGCGGCGCACACGCTCGGTCATATCCGTACCGAAGGTTGCCAACTTTTCCCTTGCCGTCGAGTTGCCCTTTCCGGCCTGCTTAGGTGCAAACAAGTCCTCGCCGACCTGCGTTCTGCCTGCGGGCGGCGTCTGCTGTTGACGGTTGCCCTGCGGCGCGTCTGCCTGCGGACGAGCCGAAATCAGCCGCATACGGGTCCTTTCCGCCAACGCCTCTACGTCCACCCCCAGTTTTTGCAAAATGAGTACGGCGTAGCAGCCCAAGTTATCCAGCACCGCAAGCAATACGTGCAAAGTCCCCGTCGGAACGTCCTGCTGTTGCGCAGCCGCCATCGCTCTGCGGAAGATGGTCTTCGTCCGTTCGGTCATGCCCGAAACGGTAATTTTCGGGTCGATAGAACGGAAAAATTCTCCCTCGTATTCCGCTTTGGAAACCCCTGCTTCGCGCAACAGTTTCCCTGCCTCGCACTCCACGCAAAGACAGCCGTACAGCAAATGCTCCGTGCCGATGTATACTGCGCCGTGCGCCAAGGTCGCTTCGTTTGCCTTTTTCAGGACAGCGCTTAAATTGTTCGATAAGTTCGGGTTTTTCATTATGATCCCCTTTTTAAACTACTCTCTATCATAGATAGAGCACTTTTTTTAATCCGTTCGCACCACCAAACGAGGCAACACACGTCGCATCACCGCCGCGCGGTGGACGTCCCTTGCCGCCTTGTCCGCCCCAAACAGGTCGTGTTCGACGCAGAAGGAATACGGGCGCATATCGTCAATGAATAAGTCCAGCGCATACGGCTCGTCGTCCGTCAGCCTGAAAAAGCCAAGCGCCACGCCAAGTTTTACCTGCGTCAGCATATCCATCATCTCTTGAAAGCGTAAATATCCGCAGTTTGTCAAAATCCCGTAGGCGCGCAAGCATTCGTCCTTCAAGCGGTAGCCCTCTTCCGCCAACATTTTTTTTCGTTCGACTTGTTCGGCTTGGGCAATTTCGATGGTCGCCGTTTCCATATAACGCAGGATTTCATATTCCGAAAGCCCCAGCGTCTTGTCGTTGCTGATTTGGTATCGGTATCCCTCCGACCTCGTACCTTCCCCGAACATTCCACGCACGGTCAAGCCACATTCGCTCCATTTTTCGACCAACGCGCGAATGCCGCCGCAACGCTCCAGCCCCGGCAAAAACATCATCACCGATGCGCGTAAGCCCGTGCCAACGTTCGAAGGACAAGCGGTGAGAAAGCCCAGCTTTTTGTCATAAGCAAAGTGCAGCTGCTCCCCTAATCCGTCGTCGAGCGAGCACACCCTCTCGTAGGCATCGTCTAAACGAAATCCGCTAACGATGTACTGCTCCCGCAAATGGTCCTCCTCGTTGACCATTACGGACACTTCGCCGTCCGCAGACACGAACGCCGTGCCACCGTGCCTGCCTGCAACCAGCGCAGGGCTGATTAAGTGCTGTTCCTGCAAAAGCATCGCCTTTGCCTTGCCGATCGCGCGGACGTCGTATTCCGTCCAGCCGCTGTCCAGCCTCGCCAAGGCATTGCGGGTCAAAACGACGATTTCTTCCGCCTGCTCCCTCGAAAGTTTTGTAGGGAACGGATACGCCTGCAAGTTCCTCGCCAGCCGCATACGGGTAGAGATGACCGTCGTTGTCAATTCCGATTTTTTACGTCTCATCTTCCTCTACCTGCCTTTGCGTTGCCTCTATCCAGCGCCTCCATCTGCTCTTGACACGCCTTTGCGCGGACGAGGTCGCCCACCTGCTTGTAGTGGAAAGCAAGCGTTTGCAATTCCTTTCTACGGTTGCTACGCTGCAATCCCTCGCCGTCTGCGGCACACTTTCCGCGGTGTACGTCCGCCGCGTTTTGTTGCATACGAATCACCATCGGCACAATCAATAGACCCAGCGTCTGATAACATTTCGCGCAACCTACCAAAGCCGTCTTTTTTACCTCAGCCACCGTCATTCCGCAATAGGGACAAGCCTCGTACGTCTTTCCGTCCTCATTTCCGTCCGAGCCGATCGACAGGAACTTGTTTTCATAGCAGGAAAGGCAATAATGCTCGATTTCTACGCCGCCACGAACCTTTCTTTCGTAAGACACGGCAGGATGATTTTTTTTGCACGCAAAGCACAAACGCATCGAAGATTACTCCCAAATCAATTATTTTACTTCCGCTTGCTTTTTCCCTCTTTTACGGAAAACAGAGTAGCGGAAAAACGCCCATAACACTTCTAAAACCTGCAACGGCGCGCCGAGCAGGAAGACCAGCCACACCGATCCGCCCAATTTGAAAATAAACCAGAGCACGCAGAACACGGACAAGAGCACCGTCCATATCGTAGCGGAAACGGAGATGAACTGCAACAGTTTGTATTTCCAAACCGCCGACAGCACTATCAGCACGATGGCATTCACGGGCAGCGCGAAGATAAACGTCGTCCAAATCGCCCCCTGCACGTTCAGCATCGACAGAAGTACGAATACACAAGTCGCCACCAGCCAGACGATACCGCTAGACAACCCCATAATCAGAGCGTGCAAACCAATATTCCGCCGCACCCCCGTCTTTTTGGGCACGTCCTCAGCCACCAACTCGTTGACCGTAATCTCAAAGATTTCGGCAAGTTGTACGAGCACGTAAATATCCGGAGCGCCACCGCCCGATTCCCACTTGGATACCGATTTATCCGAGTAATTAATGCGCTCGGCAAGCTCTGCCTGCGTCAACCCCATGGACTTTCTGTACGCCATAATATTACGGCCGATTCGTTTGTTTAAAGATAAGGTATTTTCTTCCATGCTATTATAATAGCATACTTTTTCCCACCTCGTCAAGAGTTCTATCCGCCTTTTTAGCCTTTTTTCTAAAAGACATAGCTATGCTATGTCCGCCACAGAGAAAAACCGCAACGCGGACGAGGCGTTGCGGACTACGATAATTCGTTTAAAAACTGCCAGTATCGTACGGGCATATAGTTCTTTTGTTGTGTTAGATTTTTCCTCTCGGCGATGTTCACCGATTGATAGTATTTTTTCCACAGCGACGAGAAGTATTTTTCCCGTTCACTCTCGACGATTTCCGCATCTCCCACCGCCGCCACGATACACTCCCTGCCGTCGTATAAGAGCGCTTTCCTGCGCCAAACGTCGTGAATGACGAAGGGAGCGTTCAGCCGCGCAACAAAGTGCGAGGCAAGCAGATCTACGTCGTCGTGGTCGGGGGAACAGGGCGCATACAGTACCCCCTCGTTGGTTTCCGAAAAACGTAAAAAACCTTTCAATCTATGTACTTCGTTCAATACCTGCCCCCGCAAATCCATCATACGCCGCACCCCCTCTACCGACAGCATGCCGCGCACCGATTTGCCCGTTTTTACCAGTTGACGGACGTACAAAAAGGCGACCTGCTCCCGATCCTCATCGCGGTGTCGCAAGGCAAGCCGCACGTCGCCGATTGCTCTTGCGTCCAGCCCCTTGATTTTCCTTTCTACCCTCGCCACCTTTTCCATATCGGGCTGCACCCTAATCAAGTTCTCGCCCAATCCAAGTTGCAAATTCTTCTCGGAGGTCAAGTAAGCGTTCGGCTGGTTATAGCCGTCGAACACCGCGGTAAAAAAGCCCTCTTCCGTACCGCCCGTAAAATACACCGTTCTCGCGTTCATCTCGTACACCCCCCTAAAATTGCCCGTCCAACGCCGATTTTGCAATCGACGGCGTGGAATGCAGTAAAAAGTTTTTCGTCCCGTCCAGCACCGATAAGGAGATAGATTGCCGCTCGCTTTTCCGCAGCAAGCCGCCCTCGTCGCCGTCGAAAAAGGAGAGTTGCTTTGCCCCGTCCAACCTCTCCGCCACCGCCAAAGCGGTGCGCACACGCTCCTCGTTGTCCGCGCCGTAAAACTTACCGTCGCAAGTGATAAAATGCCGTGCGCGTTTTAAAACGATTCGCATTTTTTGCAGGTCCTCAAACGTCAGCTTTGCAAACCGCCTCGCCGAAACGATTTTGTACGCACCCTTTGCGCCTATCCCCGGCACACGCAGCAGCGTTTCCACGTCCGCGCGGTTGATTTCCACGGGAAATAGGTGCATATTTTTCAGCGCCCAAGCGCATTTCGGGTCGTATTCCACAGCAAGGTTTTCCCCTTCGCCAACGATTTCCGCGCTGTCAAAGCCGTAAAAGCGCATCAGCCAGTCTGCTTGATACAGCCTATGTTCTCGCAACAGCCCAGCGCTGACCGTAGGCAACAGCGGGTCTTTTACTACGGGTACGTACGAGGAAAAATACACCCTTTTCAACGAGAATTTTCGATACAGCGATTCGCTGAGGCGCAGAATTTTTCCGTCCGTTTCGGGGGACGCCCCCACGATCATTTGCGTGGTTTGCCCTGCGGGCAAAAACTTGCCCCTACCCTTGCGCTCCGTCTTGCCCGTCCTCGCTTTCCATAACGCCGCTGCCTCTTCCCTGCCCGTCTGCAATACCCCCATCGGCGTTAAAACGCTTGCTTTCGTCTTTTGCGGCGCAAGCAATTTCAGGCTCTGTTCGCTGGGCAATTCGAGATTGTAGCTCATACGGTCTGCATACCGCGCCGCCGCCCTCGTCAACGCCTCGTCTGCGTGCGGAATCCCCTTTAAGTGTATGTACCCGTTAAAGCGGTATTCTTCGCGCAAAAGGCGCACCGTGCGCAATAATAACTCCATGGTATAGTCGGGATTTTGATAGACTGCCGAGGACAAAAACAGCCCCTCAATATAGTTTCGGCGATAAAATTCCATCACTAGCTCGCAGATCTCCTCGGGGGCGGCGTGGGCGCGCGGCACGTCCGCGCTGCGACGGTTGGGGCAGTATTTACAATCAAAAGCGCAATCGTTGCTGAGCAAAATTTTCAATAACGAAATACACCGTCCGTCTTGGGTGAAGGAATGGCATATCCCCCCAAAAGCGGCGTTGCCTACTCCGTCCGCGCTGTTGCGTCGCGCCGAGCCAGACGAAGAACAGGACACGTCGTATTTTGCCCCGTCCACCAAAATTTTCAGCCGTGTTTGGTCAATCATAGCCTGCCCCCTTTCCCTGTTTCTCCCCTACATTCTAACACGGTTTTTTGCAAAAGTCAAACATTTGTTCGTATTTTTCAACAATTTTTTACGCCATTCACTTATCCCCTTGGACGGCAATGTCTTGCTTCCCAACCGTCCTTCACGCAAACAAAAAAACGAGGCATAAAGTGCTGTTCCGTTAGGGATTTTTTGAAACATTAAAAAATTATAGGAAATTGCACTTTCAAGCGGTCAAAAAGAAATTAGAACTTGGATTTAAAGTCTGAATTCTTTTTCTTTGTAAATTTCTACAAAGTTTTCAAATATTTTATAGAATGCTTGCAAACGCGGAAAATATGTGATAGTATAAAGATATCAAATATTTTATAGGTGGAAAAAATTAAAAATGAGAAAGATTTTAAAGACTTTGTTATGCGCTTTGGTTGGGACAACCGCTTTTTCGTTTGCAGGGTGCGCCTTTTTTGCGAATAGTAATGAGCCGCACCAACACGTATATAATATTGAAGAGATCATCAAAGAGCCTAATTGCGGAGAAAAGGGCGAAAAGAAGATTACCTGTTGGCAATGCGGGGACAGTTATACCGAAGAAATAGAAACAAATCCTGATTACCATAAGATAGAGAACGGCGAGTGCGTTTATTGCGGTGTCAAATTTAGCGGAGGATTGCAGTATGCTTTGTCTAATGATGATACGTATTATATCGTGTCTGGGATAGGCTCTTGCGAGGATACGGATATCGTCATTCCTAAGACGTATCGAGCTTTGCCTGTAAAAGCCATAGCCCCTTATGCGTTTGCGGATTGCGAAAGCTTGAATGGCATAACCATTCCCGATAGCGTTACGATAGTGAAGAGCGGTGCGTTTACGAATTGTACGAGTTTGACGAGCATAACCGTTCCTAATAGCGTAACAAAGATAGAAAGCGACGCATTTTCTGGTTGTACCGCTTTGGAAAATATACAACTTTCCAACGGAATAACGGCGATTGACGCAAATACGTTTGAAGGTTGTTCTATTTTGTCGGAAATAGAAATTCCTGAAAGCGTTACAAGTATTGGAGCGTATGCATTTAAGGGGTGTACGGGTTTAACGAGCATAGGATTTCCTGAAGGGCTTAAAAAGATTGGGAACGGCGCATTCGAGTATTGTACAAACTTGACGGAGTTGGAAATTCCAGATCCCGTATGGGAAATCGGAGAAAAAGCCTTTGCTAATTGCACGAAATTAGAGAGTGTAAAACTTCCCAAGCAGTTAATGCAGATAGAAGAAGCATTGTTTAGCGAATGTACGAGTTTGACGAGTATAGTAATTCCTGACAACATTACGAGTATGAAAGACCGCGTGTTTGAAAATTGTTCTGCTTTGACGAGCGTAACGATGGGTAAAAAAGTAGAAAGTATTGGTGAATACGTATTCGAGTATTGTGAAAGCTTGACGTGCTTGGAAATTCCTAACAGCGTAACGAGTATTGGCGCCTATGCATTCAACGCATGTTTTGAGTTAACTACGATAAGCCTTGGTAGCAAAGTGAACGAGATTGGAGCGTATGCGTTTAATTCTTGTAGCAAATTGTCGAATATTACAGTAGGTGCAGACAATCAAAATTATCAATCCATAGACGGCAATTTGTATTCAAATGGAGGGGTTACGCTATTAAAGTATGCGATCGGTAAAACGGATGCGTCCTTTACCATCCCCCAAACTGTAACGAGCATTGCAGAGCGAGCGTTTGAAGGTTCTAATTATTTAAAGAGCGTCGTAATTCCCGACGGGGTTACGGGTATTGGTCGTTCTGCGTTTGCAGACTGCACAAAATTAGTGAATATACAAATTCCCGATAGCGTTACGAGTATTGCTAAGGATGCATTTAATCGTACGGGGGATTATAATAACCCGAATAACTGGCCCGACGGCGTATTCTATATAGGAAAACATTTGATAACCGCGGACTATATTTCAGGGACATATACCGTAAAAGACGGTACGTTGTTTATAGCGGATTATGCGTTTAGCGGTTGTGGTAATTTGATGGGGCTTACGATAGCGAATAGCGTTACGAGCATTGGTGAGTGTGCGTTCAAGGACTGTGAGCGCTTAACGAGTATAACCATGCCCGACGGGATAACAAGCGTTGGAGAAAAAGCGTTCGATAATACGGGCTATTATAAAACTGCAAGTAATTGGAGCGATAACGTACTCTATATGGGGAAGTGCTTAATAGAAGCGAAAGACACGTTGTCGGGCGCATATACCGTAAAAGCAGGAACGCTTTGTATTGCGGATAGCGCGTTTAAGGATTGCGCAGGGTTAACGAGTGTAGTTATCGCGGAAAGCGTAACGAGAATTGGAAAATATGCGTTTGAAAATTGTACGGCTTTGACGGATGCAATATTTGAAACGCTGGAAGGTTGGAAAGTTGTGCAAATATCAATTTCTAAAACGCAAATTTCAGATACGGAAGACGCGGCAATGTATTTAAGAGCTACGTATTGCGCTAAAAATTGGAGAAGAGAGTGATTTTCTATGTTATAAATAAAAAAACGACGGCATAAACCGTCGTTTTTTTATTTTCAATCCGTACATAGGTACGGTTTTTGCATTAGTACGCCCTTGCGTAGATGATGACGTGCTTTGCTTCCTTGCCGCAAACTGCGCATTTTTCTGCGCTTTCGCCTTCGGCGAATACACGCGCCGTAGCCGCCGTTTCCGCCTTGATTTTATCCTCGCAATCACGGCAGCCACACCAGCCTGCTTTGACAAAATTGCCACCCTCAACGCCCGCCAAGATCCCTGCCATATCGTCCGCATAAACGATACGGCTATCGCGGTGCGCACGCGCCTTTTCCAGCATATTGCCTTGGATTTGCGCCAAAATCGCCTGCACGCTCGCCGCCGCGTTTTCGCGGGAAACCTCGCTCTTTTCCAAGGTATCGCGACGGGCAAACAGCATCTTTCCTGCCTCGATATCGCGAGGACCCATTTCAATACGCAGGGGAACGCCCTTCATTTCCCATTCGTTGAACTTCCAACCGGGGCTGTTGTCGCTGTTGTCGAGTACGACGCGCACGCCTGCCGCAGCCAACTCGGCACGCAGCTCTTCGCAAGCCTCGTTCACACCCGGCTTTCTTGCCGCGATGGGTACGATAACGACCTGCGTGGGCGCAACGACGGGGGGCAGCACCAAGCCGCGCGCATCGCCATGCGTCATGATCACCGCGCCGATCAAGCGGGTGGAAACCCCCCAAGAGGTGGTGTACGCGTGTTCCAGCACACCCTCTTGACCGAGGAAATCAATCTCGAATGCTTTTGCAAAGTTCTGACCCATGTAGTGAGAAGTACCCGATTGCAAACTCTTACCGTCGTGCATCATTGCTTCCATGGTATAGGTAGCCACCGCGCCTGCGAATTTTTCCTTTTCCGTCTTTCTACCCGTCAATACGGGGATTGCGAGGCAGTTTTCCATAAACTGCTTATAGATTTCCAGCATTGCCAGCGTTTCTGTCTGCGCCTCTTCTGCCGTGGAATGAGCAGTATGCCCCTCTTGCCACAAGAATTCGCTCGTTCTAAGGAACGGACGGGTCGTCTTTTCCCAACGCATAACGTTGCACCATTGATTGACCTTCATCGGCAAATCACGATAGGATTGTACCCACTTGCCCATCATTGTGCCGATGATCGTTTCGGAAGTAGGACGGATTGCCAAAGGCTCGGCAAGCTCCTCACCGCCTGCGTGGGTTACCACCGCTACTTCGGGCGCAAAGCCCTCTACGTGCTCTGCTTCCTTGGTGAAGAAACTCATAGGAATTAAGAGAGGGAAGTACGCGTTCTGCACCCCTTGCTGCTTAAAGCGAGCGTCCAACTCCTTTTGAATATTCTCCCAAATCGCATAGCCGTAAGGACGAATGACCATCGTGCCCTTAACAGGGCCATAATCGACCAGTTTCGTCTTCAAAACGACATCGGTATACCATTGCGGAAAGTCGCTCTCGATGTCCGCAATTTGTTCCACAAATTGATTTTCCTTTGCCATATTTATAACCTCATATTTGAATTGTCTTTTTTATTTGCCGATGATTTCAAAATATTCAATCTCGTGATAAGCCGTCGCCTCGCCCTTAGGGGGAATTGCCGTCAAGCCTTTTTTCTTAGAAATCTCCTGCGGTGCTTTTTTATCGTCGTCGGGCAGATTTTGCCAAGGCTCTACACACACCATACGACTGTCTGCAGGGTGCCACAACAGCAGGTTGCCAAAGTCGGGGTAGGACACCCTTGCCAGCACCTCGCCGCCGCGGCGTTTGAGCCATACGGTGTGAGAGTTTACGTCCGCAAGAATAATCGTGTCCGTCTGCATAAATTCTCTGTCGAGCACCAGCGTTTTGCCCGTGCCGAAATCTCTGCCTTCGCCCGTCATTTTTCCCGTTTCCGCCGACGCGTACAGCGCGTAGAAATTCTCTTCCTTTTCGAACTCTACCTCAAATTCGTCCACTTCGCCGTCTAAGGAATACGATTCGTGGCTGCCAAAGCCTGCGTACATCGTTTGTTCCCCTTCGTTGACCACTTTATAGACGACTTTCAACAAGTTTCCCGATACCAGGTACTTGACAAACAATGAAAAATCAAAGGGATACACTTTCTTCGTTTCCTCGTCTGCGCGCAGGACGAAAGTAATTTCCTCACGCGAACAGCCCACAAGAGAAAACTCTTTTTTGCGGGCAACGCCGTGTTTGGGGATAGGATATTCCACTCCGTCTACCACCATCGCGCAACTCCCCCCAAAGGGAAAGAGAATGGGGGCATGCCCACTCCAACCGCCGTTGTCGTTTTGCCAGAGCCGTTCTTTGCCGTTATGTACGACGCTAATTAGCTCTGCGCCCACAGAGGATACCTTGCAACGCAAGGTTTCACAGCCGAATTCGTAAATCATTCCTTGTCCTCCCATGCTACCGTATAGAAATCCAAACTTGCCTCTTTGCCCTGCATCGCGTTGCACAGGCGTTTATAGGCAATATCACGGCAAATATTTTCCTCGTTGCTGGTGCACATAATAAACCGTCTTGTACCGCCGTCCGCCGCGTTTTGGTCAAGCACCGCGTGCCCCGTCGAGGCAGAGCCTGCAAAGAAGTCGAGCACGGTAATATCCTTGCGTTGATGATAGCAAAGGAACTGCCGCAGCATCTTCGTCGGCTTTTTGCCGCCGTTGAACGCAACGCCGCCCTCGTGGCGAATGTTGCCAAAGTCTGCCGCAAAATCATAGAAGTTGCCGATAGGACGGTATTTTTTACTTGTACCAGCCGCCATTTCTTTCACACGCTCTAAGGGAACGCCCGAATAGAACAGCCCCTGCGTAGCCTCCGACTTTTGCGGACCGGTAAAGTAGCGATAGCCGAGCCCGTCCTCGCCGATACCCTCTACCTTATACAGCGTACCCAAGCCGTCGATTTCCTTTCTCGGTTTTAAGTGGGTTTCAAAGTATTTCCCCGAGGCGTTGCCCTTTACGACGCTGCCTGAAGCCCAAGTCGCCTTCAAAAATCCGAGGCAGCCGATCTTTTTCTTTTCGATTTCATACGTGCCTTTTTTGAAGATTTTTACCTTTCTGCCGCCGATGATTTCCTCGGTGTATTCCCCCGTTTCACGGATTTCGTAGCAGAACTTATCCAAGGAATATTCTTCGGCAGGCTTATTTGCCTTGAACTTGCGCGCGTTCTTCGCATAGAACAGTACGTATTCGCACACCTCTTGGAAGTCCTTTTTCTCGTTCAGGCTCTTGTTGCCGTAGCGCACTTGAATATGGTGAATGGAGAGCTTATTCTTTTCCCCGAACACCTTATCACATAAGAGTTTCAAGGCGGCAAACTCGTTATCGTCGATAGAGATACAAATGAGTCCGTCCTCTGCCATCAGTTCTTTTGCAAGGGTCAAGCGCTTTGCCATAAACGACGACCAGTAGCTGTGCCGATAATCGTCCTCACCCTCGACGTATTTGTCCTTATAGGGCGAGCCGTCCTTACCCTTATTGTAAGGCGGGTCGATATAAATAAAGTCGATTTTTCCTTCGTAATCGGTTTTGAGAGCGGTCAGCGAGGCAAGGTTATCCCCCTCTATGAGGGCGTGCGTGATACCGCCGCCGCAAACGGAAAGGTCGTCTTCTTTTCTCAAAACGGGGACTTTGGTTGCAAGCAACTCCTCAATTTCTTCACGGTGCTCCTCGTAGACAAGACCGTAGCGACGGACACGCAGGTCCGCCTCTAAATCCTCTACGCAGGCAATCAACTTTTCCCGCTCCTCGCTCTTTGCCTCGGCTTTCAAATGCGCCTTAATCAAAGCCAGATTTTCCAAAAGCTGTGCCTTATTTTGTTTGGATAAATTTTTACTCATTCTATACCTGCCTATGGCATTTTCCTTAACTTGCTTATTTCCTATCCGCGAAATAATCAATCCGCATCGCCTTTTTCACAGCGTCCAAAGTAGCGGCGGCGCGTGCCTTCGCCTCCTCGCTACCCTCGTACAGCATATCCCATACCGCAGGAATATCCTTTGCAATTTCCTCACGACGGGTGCGAATGGGCTCTAACGTTTCCTGCATCACCGCATTGAGCAGTTTCTTTACCTTCATATCCCCTAAGCCGCCGCGCTCATAATGCGCTTTCATTTCTTCGAGGTTCGCGTACTCAGGCGCGTAAGCGGCAAAATGCTCGTCCTTTGCAAACGCGTCGAGATAGATGAACGTAGGGTTGTTCTTCGTATCGCCAGGATCGGAAACGCGCAGGTGGTTGGGGTCGGTAAACATCCCCATTACCTTGCGTTTAATCTCGTCCGCGCTATCCGAAAGGTAGATACAGTTGCCTAAGGATTTGCTCATCTTCGCCATGCCGTCCGTACCGGGCAAGCGCAAGCAAGACTTATTCGAGGGCAAGACTGCCTTCGGCTCTACCAGCGTTTCGCCGTACAAGCCGTTGAAGCTTCTTACGATTTCACGTGCCTGCTCCAACATCGGCAGTTGGTCTTCGCCTACGGGGACGGTATCCGCCATAAACGCCGTAATATCCGCCGTCTGCGAAACGGGATAGGTCAAAAAGCCCATCGGCAGGGACATTTCAAAATTCTTCTGCTTGATTTCCGCCTTGACCGTCGGGTTTCTCTGCAAGCGCGCCAAGGTAACCAAATTCATATAATAGAAGGTCAACTCGGTCAATTCGGCAATATGCGATTGCACGAAAATCGTCGATTTTTTCGGGTCAAGCCCCACCGACAAATAATCCAGCGCAACCTCGGTGATATTCGCGCGCACCTTATCGGGATTGTCGAAATTGTCGGTGAGCGCCTGCGCATCCGCAATCATAATCCAAATTTTATCAAATTCGCCGCTGTTTTGCATTTCCACACGGCGGCGCAAAGAGCCTACGTAATGCCCGATATGCAATTTCCCCGTGGGTCTATCCCCGGTCAAGATAACCTTTGCCATTTTTCTATTCTCCTATTTTGTTGCAATAAATTCGTAAATTGTTTGGCTTTCGTAGCGCTGACCTGCAGCGTAAATCGAACTGCCGTATTCTGCATAAGCCGGTACGTTTACGTTGTCAGGGAACGCCTGCGTTTCGAGGCAAAGCCCGTTTCCTCTGCCGTAAAACCCTGCCTTTCCTTCCATATTCAAGAAGTTGCCTGCATACAACTGTACCGCCGGCAACGTGGTATAGCAAAGCATCGTAATCCCCGACTTATCGCCGCAAAGGGTAGCAATCGGCAACGCCAAATCACGCTCCTTTTCAAAGACGAAACAATGGTCAAAGCCCTTCCCCTTTTTGAGGTCGGCGTTTTGCGATAAGAACGCATCACCGCTTGCCACCGTCTTTGCATTGCGGAAGTCAAAAGGGGTGTTCTCCACTTTAGACAGTTTCCCGTCGGGTATCATATTTTCGTCCGTGGAAAGATAGTAAGGGGCGGCAATTTGCAAGGTATGCTGATAAGCAGAACCCGTACCTGCCCCGTTCAAATTAAAGTAAGCGTGGTTCGTGAGGTTGATTGCCGTCGCCTTATCCGCCACCGCCTCGTAGCTTATTTTTAAGGCAGAGCCTTCCAACGAATACACCACTTTAAGGCGCAAATTCCCAGGATAATTCTCCTCGCCGTCAGGGGAGAATAACGTCAAGACAAGTCTATCTGCCGTATGCTCCTCTACGCCGAAAATACGCTTATTGTAGCCCACTTTACCGCCGTGTAAGTGATTGCCTCGGTCGTTGCAATAGAGAGCGTATTCCACGCCGTCCACCGTCAATTTCCCTGCGCGAATACGGTTGGCAAACCGTCCGCAGATTGCGCCGATCGTACCGCCCTTTTCCAAATACTCCATAGGGGTATCATAGCCCAAAACTACGTCCACCCCTTTTTCTTTCACAACAAGCGATTGCAGCGTGCCACCCATCGAAAGAATGGTCGCCTTTAAAAAGGCGTTTTCGATAGTATAAGCAAACACTTCTTGCTCGCCCACAAATCCAAAACTTTTTTTCATCTTACGCCCCATACGTTTCGCGATACGCATACATCGCAGGCAAATGCTCCTTACCTTCGATAACGCCCTGTTCGATTGCCTCGATGATATCGTTCATATTGACGACGGAATAGACGTCGATGCCGTATTCCGCTTTCGCCATTTTTACCGCGGAGAGGTCGGAATTGAGTGCCTTTTCCATACGGTCTACGGAAATGACCATACCGACGATTTCCACGTTCGCCGCCGCAGCCAGCTTGGGCAGAATTTCCCCAAGCGCCTTACCGCTAGTCATAACGTCCTCGATGATGATTACCTTTTCTCCGTCGGCAAGCTGCTTGCCCACGAACAAGCCGCCCTCGCCGTGGTCCTTGACTTCCTTTCTGTCAAAGCAATAGTTCAGCTCCTTGCCGTATCCGCTATACAGAGCAATCGCCGTCGCTACCGAAAGAGGAATTCCCTTATACGCAGGGCCGACCAGCGTTTCCGCTTCCAAGCCGTTCTGTGCGATACAAGCGGCGTAATATTCGCCCAGCTTTGCCAACTGCTTGCCCGTCTTATAGTTGCCCGTATTGATGAAATAGGGAGCTTTTCTGCCACTCTTTAAGGTAAATTCCCCAAAGCGCAACACCCCGTTTTCTACCATAAAGCGAATAAATTGCTGTTTATAATTGTATTCCATACTCCACCTCGATTTATCTTTGATTGAGGGTTAATACGCCTGTCAGCTCGGAAACGTTTTCAACGCCGTGGCGATCGCACCACTCGTTCAAGCCCTTGATGATTTTCGGCATCGCGTACGGGTCGGTAAAGTTCGCCGTACCCACCTGCACCGCCGTTGCGCCTGCCATCAAAAATTCAATGGCGTCCTCCGCGCAAGTGATACCACCCATACCGACGACGGGGATTTTCACCGCCTGCGCCGCCTCGTACACCATTCTAACGGCAATCGGCTTAATCCCTGCGCCCGATACACCGCCCGTGTTGTTGGCAATGATCGGTCTTCTTCTTTCAATGTCAATCGCCATACCCGTGAGGGTGTTGATTAAGGAGATTGCATCTACGCCGCCGTTTTCCGCTGCCTTGGCGTTCGTCGCGATACTTTCGACGTTCGGGGAAAGCTTTACCATCAGCGGCGTTTTCGTAAGAGCGCTTTTTGCAATTTTCGCCACCTCTTCCACCGATTGCGGCTTGATACCGAACGCCATACCGCCGCTTTTTACGTTGGGGCAGGAGATGTTCAGCTCGACCATATCCACCAAGCCGTCCAGCCTTTCGCAAATCGCCCGATAGTCGTCCAAGGTCTTCCCTGCGACGTTGGCAATCACCGCCGTACCCGTCGATTTCAGCCAAGCAAGGTCGTGCTCGATAAAATGCTCTACGCCAGGATTTTGCAAGCCTACGGCGTTCAAAATCACCCCACGGCTCTCCGCAATACGAGGAGTGGGATTGCCGAGGCGAGGCTCGTTCGTCAGCCCCTTGGTGGAAATACCGCCCACCGTGCCGATATCGTACAGTTCGTTAAACTCCCGACCAAAACCCACCGTACCCGATGCGCCGATTACGGGATTTTTCAACGTAATGCCACATAAATTCACCGATAAATTCGCCATAGTACACCTATTATAACTCTACGTCCTTTGCATTAAAGCTCTACGCTCTTCGCATTAAAGACGGGTCCGTCCTTGCACACGCGCGCGTTCGCGCCGTTCGTCATCGCGCATACGCACACAAGACAAGCGCCAATGCCGCAGCCCATTCTCTCCTCTAAGGAAACAAAGCAAGTCAAACCCTCTCTCTCTGCCACCTGTTTGAGCGCACGCAGCATCGGCATAGGTCCGCACGCAAGCACCACGTCGGGACGGTTGCCTGCCGCAAGGTCTGCCTCAAACGCCTGCACGGCGTTCATCTTTGCGCCATAGCTTCCGTCGTCGCTGACGACAACGCTTTTGTTTGCCTTGGAAAGTTCGCTCAGCATACACACGGCGGCCTTGTTGCGGAAACCCATATACGAGGAAATCTGTTTTTCCCCACGATACTGACGCAAGACGGAAATCAAGGGGAATATCCCCACGCCGCCGCCGACGAGCGCAACCTTTTGTTCGCTCTCTTCTACGAAAAAGCCGTTGCCCAGCGGCATCAATACGTTGAGTTGCGCCCCCGCCGACATTTCTTTTAACTTTTGCGTGCCCTCGCCCTTGACTTGGTAGCAGAAGGTAATGTGCTTGCCTTCTACTTTACAAATGGCAATCGGACGACGGAGTAAATGGCTGCCGCCTACGGCAATTTCCCCAAACTGTCCGCAGCGAACCTGCACGTCCTCGTCTACACGAAAGGTAATGGAATACACGCCGTTTGCGATTTTCTTATTTTCGACAATCGTCGCTAAATAATCTTTCATAGCCTTTCTCAGTTCCCCATCTTGCCGATGACGGAAGATAAGTCCTTCTGCATCGCAACGCACGCCTCACGCGCCGCATCGTAGTACGTGCCGCCGTTTTTCTTATACGCGCACAAAATGCCACGGGAATTGTTAACCACACCGCCCAAGCCGTTTGCGCCAAAGCAGCTTTTCAGCATCTCTGCGTTTCCGCCCTGCGCGCCGTAGCCGGGGATCAAGAAGAAGGTGTGCGGCAATACCTCACGCAGACGAGCCGCTTCCGTCGGATGAGTTGCGCCCACCACCGCGCCTACCGCCGAATAGCCGTATTTGCCGACGGTGCTTTCCCCCCATTTTTCCACTAAGCCGCCCATGTATTCGTAGATAGGCTTGCCGTTTTCCAAAACGAGATTTTGCAGTTCGCCACTCGAAGGGTTAGAAGTCTTTACCAGCACAAAAATCCCCTTATCGTTCTTTTCGCATTGTTCCACGAACGGCGCAATCCCGTCCGTACCCAGATACCCGTTTACCGTCACGTAGTCGGAGGGAAAAGGCTTATAAGCGTTGCCGTTGACTTCCGTTTCGCCAAGGAACGTTTTAGCGTAGCAACTCGCCGTCGAGCCGATGTCGTTGCGCTTCGCGTCTGCAATCACGACCAAGCCCTTGCCCGCCGCATACTTCAAGATTTCCTCGTACGCCTGCATACCTGCCACGCCGTACATTTCGTAGTAGGCAATTTGCACCTTGACGGAGGGCACGATATCGCACACGCTGTCCACGATTTTTTTATTGAATTCGAGCACTCTCTCCGCAGCATCCGCAAAGGTTTTTGCGCCTGCCTTCATATCGTCGGGCAGGTAATCAAACAGAGTGTCTAACCCCACGCAGGTCGGGTTTTGCATTTCGATAATTTTATCAATCAGTCTATCGGTAATCATTTCTTCGTCCTTTTACGCAGTATATTTCACGTCGCCGTCTACGATGGTGTATTTGACCACGCCGCTGAGCTTATATCCGTTGAACGGCGTATTCTTGCCCTTGCTGACAAACTTCGAGCTGTCCACCGTCCATTCCTCGTCCACGTTCACAATCGTGAAGTCAGCGACTTCGCCTTCGGCAATTTCGCCGCCGTCGAGCCCCAAAACCTTTGCAGGCTGATAGGACATCTTGTCGGCGATTTGAGGCAGAGTAAGCACGCCCGTCTTATACAGGTATTCCAAAGTAAAGCCAAGCGAGGTTTCAATACCGCTGATCCCGAACGCAGCCAAGGGATATTCTACGTTTTTGTCGTCTGCGTGATGAGGAGCGTGGTCGGTCACGATACAATCCAGCGTACCATCCTTCAAGCCCTCGATAATCGCAAGGCGGTCTTTTTCTTCACGAATGGGGGGATTGACCTTTGTATTCGTATCATAGCCCAAAATCACCTCATCCGTCGCCGCAAAGTAATGGGGACAGGTTTCCGCAGACACTTTCACGCCTGCGCGTTTCGCATCGCGAATGAGGCGCACGCCGCTGTACGTCGAAACGTGGCAGATATGCACGGGGCAATCCAGCTCCTCCGCCAAGGAAAGCTCTCTTGCGATGATCACGTCTTCCGCCGCGCGGGGAATCCCCTTGATCCCTGCAATCGTCGCAGACAAGCCCTCGTGTACCGAGCCGCCGTCCACCAAATCTTTATCCTCACAATGGCAGAGGCATTTGAGCCCAAAGCCCTTTGCGTACAACATCGCGTTATACATCAAGCGAGCGTTCTTCACCGCTACGCCGTCGTCGGAAATGGCAACCGCGCCAGCCTTTTGCATACCGCCGATTGCGGCAAGCTCTTCCCCCTTGCTCCCCTTGGTGATTGCGCCGATGGGATGAATTTTGCAAAGGTTCACCTCTTTTGCCCTCGTCTTGATGTAGCTGACCACCACTTTATTGTCCACAACGGGGTTGGTGTTGGGCATACAGCATACCTGCGTAAAGCCACCCTTCACCGCCGCTTGCGCGCCGCTTTCGATATTTTCCTTTCTTTCAAAGCCCGGCTCACGCAAGTGCACGTGAATGTCAATCAACCCGGGGAAGACGTGTAAACCGCTTGCGTCCACCACCGTTTCGCCGTCCACGCAAATATTGTCGGCAATCTTTACGATTTTACCTTCCTGCACCAGGACATCCTTTTTCACCAAGCCATCCCTCAATACCAAAGTACCGTTTTTGATAATCATGCGTTTGCCTCCCTATATTCGTTCAACAGTTTCAGCAGTGCCATACGCACCGCTACCCCTGACAATACTTGGTCTTCGATGCGGCTTCTCTCGTGGTCGATTACGCCGCTAGAGAGTTCCACGCCACGGTTGACAGGGCCGGGGTGCAGCACGATTGCGTTGGGGTTAGCATACGAGAGCATTTTCTCGTCTACGCCGTAGAACGCCGCATATTCCCCAAGCGAGGGGAAGTTGCCCGCCTGCTGCCGTTCGAGCTGAATTCTAAGCCCCATCACGACGTCTGCGCCGTCCAGCGCCTCTTCACGGCTGCCGCACACCTTTGCGCCCAACTTGTCAATACTTCTTGGAATCAGCGTTTCAGGGGCGTACATTCTCACCTCCGCGCCCATCGTCTTTAAGCCGAAGAGGTTGGATTTTGCCACACGCGAATGTTTGATGTCGCCAAGGATCGCCACCTTCAAACCTTTCAAGCTGCCGAACGTTTCCTGCATTGTGAGCATATCAAGGAGCGCCTGCGTGGGATGCTCGTTCATGCCGTCGCCTGCGTTCAAAACGCTTGCCTTTACCGTCTTTGCCAAAAGGTGCGGCGCGCCGCCCATCGGGTGTCGAATGATGATGAAATCATTTCTTTGCGCGTCTAAGGTCTTACCCGTGTCTACCAAGGTTTCTCCCTTCGCCACCGAGGAATTGCCCGCCACGATATTGATCGTGGTTGCGCCTAAGTATTTCGCCGCCTGCTCAAAACTGGTACGCGTGCGCGTTGAATTCTCGTAGAACAAAACGGTTGCCGTTTTGCCCGCCAAGTCGTCCATTTTCTTTTCGCCGTTTTGAATGCGCCGTTTTATCTGCGCCGCAAGGTTCAAAATTTCGGAAATTTCTTCCTCGCTTGCATCAATCAGCCCCAGTACGTCCTTTCTTTTCAGCATTTTCTTCTCCTATTTCGTACAAAAAAAGTCTTGGGTGTAGTACCCAAGACTTCACTTCGGCACTACTTCCGCCGTTTTCTTCCGTCTATTATAACACAGTTTTTTTACTTTGTAAAGGATATAAACCGCTCCTAATGGAAAAAATGTAATTTTTTCTATTATCTACGCCAAAAACGTTCTCACTCAACACGTATTTCCGTGAGCGTAAAGTTTGCCTTATCGCAAGCGGTAAGATAATAGGTAATCCCGTTTTTTTCCGTCCGCAGAGGGAAATAGGACGCGCCGTGAATATGTCCGAACACGACGGCGCAAACGCCGTTCTCTTCAAACAGCCGTGTGAACTCCGTTTCCCCGTTCTTCACCGAGAATGGCGGATAGTGCGTCAGCACTACCAACTTATCCCCCTCTTCCATCAAGCGACGGGCATCGGCGAATGCCAAGCGAAACCTTGCCACCTCACGCTTATACAGCTTTTCGTCCTGCTCGGAAAAGTCAGGGCTTCCAGGGCAAGTCCAACCGCGCGAACCAACGAGCACCGTATGCCCGATTTTGAGGGCGTCCGTCTGCAGGAAAGCGTAGCTTTCATCGGGCGCAGAGGCGCGGATTTTCCCGATGCCGTTCCACCAGTAATCATGGTTGCCGCGCACAAAAATCTTTCGTCCGGGCAGGTCTTGCAACTGACGAAGATCCTCCACGGCATCCGTCAGTTTCATCGCCCAGCTCACGTCGCCTGCAATCAGCACGACGTCCTCTTGCGACACCTTTCCCAACCAGTCCTTTTTAATTTTTTCAAGGTGATTTTCCCATCCGCCGCCGAACACGTCCATAGGCTTGTCCGAGGTCGTAGACAGATGCAAATCCCCGATTGCAAATATCTTCATACCCTCATTATAACAGTTTTCCTTATAAAAGGCAAGTTTTTTCTTTTATTTCAAACAAAAAACAACGCCCCTCTTTAGCGTGATGTCCTTGAAGGACAATCACGCAAATTAAGTTTGCCCATTGGGCAAGTGAAGTTATCTGCGATAGTGAAGTTCAACCAAAGTGAGTGAAGTTTCGCCTATCGGCGAAGTTATGGCAAACTTAACTTCACTTGTACACAGTACAAACTTCACTGCATAGCAACTTCACTTTCGTGGCAACGAAAACTTCACAGGTACAAAAAGAGAAAACGCCCCTCATTTCGAGAGGCGTTTGCAATTTGCCTTTGGCAAGGCGTATGTACTCAGCACTTGTTGCCGCAGGGCTTGGTACGGGGATACAGCGGCAATTCAAAGAACCCGGCGCAGACCTCTTGCGAATACTCCTGCGCGGGAGGAATGGCACAATATCCGTACGTAGGAACGAGGATTTCTACCGGCATCGAAACCTTCAAAATCACCGTAATGCACAGGCTGGCAACGAAGGTGTTGTTCGTGGCGTCAAAGGTTGCGTCAGGGGCAACGATACTCACTACCGCACGCACCGTAAACGGCATAATCGAGGGGGCAGGTACGTAAAGAAGCACGTCTTGAGGCAAACTGACCGTTGCCGTGGCTCTGCCTTCCGTACCGTTTGCATCCGTAAACAAAACCTCTACGGGAGCACTAACCGTCGCCTGCACTCTTGCACAATTTTTATCTGCTTGACGGTCAATCACAAGGTTTGAAACCGTCGCGTCGGCACTCAAAGAACGGGCGCTGACAAAGGTCAAGGGATAGGTGATGGTTGCAGGCTCAATATCCTCCAGCGTAAGGGTGTACCCCGTCAACTGCGTTTGCTTAATGCCCGCGTCAAAAATCTTTTCCGCCTGGATACAAACCTTTTCCGTCAGCCCTGCCAACGGATTTCCCGATACAGGTCCAGGACATTTGTCCGACTGAAAATTCGAATAAAAGGACATAGTATTACCTCCTATGCGCGAAAAGGCAGCCGCCCTACGCGCTTTGTTGTCTATACTATACTATATGCAGATTTTCATTCGAATGACACAAGCGCATACGCCTCCTACAACCGCACGCGCATACCTGGATAAAACGCCTGTGTACCATTCCTTTCCCGATACGCTTGGTCGCTGCCACAAAGCAAAGCTTTGTTATCGCCTGCCTGCACCGTATAGAGAGGTCGAGCCTGCGGCACACGCAACAACTGCCCCTCGCGCACCTCCTCCTTTAAATTGTTTTCCGCCGCTAAGGCGTACGCCGTCGTATTTAAACCCGCCGCAATCTCCTGCAGGGTCTGCCCTCGTTTTACCTGATACCATTTTCGTTCTAATAATTTTAACATTACTATACTATATATGCTAAAACTTGCAAAATATGCTTTCATATTTCCCCCGTTTACTAAGTAGAATAAAGGTATGAACAAGCCTTCTATTTTCAAAAATACAGCCGTTATCACCGTCATCGCCTGTCTAGAGCGCGCGCTTGGATTTTTATACCGTATCGTGCTCGCCAGACTGCTCGGTGCAGAGGGAGTGGGGATATACCAGATTGCCCTTTCGCACTTTTTTCTTTTCCAAACGGTCGCAGGGGGCGGTATTCCCGTCAGCCTATCCCGCACCCTTTCCCGTCTAAACGCAGAAAAGCAAGGCGGTAGAGCAGGCGGAGCGCTACTGTCGGCTCTCATTCTCGCAGGGGGAGTTTCCCTTTTTCTCACTCTCATTTTTTTGCCGCTTGCAGGCAAAATTCCCCTCTTTGCCACAGATGCGCCCGTCTTAAAAATCTTGCTCAGCAGCCTAACCGCCACCGCCGCGTATATGGCAATCAAAGGGTTTTTCTGGGGAAATAAAAAATTTCTTGCGCCCGCCTTATTTGAAATCGTAGAAGAAATTTCCACCGTACTGTTGGGCGTTATCCTGCTCACGAGTACGCAAAATCTTTCGCCGATAGAAGGTGCGAGCCGAGCCGCTTGGGCGCGTTCGATTGCCGCCGTAGTCGTCTGCGCCATCGCGTGTATCACGCTGCTATTTCATCGAGTAAAATGGAGCGCGCCCACCCCTTTTCTAAAACCCCTCGCAAAAGCCGCCGCGCCGATTACCGCCGTGCGTTCGGGGGCGACCTTGGTCAACGCCGCCGTTTCGGCTCTGCTGCCGGCGATGCTGGTAAGAGCTGGCATGCCGCAAAGCGACGCTCTGCAAGCCTTCGGCGTGATGACAGGCATGGTAATGCCACTCATCGGTATCCCTTTGACAGTGATCGGTTCGTTGGCGATCGTCCTCGTCCCCGAACTCGCCGAAGACCACCAAAAGCGCAACACGAAACGGTTGCAGGAAAAGGTGGAAAAGGGGATATTTTTTGCCCTTGCCGTCCCTTGCCTGCTCATTCCCCTGTTTATGGCGGTGGGTAAGCCGCTGACAGCGCTTATCTACCAAAACCAACTGGCAGGAGAAATGCTCCAGCGTATCGCCTTTCTGCTGCTGCCTATGAGCGCCAACGCCATTCTCGTCAGCATTTTGAATTCCTTGGGCTTTGAAAAGCAGACTTTTTCCTTCTCCATGGTGGGCTCGGCAGCGTTCCTCTTATGCATTCTGTTTCTACCCGCCTACGTCGGCATATACGCCTATCCCATAGGACTGCTCGTATCCCTAACCATCGAGGGAATTTGCGGCTGGCGGCTGTTAAAAAAGCATTCTCCGCTCTCCCGTTCGTTTTACCGCAAAGCGCTGCTTTGCATCGGCTTAACCGCACCTCTGGGACTGCTGGGGCAACTGATATGGAAGGGAACGTCCCTGCTTTTGGGAGCGTGGCAATCCGCCCTTTGCGCCACCGCCCTGCTCGTGCTCTGCACGGTTGCCGTCTGCGCGTTTTTGAAGTTGTTGCCGCCCATAAAAATTCGCAAAAAAAATTCCCGCACCCCTTGACAACCCTACGCTTTTTTAGTACAATATACGTAGACTTTATCACTGGGAGGTTTCTATGGGATACAAGACGAGAGAATGGCGTAAATCCATGCGCGTCGTTTTAGACTACAACAATATGACGGAAAAGTTTTTGGGCAAAGAGGGCTTTTCGGAAACAGACCTTCGCGGTTTAGCACCCAAGGCAAAAGCCGCCTTTGAATACGTAAACGCCAACCGCGGCAAAGACGAGCTGTATATGGGCTGGACGGAGCTCCCTTACAACCAAGCGGAAATCGTCGAAGATATCCTTGCAACGGCAAAGAGCGTCCGTAAAAAGTTCCAGTACTTCGTCGTGCTCGGCATCGGCGGCAGCGCGCTCGGCCCTATCATGGCGTTCAACGCTCTGTGCCACCTGCACTACAACGATTTGCCCAAGTATAAGAGAAAGGGCCCGAAATTCTACGTGGAGGACAACGTTGACCCCGTAAGGATGCGCGACCTCTTGGACGTTATCGAACCGGAAAAGACCTGCTTTAACGTCATTTCCAAATCGGGCGCAACCAGCGAAACGATGACCCAATACTTAATTCTCCTCGACCTTTTGACAAAGGCGGGGGTTTCCGTAAAAGACAACGTCATCTTCACCACCGATGAAAAGAGAGGCAACCTCAAAAAGATTTCCGATGAATGCGGTGGAATTAAGAGCTACGTTCTCCCCGACGGCGTAGGCGGCAGATTTTCTCAGCTTTGCCCCGTAGGGTTATTGCCTGCGGCGGTGCTGGGCATTGACATTAAGGGGCTGCTTGCCGGTGCGGCGTACATGGATAGCCTTTGCAACAAGCCGTCCATTTATAAGAATCCTGCGCTCGCGTGCGCGGCTTTGCAGGTGGCGGCAATGGAGCAAGGCAAAAACGTAGGCGTTATGATGCCCTACTCCGATAACCTCAAATACCTTGCAGACTGGTACTGCCAACTGTGGGCAGAGTCCTTAGGCAAGAATATCACCCTCGACGGCAAGCCCTGCAACGTCGGACAAACGCCCGTCAAGTCGCTCGGCGTAACCGACCAGCACTCGCAGGTGCAGCTGTATACGGAAGGCCCTTACGACAAGGTAATCACCTTCCTGTCTTTGCGTAAATACGGTTGCGAAATGCCCATTCCTCACGGCTGCGAAAATATCCCCGACGTATCCTTCCTCGGCGGACATACGATGGAGGAGCTCATTCAAGCGGAGAACGCTGCTACCGCATACGCCTTGACCAAAGCGGGCAGAATGAACTATACTCTTTGGTTGCCTGAACTGAATGCGTTTACGCTCGGTCAACTGTTGTTCCTCTTTGAATTGCAGACCGCATACGCAGGCGCGATGCTGAACATCGACACCTTCAATCAGCCGGGCGTTGAGGAAGGCAAGAAGGCAACCTTTGCCCTGCTTGGAAAGCGCGGGTACGAGGCAAAGAAAGAGGAGCTGGATAGTCTCCCTGAAAAAGAAGATAAATACATCGTCTAATAAAACCACTTAAAAAGCGAGCCGTTTTTTCGGCTCGTTCTTTTTGTATAAAGCGGATTGATAAGGGATATACTTGTACCATAGCCGATGAAGACTTTATGAAATCCGGTCTTCATTAGCTAAAGCAAGCCCTATTTACATATACTGTAAATACCCAGGGTTTTGCAAAAGAGGTACGAATTATGATAGTAAAACGCGGAGAATTGTATTATGCGGATTTATCCCCCGTGGTG
>JAFQVL010000004.1 GCA_017408045.1 Clostridia bacterium | reverse complement strand
CCCGTCGTTTCCGTTTCCGAGGCGGTAGGGCTTGCAAGAAAATACTCTACGGACACCAGCGCAGACTTTGTCAACGGCGTTTTAGCGGGGGTAATCAATCGGTAAGCCTATGAAATTGTTAGACGGAAAAGCGCTTGCGCAAAAAATGCGGGCGGAAATTAAGGCAGAAATAGAAGCGGCAGCGGTAATCCCGGGGCTTGCGGTTGTCATTGTGGGGGACGACCCCGCGTCGAAAATCTACGTTCGAAACAAAGTGCGCGCTTGCGAAGAAGTGGGCATGAGGTCGTTTGTATACGAGCTGCCTAAAGAAACCTCGCAAAGTGATTTGGAGGGCTTATTGGATCGTTTGGCAGCCTCTGATGAGGTGCACGGCATTTTGTTGCAGTTGCCGTTGCCCAAGACCCTCGACGCGCAGTCGGCAATGTCCAGAATTCCCGCAAAAAAGGACGTAGACGGCTTTGACCCAGAAAATTTGGGGGCATTGGTACTCAACAAACATCGCTACGCGGCTTGTACGCCAAGCGGTGTGATGGAATTATTAAAGTCTGCTGAAATTGATTGCACAGGAAAGTCTGCCGTCGTACTTGGCAGAAGCAATACGGTTGGTAAACCGATGGCGCTGTTGTTGTTAAACGCAAACGCTACGGTTACCGTTTGCCATAGTAAAACCCAAAACCTTGGGGAAATATGTAAACGAGCAGATATCTTGGTATCTGCTATCGGTTCGCCAAAATGTATCACGAAGGAAATGGTGAAAGAGGGCGCAGTCGTCGTGGACGTGGGCATCAATCGCGATGCAGCCGGAAAGCTTTGCGGCGACGTGGACTTTGAGGAAGTATCGAAAATTGCTTCGTACATCACTCCCGTTCCGGGCGGCGTTGGACCGATGACGATTACGATGTTGTTAAAAAATACTTGCATTGCTGCATGGAAGGAGTGAGGGTGTAGTGTACGATTATCAACAAAAGTATGCCGAATATTTGCAAACGTTTGAAAGCTATTTGCATACTTACGCAGAAAATTTAAAAACCGTCCCCCCGATTTTAGGGGAGGCGATGCGATATTCCCTGCTGTCTGGCGGCAAGCGTATCCGTCCAGTATTAATGCTGGCTACGGCAGAGGTGCTTGGCGTAGAGCAGGAGCTCGTTTTGCCGTATGCAACGGCACTTGAGATGATTCATACCTATTCCCTGATCCATGACGATTTACCTGCTATGGACAACGATGATTTTCGCAGGGGCAAGCCTTCCTGCCACAAGGCATACGGAGAGGCTTATGCGATTTTGGCGGGCGACGCCTTGTTAAACCAAGCCTTGTCCCTCGTATTAGAAATGGCGTTAAAGGGGGAGAAATACACCCTTGCCGCAAAATTATTGAGCGACTTTGCCGGAATGAACGGTATGATTTTAGGGCAGGTTGCTGATATGCAGCACACGGCAAGCGGCGAGGCTATCACCGAGAAAACCCTGCACTTTATTCAGGAAAATAAGACGGGTAAGCTTCTGCTTGCGCCGCTACTCATTCCCTCGATTTTGGCGGACAATCGCTATTATATCCGCTTGGAGCAGTTTGGCAAGGAATTGGGTAGATTGTTTCAAATCACAGACGATATTTTGGACGTCGAAGGGGAATTTGACCAGATTGGAAAATCGGTTGGCAAGGACGAAAACTCCGATAAGCTTACCTGCGTAAAGCTGTATGGTTTACAGGGTGCAAAGCTTCGCGCGGATGAGTGTCTTGCTCGCTGTCGAGCGCTGCTGGAAGGGATTGATTGCAACACCGATTTCTTGGAAAATTTGGTGCTTTCGGTGCGTGAGCGCAAGGCATAACACGTAAGACATAACGCATATGAGAGCAGATAAATTCTTTGCTGAAAAATTTGGCTCACGTACGAAGGCGGCGGAGGCGATTGAACGCGGTTGGGTGCTCGTAAACGGAAAGCCCATTCGCCCTAAGGATGAGGTTCGTGAAACGGACGCGATTACCTTCGTGGAATCGGGCAGCCGTTTCGTTTCCAACGGCGGCTATAAGCTGGAGCGCGCGTTGCAAACTTTTTCCGTTAGCGTGCATGGCTTGCGCTTTGTAGACATTGGTGCTTCTACGGGCGGCTTTACCGACTGCTTGCTTCAAAACGGTGTGGCGCACGTGTATGCGGTGGACGTTGGCGAATCACAGTTGGATAGGTCGCTGGCAGATAATCCTAAAATCACGGTCATGGATAGGACAAACGCGCGATATTTGTCAAAGGACTGTTTTGACGGGCGCATTGACGGTGTAGTGGCAGATGTCAGTTTTATCTCCTTGCGATTGATATTTCCTGCCATTTCAGGACTTTTAAGCGAGGACGGATTTGCAATCACCTTGATTAAACCGCAGTTTGAATGCGAACACAAAAACATTGGGAAAAGTGGAATCGTTCATCCTTCGGCGCACGTAGAGATTATTTCCAAAGTAGTTGCTTTCGCAAAGGAAAATGGATTACGGATTTGCGATATTGTCAATTCGCCCGTGAGAAAGGGGAAAAACCTTGAATACGTTGCCCTTTGGAAAAGAGGCGAAGTCGGTTTAAAATCATACGAAGTTATAGAAAAGGTCAAAGCGTTGACGTCGTTATATGCTTTGGACGACTTGCAATAAAGGAGAAAGAATGCGGATAGGGTTATTGGGGAAAACAACGAAGCTTGGCGGCACGTCGATCTTGACGGAGCTTTCCAGCGCTTTGGAGGCAAAGGGATTTGAGGTATCCCTCTTTTCGGCATATTCCCAAATCCAAGCCGTTGACGTCGTGATTGTCTTGGGCGGCGACGGTGCGCTTTTGCACGCTGCAACGGCGGCTGCTCCGCAGGGAATTGCGATAGTGGGCGTCAACTATGGACACCTCGGCTTTTTGGCGGAGTACGAAAAGCAAGAGGTCTTTAAGGTGGTGGACTTGGTTGCCTCGTATGCGTCGGGGGCTTGCAAGATTTTAAATCGCAGTATGCTGCAGATTTCTGTGGATAACGATACCTACTACGCCTTAAACGAGGTGGCAATTCAGCGGGATTACGCTACCGGTTTTTTGGAAAATCCTCAGATTTTAAAATTGCAGGTTGCGGCAGAGAACGGTATGGTTTCGATTGCTGGCGACGGCGCGTTGTTGACAACGCCTACGGGCTCGACGGCGTATTCCCTTTCGGCTGGTGGTGCAATTATCGCCCCGGAAGTTCCCGTATTTATGCTTACGCCGATTTGTGCGTTCACAATGGGGGCAAGGCCGATGGTCTTTTCCGATGAGGAAGTCTTTGAATTCTCCGTTGAAAAGGGACGCGCGCTCGTATTGGTGGACGGAAAAGCGGTGGCAACGCTAACACAGAAAGATTCGATAAGGGTTGCCAAAGCGCCGTTTGCCGCGCGCTTTATCACACAAAACGAGAAGAACTTTTTTAACAAAGTAAAAAATAAATTAAACGGATGATAAGGGAGTGATTATGTTGAGATCGGCAAGACACGCAAAAATTTTGGAGATTATCGCGCACAAAGAGATTGAAACCCAGGAAGAGCTCTGCGAGGAATTAAACAAGCAAAATTATAAGGTAGCGCAGGCTACGATTTCCCGTGATATAAAAGATTTGCATTTGTTTAAGGTTGCGGGCGTGCAGAAAAAATACCGCTACGCGCATATCCATGAATCGACGGGGGAGATTTCTCCCAAAATGAAAAGCTTGTTTGCTGATTGCGTGGTCAGTATTCGTTGTGCACAGAATATCGTGGTGGTAAAGACTCTCCCCGGAAACGGCAACAACGCTGGCTCTGTCATTGACAAGTTGAATTTTGTAGAAATTATCGGTTCGGTGGCGGGCGACGATACCGTATTTGCCGTATGCGAAGATGCGGAAAATGCATTGTTGGTCGTTGAGAAGATTCACGAGTTTTTAAAGTAATCACGAAGGCAGGCTATGTTATCACAATTGACTATTAAAAACGTTGCGTTGATTGAAAGCGCAACCATAGACTTTTCCGAGGGGTTAAACGTACTTTCAGGGGAAACGGGCGCGGGAAAATCGGTAATTCTTGATTCCGTCAACTTCGTTTTGGGTGCGAAGGCAGACCGAACGATGATTCGACACGGGGAGAGCGAATGCTTTGTCAAAGCAGAGTTTACGTTGCCTGAAACAGCAAAGGCAATTACGCTGTTGCGAGAAATGGACATTGATTCGGATGGAGAAATCATCATTTCCCGTAGGTTTTCCGAGGCAGGGAAAAGCACGGTAAAAATCAACGGAAATACCGTTTCTACCTCGATGCTCCGCCAAATCACCGATTGCTTAGTGGACGTCCACGGACAGAGCGAGCATTTCTTTTTGCTGAAAGAAAGCAATCAATTACGCACATTGGATGCTGCTATCGGCGACGTAGTTGCCCAGAAAAAGGCGGAATTAGCCGCTTTGCTCCTTGAACGAAAGACGATTGACGGACAGATTGCGCAACTCGGCGGAGATGAGCAGGCGCGTAGCCGCCGTCTGGATATGCTTAGCTTCCAAATCGACGAGATTGAGAGCGCTGAACTCAAAGACGGGGAAGAAGAGGAACTGCTTGCTAAGCGGAATATGATCAACAACGTCGAGAAGATTTTGCAGGCGTTAAAGGGCGCGGTGGATGCGTTTAGCGCGGAAAGCGGTGCGCTAGATGCGCTTCGCTACGCGAAGCGTTGCGTTGGTGGAATTGCAAAATTGTCCCCCTCTTACGAAGAAATTAGCAACCGTCTGGAAAATCTGTATTCCGAGGCAGATGACATCTCCGAAACCTTGATAGGCTTTGCGGATGAGCTGTATTTTGATGAAAACGAAGCGCAGGCAACGGAAGAACGCTTGGATTTAATTCGCTCGTTAAAGAAAAAATATGGAAACTCCGTTGCGGAAATCAACTCGTATCTTTCGAATATTCGTGCAGAATACGACTTGCTTAGCGATTGCGAAGGGCAGGTTGCAAAGCTGATGGAACGTCGCGAAAAATCCAACCAAAAAATCTATCAATGCTGCGTTGCTATCACGAAAATCCGCAAGCAATTTGGAAAAAACTTCTGTCAAGAGGTGGCAGAGGAGCTCCGCACACTAAATATTGCAAGTGCTCGCTTTGAAATCGAATTTGGCGAATACACGGAAGAGGACGTCGAGCGCGCGGATAAAAACGGACTAGACGAGGTATGCTTCTTGTTCTCTGCGAACGCAGGCGAACCGTTAAAGCCGCTTGGCAAAATTATTAGCGGCGGCGAAATGAGTCGATTTATGTTGGCTTTAAAAACCAAGCTTTCTTCCATCAATGAAATCTGTACCTATCTTTTCGATGAGATAGACGCAGGTATCAGCGGTAAAACCGCTAAGGTTGTGGGGGAAAAGTTCGCAAGAATTGCCCAATCCACACAGATTATCGCCGTTTCTCATTTAGCGCAAATCGCCGCAATGAGCGACAGAGAGTTTTTGATTGAAAAGCAGGAAATCGAGGGGAAGACCATCACAAAGGTACGAGCTTTAGATGAGAAAGAAAAGGTCTTAGAGCTCGTTCGGCTGCTTGGCGGCGACGAGAAGGACGCTTATGCCGTGGGACACGCCGAAGAATTGCTCAAGCAAGCGGAAAACTATAAAAGCACTTTAACTTAAACAATATAATTTTATTGTATAATTAACACTTAATTTACGCAAAATGCCTGAAAAGGGAGGAATTTGATGCGTAAGTTAGGTGTTTTTTTCTTAGGAATGTTTTTGGCTGCCGCCTCGTTTAGTGCGGCAGCTCCGTCCGTAGCCAACGCGTATGCACAGACCGCTGAAGTATATATTGGAGGGATTCCGGCGGGCTTTACGCTTTCCACCGGTGGAGCGCAAGTCTTAGGCTTTTGCGACGTTATAACGGAGAGTGGTAAGCGTTCTCCTGCCAGCGAAGCAGGACTTCGAGCCGGGGACTTGATTGTTGCTATCAATGGCATAAAGGTCGAAACGATTTCCGAAATGAACGAAATTTTAGCCAAAAACGGTGAAAAAGCATTAAAATGCAAAGTATTGCGAGGGGAAGAAAGTATAGAGTTTTCTATCCTGCCCGGCAAGGATAAGGGCTCTGAACGATATAAAATCGGGGTGCTTATCCGTGATGGAGTATCGGGGATCGGAACAGTTACCTATATAGATAAGCAAAGCGGTCGGTTTGGCGCGCTTGGACACGCCGTCATGGGGGAAAAGGAAAGTCCGTTATCTTTGACGAACGGAGAAATGTACTTGTGCAGTATCGTTGGCGTTTCCAGAGGCTTAAAGGGGAAGGCTGGCGAGCTTAGAGGGATGTTTTTAGCGGAAAAAAGCTTAGGGCAGGCGGAAAAACTGTGTACTTGTGGCATCTATGGAAAGATCAGCGACAAGTTCAAAACGAAGGACATGCCCACCGCAAAAGCAACTGCAGCGAATGCAAAACCGGGAAAGGCGAGTATATATTCTACCGTGTCAGGCGAAGAACCCAAGGAATATTCCATTGAAATTGTAAAGGTGGATTTAGGACAAAAAGACAATAAAAATTTCGTTGTTAAAATTACGGACGAGAAATTGATTGAAGAAACGGGCGGTATCGTGCAGGGAATGAGTGGTAGTCCAATTCTACAAAATGGTACTTTGGTAGGGGCGATTACTCACGTCTTTGTCAATGACCCGACAAGAGGATATGGAATTGCAATTGAGCAGATGTTAAGTCAATAGTATGGCAGGCATAACTATTACAAAATAAAAGGAGGGAATATGAAAAATAAGAGTATGCAGTTAATTGGCGCAACTTTAGCGGTTGGCGTGGTGTTAAGTAGCGTTGTAGGGATGGGATTCCAAAGAAAAAACCGAAAAGAATTCGGTTGTAGGCTGGCGCGTGCAGAATGTTCGGAAGAATATGCCGACGAAACGATTTTTGAGAATTCTGAGGACGTGTATTTTGTAGCAGCTACAAAAGAGGAAAAGACAAAAATCGGGCTTTTCCCTGATGCAAAGGCAGCTTACGTGATGGAAAGAGAGAGCGGCGCGTCGGTATTTGAAAAGGAAGCGAGAAAACATTTACCGATTGCGAGTATGTGTAAAATCATGACTTTGCTTTTGACGTTTGAGGCAATTGACAGTGGTGTCATCGATATGGACGAGGAGATCCTCATTTCTGAAAACGCCGCAAGTATGGGCGGATCTCAGGTTTTTTTAGAGGCGCATGCAAAATATCCCGTTCGCGAGCTGATAAAAAGCATCGTCGTTTGTTCGGCAAACGATAGCTGCGTAGCGATTGCGGAAAGAGTGGCAGGCAGCGATATGTTGTTTGTCGATCGAATGAATGAACGCGCCAAGGAATTAGGGTGCGAGGATACTTTATTTGCCAATTGTACGGGCTTACCCAAAGAGCCGCAATATTCCTGCGCGAAGGACGTTGCAACGATGCTTAGTGCTCTTTTAAACCATCCGCAGTATTATGAATTCGGCAAAATTTGGACGGATACCTTTCATCACCCAGAGGGTAGAACGACGGAAATATCGAATACGAACCGTTTAGCGCGCTTTTACGACGGCTGCGACGGTGGAAAAACGGGATTTACGAGCGAAGCAGGATTTTGCTTAGCCGCCACGGCAAAACGTGGGAATATGCGTGTAATTTCCGTTGTGATCGGTGTTTCGGATAGCAAAAAACGATTTAAAGAGGTAGCGGAAAGCTTCGATTATACTTTTGCGAACTATACTATGCAAACGGTAGTTGACGAAAGCAAGGAATGGGAAAACTCCATTCACGTTAGCGGTGGGAAAGAGAAGTCGGTGGGCGTAAAACCCGCAAGATGCGGGCATCTGTTTTTGCGTCGGGGAGAAAAGGCGCAATATGAATTAAAAACGTCGCTTCCTTCCACCGTGAAAGCTCCCGTAAAGCAGGGGGATACCGTTGGGGAAGTTTACGTTATTCGAAATGGCGTAGAGGTAGATAGAATCCCTTTGCTGGCGACAAATACGATAGATGCCGCAGGATATTTTGACGTTCTACGGGACGTTGCAAACGATTGGAAAATCCATTAACCCGTCATTTTTGACCAAAAAAATACTCAAATGCACAAAAAAACGTGTTTTTGGGTATTTTTTATTAAAAAAGGATATTTGGGCCTTGCCTTTTTTTAAAAAATTTGCTACAATATTAAAGGATTTTAATATTGGCGGTTGTAAAATGAATACGAGAGATACGTTGAAAATCAACGAAGAAGGACATTTGGAAATTGGCGGCGCGGACTGTGTACAGCTTGCTGCGCAGTTTGGTACGCCCTTATACGTTTACGACGAGGCGTACGTTCGCAGAATGATGCGTGTATATAAAAAGGCGATAGATGAGCTGTACGATGGAAACGGACAAGTTCTCTACGCTTCCAAGGCATTCTCTTGCAAAGCGATTTATCGTATTGCAGACGAGGAAAATATCGGGATTGACGTAGTTTCCGGCGGCGAGTTATATACGGCTCTGCAGGCTGGCTTTCCGCCCGAAAAGATTTATATGCATGGGAACAATAAACTTGATTACGAAATCGGTGAGGCACTTGATTGCGGTATCGGTTGCATCGTAGCGGACGCTTATTCCGAAATTGATAAAATCGACGCCGAGGCTAAAAAAAGAAATATCCGTCAAACGATTTTATTACGTATCAATCCGGGGGTGGAGGCGCACACGCACGCTTTCGTGCAAACGGCAACCACCGACAGTAAGTTTGGCTTTTCGATTACAAACGGCACGGCGGAAGCTGCAACTGCCTACGCTCTGTCGAAATCGAACGTCCTCTTAAAGGGCTACCATTGTCATATCGGATCGCAGATTTTTGAAAAGGAATCCTTTGCGTTGGCGGTAGAAAAGTGTATGTGCTTTGTGGCAGAAATGCGTGAACGGTTAGGCTTTGTTTCTACGACGCTCAACCTCGGGGGCGGGTACGGTGTTTGGTACACCGAAGATGACCGCAAGCTTCCCGCAGAAGGCTATGCGGAGTATCTGGAAACGACGATTTCCACGCTGAAAGCAAAAGCAAGCGAATACCGCTTGCCCTTGCCGTATTTGTTGGTAGAGCCCGGTCGTTCTATCGTAGGGGAAGCGGGTATCACCCTGTATACGGTCGGGGCGATCAAGGAAATTCCTGGCGTCAAGAAGTACGTAGCGGTGGACGGCGGTATGTTTGATAATCCGAGGTATGCGCTTTACGAGGCGAAATATACGCCTATTTTGGCAAATCGCGCGCTTGAGTCTGCAACGGAACTTCTCACAATTGCGGGCAAATGCTGCGAAAGCGGCGACATCATTGCGGTAGACGTAAATTTGCCCACCGTAAAGGAAGGGGATCTTTTGGCGATTCTTTCCACGGGGGCTTACAATTATTCTATGGCGATGAACTACAACCGTAATAAAATTCCGCCTTGCGTTTTGGTGAAAGATGGGGTGGCCGAATATATCGTCAAGCCGCAGACCTATCAAGACCTTGTACGCAATGACGTGATTCCTGAAAGACTAATCAAAAAAGGATAATGTATTTAGGATAGGTTTATAGCGGTTGATTAAAAAATGGGTATACTATTTGTATGATTTATCTTTTGAGTATCATTGCGTCGTTGCTTGCTGTGATGGTCGTTTTGACCTTACATGAATTTGCGCACGCCTTCGTCGCTTATAAATGCGGAGATCCAACTGCAAAAATGGCAGGTCGAATGACCTTAAATCCTATTCGGCACTTTGATCCGATGGGGTTATGTTTATTCGTTTTTGCAAGATTTGGCTGGGCAAAGCCCGTTCCCGTGAATCCAAACAACTTCAAAAATCGGGTGTGGGGGAGCTTTTTCACCTCTGCCGCTGGGATTTTGGTAAACTACCTTTCGGCTGGTTTAATCTTTTATCCCATCATGCTGTTGACGGCTAAATACGTACTTCCGCTGGTTGCAGGGAAATATATCTATTATTTCCTCGGTGGATTAACGCAATCGCTGTTTTGGAATTCGATATTTTTTTCCGTTTTCAACTTTTTGCCGATCTATCCGTTGGACGGGTTTAATATGTGGGAGGCTTTGGATAAAAGAGGAAACAAGATCTTGCAGTTTTTACGCGCGTATGGTTCTTATATCCTCTTGGGATTGATTGTCGTGAATATTTTAGCCGAATATATTTTTGTTTTTCGATATATCAATCTTTTGGGATTGATTATGAATACACTCAGCGAAGTCGTTGCTCGGCCCATCGCTTTGCTTTGGGGAATGATTTTAGGAGGTTAACGCAAGTTTTATGGATAAATTTACGACGGAATCGGTGAAAAACTTTGAAACCGAAGTGGATTATACAACGGTACTTGACAATTTTGAAGGGCCGTTAGACTTATTATTGTATTTGATAGAAAAGGCAAAAATTGAAATTAAAGACATATTTGTTTCGCAGGTAACCGAGCAATTCCTTGAATATATGAAGGGATTGCCTTACATAGACTTAGACAAAGCCAGCGAATACCTCTTGATTGCCTCTACGATTATCCATATTAAAGCCCGTCGACTTGTGCCTGTCGAGGAAGATGATTGGCAAGAAGATGACTACGACTACGGCGACGAGGGCAACCAGTTGATTCAAGCCTTAAAGGATGAATACGAGCTATTACAGCACGGTGCAGAAAAGCTCCGTGAGGTTGAAACGGTAGGGTATTACTTTAAAGAGCCGGATAAGGATTTCTCCGAGGTGCAAATCAAGTACAAAGATTTCAGCCTTGACGGAATGGTGAAAGCCTTAAACGATATGCTGTTGCGCCGTGATGCTATGGAGCGTAAAAAACCCATTTCAAGGCGTATTCCCAAGGATAAATTCACCGTAAAGGATAAAATCCGACACGTTCTTGGTATTATCAAGGAAAAGGACGAGGTGGACTTTGAAGCGCTGTTTGCCGACGATGCTACCGTACCTGAAATTGTAACCACCTTTCAGGCTTTGTTAGAGCTTTTAAAGCATCAATTCGTTATTGTTGAGCAACCGGAGCTCTTTTCAAAAATTACGATAAAGAAAAATCCAAATAAAGGCGAGGGAGAAGAAATTGGAGAAATTGACGAATATAATTGAGGCGATTTTGTTCGCATCAGGCGAAGCGGTAGAGGTAGACATCTTCCGTGAAAAATTGCAGGTATCTAAAATCGAAATGGACAAGGCGATTCGAAAGCTGGAAAACAAATATTCCGGTGATAATGGGATTTATTTGCTGCATTTTAACCACAAATTGCAAATGGCGACGAATCCCGAATACAAGGACGCTATTGCTTCCGTATTGACGCCCATTCGAGAGAAGGAGTTTACGGCAACCATTTTGGAATGCGCCGCTATTATCGCATACAAGCAGCCGATTACGCGTACAGACCTCGAAAAAATCCGCAACGGCAGAAGCAGCGATTACGCGATCACCACGCTGATGACCTTGGATATGATTGAGCCGGTCGGCAGAAAAGACACGCCTGGTAAACCCGTTCTCTACGGCACGACGGATAGTTTTTTGAAGCGTTTTAAACTGCGCTCTATCAATGAATTGCCCGATTATGAGGAGTTCTTAAGAAAGCTGGCTGATATCCATTCTTGGGAAGCCTTAAAGCCCGCCGACGACGAGGGCTATCTGTATGAAAAAGAGGAATACAATCCTGAGGAGGATGCCGATTTAACGCAGGATATCCCAACAGATGAAACTTCTGAAATTGAGGAATAAACTTACATAATTTTACGAAAAACTGCCCATATTTTGGATATGGGCGGTTTTCTTATTTTTCTGAGTATAGTTCTCTTGCTAATCATGCCTATTTATATCAGCATAGATCTATATTTTGACGTTGTCAGCGGAAAAATCGGCTGTCAAATTTCCCTGTATGAAAAAATAAAAGTGCTTGGCGGCTATTTTACGCCGTGCGCAGGTGGATTTGCTCTGCATATTTCCGATAAAAAGGCAAAGCTGCTCACTTATGAGCAAATCGAGGCAGGCAGGAGGCAACTATCATTTGAAAGTGGAATAAGGCTTATTTCCATACGATGTATCGCCGAAGTAGCTCCTGAATACCTATTCGGCGTATGGACGATAGACAATCTACTCAAAACGATTTTCATTTTTCGAACGGAAAAGCCGATTTTGGAAAGCGCAATTTATTTAAACGAAAGCGGTTTTCGTGTTTTTACACGTGTGTGTCTGCGGTTCAACTTGTTTAGGATACTGCTTGGGTTGGTGGAATACTTATATAGGAGGATAAAAGGATGTCGGAAGAAAAAATCAGCAATTTAATCGCATCGGGGACGGTGAATTTGGAAGAAATAATGGACGCAAACGCCGTCTTTGGTAAGCCGATTATCACGGCAAGCGGTACGCAGATCATTCCGTTTCTAAAACTAACGATTGGCAATCTGTCGGGCGGCGGTGAATACGGGGACGCAAAAATGATGAAAGGCTTACAAAAAGTCCCCTTTGCGGGCGGTCATGGCGCGGTAGGGAGCATGCGGCCGCGTTG
>JAFQVL010000072.1 GCA_017408045.1 Clostridia bacterium | reverse complement strand
TTGATTTTTGAACCGCCGTTTTGAAATACTGCGCGATATTGCGTTAAACTGCGCTTTGTTTTGGTTGCGTACAACGGGTACGCGCCCTGCAACAAATGCTCGTTTGCCTTATCTCGCTTGTATTTGAAAACGGCTCGGAAAAATAATTGCGAAATTCGGCGCGTTTTATTCGGTTACAGACCGCTGGGGGTATGCGCCCTCACAAAACGCTTGTCTTTCTTATATTTTTCTCGTCAACCCAACAAAAAGAATTTTGTTGTAAATCAACCATTCTCTGTGACAAAGCCTTTAAAAAATCACCATAAAAAACAAAACGCACAAGATGACTTGTGCGTTTTTTGTGTATGTACGTCTTTACTTTTTGAGGTCAATGCCGAGTTCCATACCCTCGTACATATGGTCGTTCCACTTAAAGTTCTTATAGAAATTCACGTGGTAGCGGTGCATTTCTTCCACCAACAGGGAGAACTTACCGACGGGCATCGTCTTGGGGAATACGTCGAAGTATTCGCCTTTGTAATAGAAGTTGAAGAAACTCGAATCCACCTCGGTAATCAGGGTGTACAGAGCCTTATAATCCATCGTAAACGAGAACGGCTCGCCGTGGCGCGTGCCCGTGTAGTGCATACCCTTGTGGTCGATACGGATTTTGCCTTCGCCGACGATGAAACTCGTGGTGTTTTTGCCGCTCACCAATTTATATTCGTCAAGGTTGCCGATTTGGCAATCGTCCTCGAAATAATAGTCGGGGTTTTCACGGATTTCGCGAATGATATCCATACGCTCTTGTTCTACCCAATCGAAGGGGGATTCGGGAATGACCGCTCCTTCGAAGGGATGGAACTGATAATAATCGTCCATCGTTGCGCCGTTGCCGCAGTTCGAGCAGGTGATTTTATCCCCTTCGCCTTTCATCGTAAATTCCTTGCCGCACTTGGGACATTTATAGCAGAAATCTTCCAGGCGGTGGCAAATGCGTCCGTGCGTTTCCCACTTGATTTTCTTTTCTTTGTTCCAAGCATATTCGTTGCGGCGGAACTTTTCGTTGATGATATCGTCCATTTCTTCGACGGAGAGGCGTTCTACGTCTTCCTTGGAGAATAAGAGGGACATGGTAGCGTGCGTTTCGCCAAAGCGTTCGTCCAAGCATACCTTCGTGTTTTGCAGGTACTGACCTTCCAAGTAGCACAAATACACGGGGCATTTGAAATGCTTAAACATCTTACTCGTGCCGGGGACGATGGGCTTGTTTCCGCCGTAGTCGCTGGCAAGACCTTCGGGCGCGAAAGTAACACAGCCGCCCTTTCTAATGACTTCGCCCACGGCGCGAATGGACAACTTATCCGCCGAGTAGTTCTTTTTGGGGATAACCTTGTTCAAGCCGAAGATGAAGTTAAATTTTTTGCGGTAAAATTCGCTGTAACCTGCCATCATGTTGGTGATACGGGGATAAGTAGCGCCGCACACGTACATATGGTCGATACGGGACAGGTGGTTGAAGATGACGAAACAAGGACCGTCGCAATCGTTCACGTCGTCGATAATGTGGAAATTGGGCTTATATTTTCTGCCGACGATATCCACCATAATCGTCTTATAAATCCACGCAATGATACGGGGACAGGGACGATACTTTCTTTTGGAAAGTTTTTTTGCAATCGTTAATTTTTCTGCCATAAAAGCTCCTCACAGTATAAGAATACGCTTTCATTGTACCATTTTTTCTCATAAAAAGCAACCGCATAGAGGGGAAAAAGTGAAATTATCCGAGGTGAAGAGTAGTATTTTGTCCTTTTAAGACTGAAATGGTTCAAGTCTTGTCAGTTTAAGGGGCTAAGTATCGCATTTATTTGACAAGTGTAGTGATGTTTTGTATAATAAAAGCATAGCAACTTTACAAAAAGGGAGAGCTGTCATGAAACGTTTTTGCTTTACCATTGACGATAATATTCGCTGTTTTCGTGAAATTGCGGAAGGTGGTTTGCGTAGCATCTTCGACCATCCGTATCTGTCGCTGTGGCGTGGATTGCACGAAGAATACGGCGCAAAGGTGCAACTGAATCTGTTTTACAACGATCGTGACGTCAATTTTACCTTGTCGGACTTCCCTTCGACTTACGCAAAGGAGTGGCAGGACAATGCGGATTGGTTAAAGCTCTCCTTTCACTCTAAGGCGAACGATTATAAGCCCTACGAACAATCGGGCTACGACGAGGTGTATGAAGATTGCAAGCAAGTCCACGACGAGATTTTGCGCTTTGCTGGTGCGGACAGCTTGGCGAAGACGACCACAATCCATTTTGCGAGGATGACGGTAGAAGGGGTTAAGGCGGTGCAGGATTTAGGGGTGCAGGGCTTGTTGGGCTTGTTTGGCACGGACTTGAATCCTCGCGTGTCGTACGATTGCGATTTTGACGATTCGGCGATAGCAAGAACGGGGGCAATCGTCTACCGCAACGGCATGGCGCACGCAGGGATTGACTGTATCTTAAACAAACTGTCGCAAGAGGAGATATCGTCTTGTTTGGACGGCTTGTTGGGTAGGGAATTCATCCGCATTATGATCCACGAACAACACTTCTTTTCTGACTATCCGCAGTATTATCAACCCGACTTCCGTGAAAAGGTGTTTGGGTCGGTGGCAAAGCTGCGTGAAAACGGCTACGAGAGCAAATTCTTCGAGGAGCTTATCTAATGATGAATACCTTATTAAAAACGCAAAAGAATTTAGAAAGGCTTGGCTATACCATCAAGGTATTTGACGACAAAGCGCAAGCAACGGACTATCTTGCCTCTAAATTGAAAGGCAAACGGATAGGGCTTGGCGGCTCGGTGAGTATCGGGGAGATGGGACTGTACGAAAGACTGCAGGAAAGCAATACGGTGCTTTGGCACTTAAGATTGTCGGCGGGGGACGACGTGATGCAGGTACGCAAAGCCGCGTCGCAGGCAGAGGTGTACATCACTTCGGTCAACGGTGTTTCCAAGGCGGGGGAGATTGTCAATATCGACAATACGGGCAACCGCGTTGCAGCGGCGACCTTCGGTTGTGAGAAAGTGTATTTTATCATCGGCAAAAATAAAATTGCCCCCACTTTGGCGGCGGCAATCGACAGGGCGCGAAACGTCGCTGCTCCCTTAAATGCCCAACGGCTTGGGTTGAAAACCCCTTGCGCGCTTCGCGGAGATCAATGCTACGACTGCGACAGTCCGCAGAGAATTTGCCGCAATCTCTCCGTTTTTTGGAGGAAGCCAACTGGCTGCGAATACGAAGTTTTGCTCGTCAATGAAACTCTGGGGTATTGACCTTAAGTCTTGTCGGCTTATGCCAAGGCTTAGAAGAAAGAAGACCGTCCGCTGGGCGGTCTTTTATCAAAAAAACGGAGGCTTTGCGCGAATGGTGCAGAAATTTCCCCCCAAAAATTATTCATTTTTTTCGATAATTGTTCACCGATTTATCAAAAAAACATATTTTTTTGTGAAAAGTATTGACTTTTATGTCGAATGGGTGTATACTTTACATAATAGTTAAACTGCGCGGATATACATAGAATAGCGGTCAGGCGCGTGTGCACGAGGCTGACGCTTCCTATAAAGCGGAATAGATTGTTGGTTGGAGGAAGAAAATGGCTTTAATTGACGTTATCAAATACGACGGTCGGGAAAACGGCGGCTCTTGGTTGATTCATAAATACCCTGGCGAACAATTTGTACTTGGCTCGCAACTGATTGTCAACTCTGGGCAAGAGGCGTTGTTCTTTAAGGGCGGCGAGGCGCTGGACTTGTTCGGTGGCGGTACGCACACCTTAAAGTCGGGCAACCTTCCCCTTTTGAGCAAGTTGGTCAATCTTCCCTTCGGCGGTAAGACTCCCTTTGCGGCGGAAGTTTATTACGTCAACAAAACCTCTCGCTTGGATATGCTTTGGGGTTCGGACGAGGCGTTCCCGATTGAAGACCCTAAATACGGGTTGCTGCTCAACATTCGTTGCCGCGGTAAATACGGCGTTCGTATCGTGGATTCCCGTCAGTTCGTTGTCGAGTTGGTCGGCGCGCTTTCGGGCGGCTTGACGATTACGCACGAATTCGTGGTAAACTACTTCCGCGGTCTGCTCAATTCGAATATCAAATCGATTATTTCGGCGTTTATGAACCGCCAAAAGATTTCCTTCTTGGAAGTTACCTCGTATCTGCAGGAACTCTCCCGTGAGTGTAAAGCAAGCCTCGATAAGGAGTTCGAACGTTTCGGCGTAGAGCTCGTAAACTTCTTCATCGAGTCCGTTTCTCCCCCGAAGGATCAATACGAAAAGCTGCGTGGCTACAAGGAAGAGATGGCGCTTGGCGCAGGCTTCTATCAGCAACGTCGCTCCCTCGACATCATGGAAAAGATGGCGGAAAATCCCAACAGCGGTGGACTTGCAAACGCAGGGATCGGCTTGGGTATGGGGCTTGGCATGGCGCCTATGGCTGGCGCGATGTTCGGCAATATGGCTGGCGGTGTCAACCCTCAGCAGTCTGCGGCGGCTGAACCTGCCGGCGCGAAGTGCCCTCATTGTGGCGCAAGCAACCCCGAGGGCAGAAAGTTCTGCGGCGAATGCGGTCAGTCGATCGTGGTAGGGCTGGTATGTCCTTCCTGCGGTAAAGTAAACGAAAACGGTCAGAAGTTCTGCGGCGATTGCGGAACGCGGCTTTCGAAAAAATGTCCTTCCTGCGGCAAGGATAACGACCTTTCGCAAAAATTCTGCGGCGACTGCGGTACGAAACTGTAAGGCGCACCAAGGAGGCAGGATATGGCAAACGTAAACAAAAAGAAATTCCCCCTTTGGGGCATTTGCTTGGTCGCTCTGGCGATTGTGATTGTGTGGGTTATCATTTACGCGATCATCATTCCCATTTTATACGGCAAGTTCATCTTCGTCACCAAATGGGTGTTGGAGGAATTTGATTTTAACGAGCTGATTGAGTCAATCAAGAACACGATTACCGATGCCGACAAAGTGGGTACGGCGTTTGTAACGGCAATCATCTTCCTTGCGGTGAACTGGATTCTGTTTGCCGGCTTGATTGCAACGCTGTTCTGGCTGGGCTTCCGTCTGCACTTTGACAAAGCGCCCATCCGTGAGGATGCCAAGCTGGCGTGCAAAGACCCTTCCATCAAGGCGATGGCTCTGCGCGAAGAGATTGCCTCGATTTCCGGTCAGGACGTGTCGGCGGCAAAGCAGGCGGTGTATTCGGTATACGAACGCTTAAAGAACGAATCGGATTTCGGCTCTGGCAAGGACGCGGTCATCAATTGCGAAAACGAGATTGCAGATTGCTTGGATGCGATTGAGGCGGCAATCCCTGCGCTTGGCAACGCGGACACGAACGCTGAGGCTACGGCGACGATTGAAACGAACTGCAAGAAAATCATGGGTAAATTGAAGATCCGTGTGGAATTGAAGAAAAGATAAAAAGATAAAGAGAGGATACATATATGGCGCATCAAGTAGTAGAACTGGAATGTCCCGGCTGCGGCGCGTCGATTACGACCAGCACCCAGCATTGTGAATATTGCGGCAGACAAATCGTCATCACCACCTTCAACAGCGTTAGAGGAATGACGCCGTTGGATATCAACAAACAGGCAAACGCATACAGAAAGGCAATGGCGCAGAACCCTGACGACCAGACCTTGAACGCTTCGATTGCATTCTGTTATTTCAAGTTGAAGTTGTACGACAAAGCAATCCCCCACTTTGAAAAGGCGATTGAAGACAACTTCGACAATTCGGAAACCTACTTCTATTTGGCAATCTCGTTGTTGAGAGGTAAAAAGGCGTTCTTGACCCCTCGCCCCGTCATCGACAAGATTGAGGAGTATTTGCAGGCAGCGATGATGATTGAGCCCAAAGGCATTTATTACTACTTCTGGGCATATATTCGTTATGACCACCATTACCGCAAATCGTACAATATGAGCCCTAACTACAAGCAGTTGCTTATGCAGGCGCAGCAGGCGGGCTTGTCCCAGACGGACGTACGCGAACTGTACGAGTTGCTCGGGGTTTCCCGTCCCGATTGCATGTAATTGGACGGACTACTTATTGATTATTTTTGCTTTTACCGCCACGGGTAAAAGAAAACAATAATAAAAAATTATATTAATATATTTACGGAGGCTATAGCTATGGCATTGGACAAAGCGCAAATTGCTTTATTGAAAAAAGGTAAGACTGCTGAAGAAAAGAAAGTTATCGATTACTTTACCGCATCGGGCTGTCTTTCTAAGGCTATGAGCGATGAAGCTTATGACAAGTTGGTTTTAGATAAGCTCAACGCTTTCAACACGCAGAAGAGAGCAATCGAAAAGATTGGTCTTGACGAAGATGAACTCAAGGAAATCCCTCCCGTATTCTTCCACGGCTACGAAGCTGGTACGTTGAAGAAAGTAGGTAAGGACGGCAGAGCTCGTACTTCCAAGTACAGCGCTACCTGGTTGCTGTTCTCCAGCACGCAGGTTTATATGTACAGCCTTGAATTCGATATGGATTCCGCAAGCAAGAAGGAAAGAACGGAAGAATATTTCTACAGAGATATCACCAACTTCTCCACCTCTAACGAAACGGAAGACTACGAAGTACTCGCTCCTACGGCATGTAAGAAGGACAACTGGGTTAAGAAGCAGGTTGAAACGTCTCGTTTCGCACTCATCGTTCCCGGTGATAAGTTCTACTGCTCCACGTCGGGCGTTGCAAACGTTGATCAGGCGATCAGCGCAATGAAGTCGAAGCTCAGAGAAAAGAAACAGTAACGCGTTACACTCTCGAGTGAGTATTCAACGGGCGGCGGCTATATGTGTGGCCATATAGTCGCCGCCTACTTTTTTGCGCGGGCAGCTTTTTTGGGCTGTCTGACGTTGGACTGCTTTTTATAATCATTATGGCATTTTTCAAAAAAAGGAAAAAGAAAGAGCCGGCAAAAGAAGGGGATTTGGGATACGTTTCTACATTGTACCCTGTCGGTTCGCAAGCGTATGATACCATCATCGACGTTCCGAATTTCCATCGCGAGTTGGTGCGCCCGAAAATCAACTTTTTCTTGGTGGCGCTGTACGTCGTCTTGGTGGTCGGGGGGAGTGTTGGCTTGTATTTCGGCAGCCACGCTTTGCTTACGCTGCTTGTGTCGAACGGCACTTTGGCAGAGGATTTTCCCTGCGTCTTGACGGCAATCTTGATTGCGGTGGGTGCGTTTCTTATCGTAATGTTTTTCGTGCGCAAACGGTTTTGTATCTTTTTCGTAAAGGTATATCAACGCTATGCGTCCGATGAGGTGCGCTTGCGTTGTCCGTTCACCCCGAGCTGTTCGGAATATATGATTCTTGCGATTGAGAAGTACGGGGTAATCAAAGGGATTTACAAGGGCTTAAACCGCTTAAATCGTTGCCGTGCGCCTGGGGGGATTGATTATCCATAACTCTTTTCAATTTGGCGTATAGGGGCAAATAAAGCATTTTTTTGGGCGTATAACGCCCACACTAAGGAAAAAAGGAGGACGGCGATATGAACGTTTATAAAAACATAACCACAACGCAATTAAAGTCTTTATCGTCGTCGCAAATTGCCGAGTTGGCGCAAGAAATTCGGGAAACGATTATGGACACCGTTTCTAAAAACGGCGGACACCTTGCCTCGAATTTAGGTATGGTAGAGGCAACGATTGCTTTGCATCGGGTATTCGATTCCCCGAAGGACAAGTTTATCTTCGACGTGGGGCATCAATGCTATGCGCACAAATTGTTGACGGGGCGCGCGGAGGATTTTGATACGCTGCGTCAATACGGCGGCACTTCTGGCTTTTGCAACCCTGCGGAAAGCGAACACGACCCCTTATACGAGGGACATTGTGGTACGTCGCTGTCGGCGGCGTTGGGGATTGCCGAGGCGAATCGTATACAGGGCAAGGACGATTACGTGGTGGCGATCGTCGGGGACGGCGCGCTGACCAACGGCATGATTTACGAGGCGCTGAACAACTGCGCTGGGAAAAATTTGAATATAATCATTCTCATTAACGATAATGAGATGTCGATTTCTGAAAACGTAGGCGGATTGCATAGGTATTTATCCAAAATCCGCAACAGTAAGGGATATTTCTCGTTCAAGAAAGGCTTTGGTGGTTTTTTGCGGAAAATCCCGCTCATAGGCAAGGGGCTTGCCAACTTCTTCAAATGGATTAAAAACAGCATTCGCAAGAGCTTTTTAAGCGATACCCTCTTTGAGGATATGGGTTTGGTGTATTTAGGTCCGATTGACGGACACGACGTCGAGAAACTGTCCGACGTCTTAGAAGAGGCGAAGAAAAAGCACGTACCTTGCGTGGTGCATATGAAGACCAAGAAGGGGAGTGGCTATTCCTATGCGGAAGAACATCCCGAAAACTACCATTCGGTGGGCACGTTCGCCATTGAGCAGGGGGCGGCAGGCAGCCAAAAGGCGTGCTTCTCGTCCGTGGCAGGGGAATGCGTATGCAATTTTGCAGAAAACGACCCCACCGTGTGCGCGATCACGGCGGCGATGTGCGACGGAACGGGCTTGACGAAGTTCGCGCAAACCTATCCTGAACGCTTCTTCGACGTCGGTATCGCGGAGGAGCACGCTATCACCTTTGCGGGCGGCTTGTCCGTGGCGCAGATGAAACCGGTATTGTTCCTGTATTCCACCTTTGCGCAGAGGGGCTTTGACCAGTTCTTCCACGATATTTCCATTCAGGGCTTGCCCTTGGTGCTGGCGCTGGATAGAAGCGGTATCGTGTCGGGGGACGGCATTACCCACCAAGGTATTTTCGATTGTTCGATGCTGACCGCTTTGCCGGGCGTGGAAATCTATTCACCGGAAAGTTATGAGGACCTGCGGTTTGCGTTTGCGCAAGCAATGGAGAGCAAGGCTCTGTCCGTGGTGCGCTATCCCAAAGGACAGGAAATGGTCGATTACGAAAAGGATTTGACCTTTATCCCTGCAGAGGGCAACGAATACAGCTACACCGAGGGCGTGGAAAACGCCGATATCGTCCTGATTTCCTACGGCAGAATTTGTTATGAAACGTACCGCGCGCTGCGGCTGTTAGAGGGCAAATACTCAGTAGGTATGGTTAAGTTGAAGAAGATTTATCCTCTTGATTTTGCGGCTCTGGAAGGCTTGACTGCCTCGGCGAAGCTCGTGTACGTGGTCGAGGAAGGGATTTTAAGCGGTGGTATTGCGGAAAAAATCGCGGTCGCCCTTTCGGCAAGCGAGAGGAAGGTGCGTATTCGCGCGATTGAGGGCTACATTCGCCACGGTTCTTTGCAGGAATTGTTGCAGGAATGTGGTTTGATGGGCGAACAAATTGCAGAAGACGTCGTCAAAAATTTAGAAGAATAACGAAAAGAAAACGCCTATTTTTGGGCGTTTTCTTCTTTGATGATTGACAGTTTTATAGAAAAATGCTATACTATATTATACCAAAACATTATATTGCTTTGGTTATAAGAGGTGTACTATGGATATGGTAATTTTGACCGCGCTGGGCGTCGGTGGGGCAACCGTAATCGGAGCGCTGCTCGGTTTTATATTTAAAAATCTTACGCACAAATTTTCGGATATCGTCCTGTCCTTTGCGGCTGGCGTCATGCTGGCTGCGGCGGTGTTTGGGCTTATCGAGCCTTCCTTTTCGAGTGGCGAAGCTACCTACGGCTTAGGCTGGGCGCTTTTGATTACGATCGGGGGGATTTTCGTGGGTGCGCTCTCATTGAACCTGACCGACCACGCCGTTCCGCATTTGCATAGGCTGGTGGGGGCAGACAGCGAGGCGCACTCGAACGCAAATTTGAATAGGGTATTGCTGTTCGTATTGGCGATTGCCATTCACAACCTGCCCGAAGGGATTGCGGCTGGCGTTGGCTTTGGGTCGGACAACACGGCGCAAGCGTTGATTATCGCAGGCGGTATTGCCCTGCAAAATATCCCCGAAGGAATGGTGATTATCGGGCCGATGTTGGCGGCAGGGGTATCCAAAAAACGCACCTTTCTTTGCGCGCTGGCAACGGGCTTGGTCGAGGTGGCGGGCACGTTGATAGGGTATTTTGCGGTGAAAATCGCGAAGGTGATTTTGCCCTTTGCGTTGGCGTTTGCGGGGGGAACGATGCTGTACGTCATCAGCGACGAGATGATTCCCGAAACGCACGCCCACGGCATGGAGCGCGGCGCAACCTACGCGCTTTTGGTGGGCTTTTGCCTGATGTTTGCGATGGATATTTTGCTTGGCTAAATTTTGTTAAAACGAAGTCGGGGATTGCAGGGCAAAACTTTGGCGTAATCCCTGCTTTTTAAAAAGATTTTTAGGCGGAAGGCGTTGACTTTCCGCCTTTTTTTGTTATAATAGAGAAGAAGAACGGAGGGAAAAGTTATGGCGAAAAAACAAAAGACGATTGCGCTGATTGCGCACGACGGCAAAAAGCACGAAATGGTAAATTGGGCGTTGCAACACAAAGAGGTGTTGCAGGGCTATAAGCTTTGCGGCACGGGCACGACGGCAAGGCTGATTTCCGAGGCGACGGGCTTAGAGGTGAAGGGCTACCTGTCTGGGCCGCTCGGCGGGGATTTACAGATTGGCGCAAAGATGGCGGAAAAAGCGGTGGATATGGTGGTGTTTTTTTGGGACCCACTCTCTGCTCAGCCGCACGACCCTGACGTAAAGGCGTTGCTTAGGATTGCGGTGGTGTACGATATTCCAATTGCCACCAACCGCGCGACGGCGAATTTGATGTTATCCATTTAACACCCCTTGACAAGGGAAGGTGTTATACTATTGACAATCTATAAGGAACGGAAAAATTTTATCAAGGCGCGCTTATGAATGCAAATCCCGTTATCAATTATTGTATCAACCTGTCCTAGTATCAGTTAGAGGACTTTGCTGGCGAGAATTATAAGAGTGGGCACGACTACATGCTCGAAAATTACGACGGGGAAAAGGTGAATCCTTGCTTATCGGTTCGATTTTCATCTGTGTTAGACGGCAGCGAGGAGGCTTTCCTGCGCGATCTGCTGTAATAGTATAGAAGGGCAAACCATAACGCTTGACATTTCTTGTCAAGCGTTATATAATTTATATAAGTCGTCGGGATAAAAGAAGCAAAGGAGAAAGAGAATGAACGTAGTAGTAGGACAGTCAGGCGGCCCTACGTCCGTTATCAATGCGAGCTTAGCAGGGGTGTATGCGGCGGCGGTAGCGGCAGGCGCAGAAAAAGTATACGGTATGCGCAACGGCATCAGCGGCTTGCTGAAAGAGAGATTGGTTGTCTTAAACGACCTCTTGAAAAGCGAGAGGGAAATCGAGTTGTTAAAGCACACGCCTGCCTGTTATTTGGGCAGCTGTCGTTATAAGCTGAAATCGGTGGAAAAATGCGAGGAAGAATACGAAAAGATTTTTTCCGTACTGGAGAAATATTCGATTGATTGCTTTTTCTACATAGGGGGCAACGACAGCATGGACACGGTGGCAAAGCTGTCTGCATACGCGGCAAAAATCGGCAGCGGTATTCGATTTGTCGGCGTACCGAAAACGATTGACAACGACCTGACGGAAACCGACCATACCCCCGGGTATGGTAGCGCGGCAAAGTTTGTCGCAACGACGATTAAAGAGTTGGTGCGTGATTGCAGTATCTACGAGGCGGAGGCTTTGACCGTGGTGGAGATTATGGGCAGAAACGCAGGCTGGCTGACGGCGGCGGCGGCTTTGGCGAAGGGGGAAGATTGCGAGGGCGCGGATATGATTTTCTTGCCCGAAGTTCCCTTCTCTATGGACGGATTTGTGGAGAAAGTTGCCACCCTTTTAAAGAGGAAAAAAGCGCTTGTGGTTGCGGTATCCGAGGGGGTAAAGCTTGCGGACGGCAGATACGTATGCGAACTTGCATCGGCAGATCAGAAAGAGGACGTATTCGGGCATAAGCAGTTGACGGGTACGGCACTGTTCTTGGCGAATGAAATGGCACATAGGCTGTCGATAAAGACGCGCGCCATCGAGCTGTCTACCTTGCAGCGTTGCGCGGCGCATTTGTCCAGCGCAACGGACGTTGAGGAGGCGTACGAGGTAGGCATGGGCGCGGTGAAAGCGGCGCTTGCAGGCCGCACGGGCGTAGCCGCTATTTTCACGCGTACGTCGAATGTGCCTTACCGTTGCGGTGTGTCGATTGCAGAGATTGACAAGATTGCAAATATGGAAAAAACCGTTCCTCTGTCTTGGATTCATGAGGACGGCACGGGGTTGACGGAAGAGTATATCAAATACGCTATGCCGCTCATACAAGGGGAAATGTCCCCCATTTATGAAAATGGGCTTCCCTGCCATTTAGTGTTGAAATAAGAAAAAAAGAGCCGTAGAGGCTCTTTTTTTAGTGAAGTTTTCGTAGTGACGAAAGTGAAGTTGTGATTACTCACAGTGAAGTTGTGCTTGCGCACAGTGAAGTTAAGTTTACCCCATAACTTCGCCCTAGGCGAAACTTCACTCATGAAATGAACTTCACTATCTGCAGGATAACTTCACTTACCCATAGGGTAAACTTAGTTGCTTAAGAAATCTTCTTTAGTTTCACCGTGCCGCACAGCACGTCGGAATAGGAATACACCGTTTTTCCGCGAAAGTCTTTTTCATCGGGGGTAATCGCAAAGAGGGCGGGATAGACGTTGGAGAGCGTTCCAACGAATTCCATACTCTTATTTCTTCCAAGGTTGACCTTGACGGCAATCCGCTTGGAAAGATAGCTTTGCACCAGTTGCTTTACGTCTTGAAGGTTCTTTTTAGGCTTAATCATACTACCATTATCCCCCATTGTTTCCAAATTTAAACATAATCGCGCCGCCTTCTGCATAGG
>JAFQVL010000071.1 GCA_017408045.1 Clostridia bacterium | reverse complement strand
GCGCGGCGTGGGAGAATAACGTAGCCTCTCTCCGTGTCTTTATGGCAACACTCCGCAAAAAGATCGAAGCAACACCCGATACACCGCAGTATATCCAAACGCACATCGGCGTTGGATACAGAATGTTGAGGGTGGAATAATCTTGTGCGTTTCTTGCTTACTTTTTTCTTGGGCTTTCTTGGTAGTTTTATTATCCATCATACTTCTTTAAAACCCAATGCTTGGAAATCAAGAACCTGCGCTTATTTCTTTTTGCTTTAAGATAGGTACAAACGGCTCAAACAAAAGAACAAAGCGCCCGACGGCGCGTAAATCAAAAACACTCGGAGTTAAAACTTCCGAGTGTTTTTTGTTGCGTTTTCGATTACAGTCTTTGTTTGTGGAACGCTTTGCCGGTCGAAAGGTCGATCCATTCGATGCTCTCTTCCGTCAGCAGCATACAACTATGCGGAGAGCCGTCCTTCGGCAAGCCCACCGAACCGCAATTCGCATACAAAACGCCGTTTTCCAGCGTCTTAAAGGTGGGGACGTGGAAATGTCCGTTCACCTGCAAATCGCCTGCTTGTAAAGGGATAGGCGGCTTTTGCGCATCGTGCAAGTGCCCGTGCGTCAAATACAGCGTTCTCTCCCCCAGCGGCAATACGCGGTAATCGTCCATCATGGGGAAATCCAGCACCATTTGGTCGACTTCGCTGTCGCAGTTGCCGCGCACGCACAGCAAGACGTCCTTGCGCTCGTTCAGCTGTTCATAGACGAGCTTCGTATCGTACTTTTGGGGGAAAGCGTTGCGAGGGCCGTGGTAGAGCAAATCCCCCACGAGCAGCAACTTTTCTGCGCCCGAACCGTCAAAGCATTTTAATAATTGTTCACACCAGTAGGACGATCCATGGACGTCCGAGGCAATCATGTATTTCATAGAAACTCCTTAGAAGATAAAGCGGAACACGTCCAACTGTTCGGGGAGGCTGCCGCCCGAAGAGAGGATCTCTGCGTATTCCTTCATCTTTTCAGGCAAAGCCTCTTCCTGATAGGTAAAGTAGGGGAATTCCGAAAAACTTACCGCTTTGTTGGCAAGGATATTGATGGCAGAAGAAATGTGTTCTCTGCATTCCGTTATGCCTTTCACCGTGATGTTGTTTTTCAGGGCGTTTTCAAGGTTTACCGTCAGCGGTTTTTCCAACAAAGAACAGAAGGTCGCCGTCGTATTTTTTGCCAAGAAATTGAAGACGGAAGAGGGCTCGATACGGTTATTAAACGCAAGGTAAATCGCGCCGTCTGCGCACTTGCCGCCCGTCACCTTCATAATATTTTCCTTTAAGGTTTCGTCGAAGGGCAGGGTGTAATAAATACCGCATTTCTTTGCGCGCGACAGTCGTTCTTGGTTGTTGTCTACCAAGATGGGTACGGCGCGGTGGTAGATTAAGATTTGGCAAAGGACGTTGCCGTACAGGCCGCCGCCCATTACCAAAATATGCTGTCCGATCTTCAAGTCCATTTCTTCGACCACTCGTTCTGCCAAAGCCACGGCGTCAATCAAGAAAGCGGCTTCGTCCGAAACGGAAGGGGGGAGTACGTACGCCTGGTTTTCGTCTACCAGTACGAAATCGCGGTAATAGCCGTCCACCGTCTGCCCGGCGGTCTGCGTGCCGTCGGGAGAAAGTTCGTCTTCAAAGGAGTGAGCCAAATATACCCGATCCCCCTTTTTCATAAAGGACGATTCGCCTGCTTCCGTAATTTGACCAAGAGCATATCTGCCCAGCACCAAAGGGTACTTGGTCTTGAGCGAGCCTGCGTAAGAGGCAACGTCGGCCTCGGAAAGCAACGCTTTCATAACCTTAACCTTCGCCGTATTTTCGCTGATCTTCAGGTCGGGCGCGGTGCTCCTTTGTAAGTTTTTAGGGGATGCAAGTTGCCAAATTTTCATAAAAACACCTCGTTGAGGATAGTATATCTTATTTTTGGAAAATTTGCAACTATTTTTTGTAAATAACACAAAAACAGTTGACGGAAGAAAAAAATCGGGGTATAATAGTAGGGCATTTGATAGAAAAAACAGCGAGGTGAAAAGAATGAAGGCTGAGATTCATCCCAAATATCACGAAGTGACTGTGACTTGCGCGTGCGGCGCTACGTTCAAAACGGGTACGACGAGAGACGGCGACGTTATGAAGGTAGATATTTGCAGCAACTGCCACCCTTTCTTCACGGGCAAGCAGAAGTTAGTTGATACCGGTGGACGTATCGATAAATTCAAAAAGAGATACGGTATGTAATGGTTTCGACTGGTCGGGATTTGAGGGCTTGTCCCTTAAATCCCTTTTTTTTTAAGTCGGATTTGCGGCGCAATACTTCGTCGAGCCTGCGCGCCTCTCGCTCGTGTACGGCTAGTACACTCCCGTCGAGGTGCTCGGTTCTTCTTGCCTTGCTTGCAACTGCGACTTAAAATCGCAAGGGCTGCTGCGCAATACGGCGTCAAACCTGCGCGCCTTGGCGCGCGTGAATTGCGATAACGTATCGCGTGAATTGACGGCATAGCCGTCGTGAATAGAACGCTGTACGCGTTCGTGAATTGCAAGGCTGCGCCTTGCGTTATGGAATCATTAAAATATTTCCGCAACGATTGCCATAGGCAATCAATTCACGTTTTGCCACGCAAAACAATTCACGCATACACAGTATGCAATTCACGAAAACGTAGTTTTCAATTCACTTCCGCAAGGAATTTCCTTGCGTGTATCTTAATCAACAATTGCGCTTAGGCGCGTGATTTTCTACGCGCGTAGGCGCGTGGGGGAAGGTAGAGATATATGAAAAAAGAAAAAATCCAAAAAACCTATATCGGTGGGCAAGCGGTTATGGAAGGCTTGATGCTGAAGGGAAGGACGGCGTACGCAACTGCGGTGCGCGACCCCGACGGAAAGGTGCAGATCGAATCCAAGCGCATCACGCCCCCCGAAAAACGAAGCAGATTCTCCCGCTTTCCCTTGATTCGAGGGGTGGTGAACTTTGTAGAATCGCTGACCCTTGGCTTTAAAGTGCTGATGCGCAGCGCAGACGTTGCCGTCGAGGAGGAAGAAACTGCCTCGAAAGCGGAAAAATGGCTGGAAGAAAAACACAAGGTGTCTATGAGTTCGGTGGTGGATTTCGTCTCCATCGCGCTTGCCATTCTGTTTGCGTTCGCGCTGTTTTTGTTTTTGCCGCAACTACTCACCAAGGCGATTTCCCGTTGGGTGGGCTGGGGAGAAAATCCAAAAGACTTAAACCTTTTATGGTTCAACCTCGTTGAGGGGGGCGTTCGGTTGGTGATTTTTATTGCGTATATCACGCTGATTACCATCTCCAAAACCCTTCGTCGTACCTACATGTATCACGGGGCAGAGCATAAGACGATTACTTGTGTAGAGCGTGGCTTGGAGCTGACGGTGGAGAACGTTAGAGGGTGCAGCCGTGTGCACGACCGTTGCGGTACGACCTTCTTATTCATCGTAATCTTCGTTTCGATTATCATCGGCTCGTTGGCGAACTATGCGGCGGCAGAGTGGCTGTACGTGGGAAACGACACGGTCAACGACGTGATTCGCCTTGGCTTAAAAGTCTTATTGCTGCCGTTGATTGCAGGCTTATCGTACGAAATCCTGCGGCTGCTGGCAAAATCGGATGCAAAGATTTTGTACGTCTTTAAGTGGCCCGGTTTGCTGCTGCAACGCTTGACGACCAAAGAACCGACCGACGATATGATTGAGTGCGCGATTGCTGCTTTCCGTACGGTGCAGGCGATGGACGCGGACGAAAATATCCCTGAAAAAATGTTTCCGATCGGCGGCAAGTTGACGGAAATCCTGAAACATACGAAGAAACGTTTTGCGCAGGCGCAGATTGACGAGGAGGAGGCAGAGTGGATTTTTGCCTTAAAACTCTCCATTCCTAAAAGCGCAATCGCGGGCGGCGAAGAACGGATCTTAAAGCGTGCGGAAGTACAGCAAATCTTCTCTGTCGTCGAGGAACGCTTGACGGGTAGACCGCTTTGGTATATCTTTGGCGACACCGATTTTTACGGCTACACCATCAAGGTCGACGAAAGGGTGTTAATCCCCCGCCCCGAAACGGAAGAGCTCGTATTGCACGTCGTCAACGGCGTGAATGACGATTGTCAAATTTTAGACCTTTGCACGGGCAGCGGCGCGATTGCCATTGCAATAGCAAAGGAGCTGGAAAAGCGTGGAATCAACGCTGCCGTTACGGCGAGTGATATTTCCGACGGAGCGCTTGCGCTCGCCAAAGAGAATGCGGAGGCGAACGAGGCGAACGTACGCTTTGTCAAATCCGACCTTTTTGGCCGTATTCGCGGAAGATTTGACGTAATCGTTTCCAACCCTCCCTATATCCCGACGGCGGATATTGCGGGCTTGCAAAAGGAAGTCAAGGAATATGAACCGCATTTGGCGTTGGACGGCGGCGAGGACGGCTTGGACTATTATCGTCGCATCGCCAAAGATGCGCCCAAGTGCCTTGCGCGCGGCGGTATCGTGATTTTGGAAGTGGGCGACGGGCAAGCCACCGAGGTTGCTAGATTGTTCAAGCACGCCGAGTACACGATGATTATGAAAGATTTGGCGGGGAAAGATCGTTTTGTAAAAGCCATCTTTTAGTTTTCACGACGTATATGCGGCGCAATACTTCGTCGAACTTGCGTGCCCCTCGCTCGTGTACGGTTAGTACACTCCCGTCGGGGTACTCAGTTCTCCTTGTCTTGCTTGCATCTACGCCGCGAAATTCGCTTTATTTGCGGTGAATTGATTTGTTTCACAAATCGTGAATTGACGGCATAGCCGTCGTGAATAGAACGCTGTACGCGTTCGTGAATTGCAAGGCTTTGCCTTGCGTTATGGAATCATTTAAATACTTCCGCAACGATTGCCATAGGCAATCAATTCACGTTTTGCCGCGCAAAACAATTCACGCATACACAGTATGCAATTCACGAAAACGTAGTTTTCAATTCACTTGATTCCGTGGCTCTGCCACAAAGGAGCGTGTTTTATGCTGAAAAAACTGGACGATATTTTAAAGCGTGCGGAGTTTTTATCCGAGCAGCTGTTAAATCCCGACGTCATCGCGGACATGAGCGTATGGCAAAAATATTCCAAGGAACACGCCGACCTTTCCGAAACGGCAGACAAGTACCGCGAATACCTCGAATGTAAGCGGCAGATGGACGACGCCTTTGCTTTGGCGGAAGAGGAAACGGACGGGGAGATGAAAAAAATGCTCCTTGACGAGGGGTATGTCTGCAAAGAACGGCTTACCGCGTTGCACGGGGAACTGAAAGTTTTATTGTTGCCTAAGGATAAAAACGACGAAAAGAACTGTATTTTGGAAATCCGTGCCGGCACGGGCGGTGAGGAGGCGGCTCTGTTTGCCGCCGAGCTTTGCAGAATGTATTTGAACTTCTGCGCGGCAAGGCGGTTGCGTGTGGAAGAGATTGAGGTTAGCCCCACGGAACTCGGCGGTATGAAGGAAGCCATTTATTCCGTTTCCGGTGCGGGCGCATACAAACTCTTAAAATACGAAAGCGGCGTGCACCGCGTGCAACGCGTACCTGCCACCGAAACGCAGGGCAGAATTCACACCTCGGCGGCGACGGTTGCGGTACTTCCCGAGGCGGAAGAGGTCGAGGTGGAAATCTCCGACAAGGACATTCGTATCGACATTTTCCATTCGGGCGGCGCAGGCGGTCAGAACGTCAACAAAGTAGCCTCGGCGGTGCGTATTACTCACTTCCCGACGGGGATTGTCGTTACCTGTCAAGACGAACGTTCGCAGCTCAAAAACAAGGAGCGTGCCTTTAAGGTACTTCGTTCGCGTATCTACGACTTTTACAACGGTCAGAGCGCGAAGGCGCGTGAAGAAAACCGCCGCAGCATGGTGGGAAGCGGCGACAGAAGCGAACGCATCCGCACCTACAACTTCCCCCAAAGCCGTATCACCGACCATAGAATTGGGCTCAGTCAATACAATTTAGACGCCTTTATGATGGGGGACATCGGGTCGATGGTAGAGGCGCTTTCGATTGCGGACAGAGAGGCGCAGCTCGCTTCGCAGGGGGAGGAATAAGCATGGTTGGTTTCGTGGCGACGCCGATAGGCAACTTAAAGGACATTACCCTGCGCGCGTTGGAAACGTTGAAAGAGGCGGACGTGATTTTTTGTGAGGACACGCGGCATACCTTAAAACTGCTCAATGCATACGAAATCAAAAAGCCGTTGTTTGCCTGCCATAAGTTCAACGAAACGGAGGCGGCGCAAAGGATTTTAGAGGCGTCGAGAGAGGGGAAAAAGGTAGCGGTAGTATCCGATGCGGGTACGCCCGTCGTATCCGACCCCGGCAACGTCGTTTGCCGCATTTTGCGTGAGGCGAACGAGCCGTACACCCTCATTCCCGGGGCGTGCGCGTTTATAGCGGCGTTGGTGCTTTCCGCGCTGCCTGCCGATCAATTTGCGTTTATCGGGTTTCTTCCCGACAAAAAAGGGGAAAAGTTAAAACAACTGGAAAAATACAAGGATTTGACGATGACCTTGGCGTTCCATTGTGCGCCGCAGGACGTAGACAAGGACGTGGCGGCGATGTACGAAGTATTTGGCGACCGTGCCGCCGTTGCCGTACGCGAGATTACGAAAATCCACGAGGAAGCGCAACACTTCCACCTTGCCGAGGGCTTGGCAGGGGAAAAGCGCGGGGAATACGTTTTGCTGGTCGAAGGCGCGAAGGAAGGGGAAAACCCCTTAAACGCCTTGACGGAAACGGAGCATATCCGCCATTATATGGCGGCGGGCTTTCCTAAGAAAGAGGCGCTGAAAAAAGCGGCAAAGGATAGGGGGGTGTCCAAATCCGAATTATACCCCTTTGCGGTAGACCTGTAATCCGTCCTACACTTTTTCACTTTTCACTCTTACTTATTACTTTCATCACGGGGGTGTAGATATGTATTTAGACGAATATATTTATTTTCTAATCGGGTTGGCGGTATGCGCTTTGTTTTCGGCGTATGCCAGTTATAAGGTATCCTCGACTTTCCGTGCTTATTCGGGCGTACGCTGTCAGAGTGGTATGACGGGCTATGACACCGCCAAAAAACTGCTTGCTGCGGCTGACGCTCGGGAGATTGAGGTAGGCAAGGTAAGCGGTACGCTCACCGACCATTATCACCCGACGAAGGGCGTGGTCAATCTCTCTGAAAGCACGTATGGCAGCGCGTCTGTGGGCGCGGTAGCCGTGGCGGCGCACGAAGTGGGACACGTGGCGCAAAAGAAGAAAGGGTACTTTCCATACCGTGTGCGTACGGCGCTCGTACCCGTGGTGAACATCGGTTCTCGGTTGGCGTTGCCCTTGGTATTGATAGGAATGGTGTTAGACCTGTTTTCATTAACCCCCAACGCCTCTATCGGTTTTACGGTAGCGATTATCGGCGTAGCCCTGTACGGGGCGGCAACGCTGTTCCAGTTGATTACGCTGCCCGTGGAATACAACGCCTCTCGCCGTGCGAAGAAGATGCTTAGAGAGCAGGGCGTTTTGACAAACGAGGAGCTGCGCGGTGCAGACAAAGTGTTGGATGCGGCGGCGCTCACCTACGTGGCGGCGCTTGCGACCTCGCTGTTGTACTTTCTGCGTTTTCTGTTGGTCGTATTGTCGTTGTTCGGTAGAAGAAGACGATAAGGCAGGGGCAGGTATGCGTTCAAAAGCAAAAAATAACGCTGAGTGCCCTCATAGGTAAAACCGTCCTAAAAAGGGCGGTTTTTGCTTTGCAAAAAGTTTTCCATGCAATGTTATTGACGGAAGTAAAAAAAGGTGATACAATAATTCCATATACGAAATTTTCTCACCTTGCGGAGGTAGATACTGTGAAAAAAAGGTTGTGTTTCCTGTTTACGGCGGCGGCAGCGCTCGCTTGCGCGTTTGGTTTTTCGGCGTGCGACGGCGGGCGTCATTCGTCCGACGGCAGCGGCGATAGCGGCTCGATAGGCGGCGGGATTACCGACACGCCCGTATCGAACGTCAAAGACAAGATGGAAGATTTCTATTTTACCTATACGGAAAGTGGCTGCGTGATTACGGGTATCAAGGACCATACCGCCACGGAAATCCTCATTCCGGACGGCGTTTCAGCCATCAGGGAGTCGGCGTTTGCGTATTGCAAAAGATTGACCAGCGTGGAAATCCCCGACAGCGTGGAAAGTATCGAGGATTACGCTTTTTTGGGTTGTATTAGTTTGGAGTATTACGTAAAGGACGGGCTGAAATATTTAGGGAATAGCCAGAATCCGTATCTGTATTTGGCTGGCGTGGAGAACTCTCATATCACAACGGCGAAGATAGAGGATACGTGTAAAATCATCGGGGATTATGCGTTCTATTACTGTAGAGATTTAACCAGCGTGGAAATCCCCGACAGCACGACGCGTATCGGGTATTCGGCGTTTAGTATTTGCAGCGGCTTGACGAACGTAGTCATGGGCGACGGAGTGAAAAGTATCGGCGATCGGGCGTTTTGGTCTTGCCGCAGTTTGACCAACGTGTCGCTTTGCGACGGCGTGGAAAGCATCGGCGAATATGCGTTTGCAAATTGTGACGGTTTGATAAGCGTGGAAATCCCTGACGGCACGACGTATATCGGGGATTATGCCTTTGCCGCATGTAGCAATTTGACGGGCGTGGAAATCCCGAGCGGCGTGGATAGGATTGCTTGCAGAGCGTTTGCAGGATGTAGCAGACTGGCGGACGTGGTTCTTTTCGAGGGCGTGAAAAGCATTGACGATTACGCATTTTTTGAATGTGGCGCATTGATGGAGTTGGTCATTCCCGATAGCGTGGAAAGCATCGGGGCGTACGCTTTCTCTAAATGTAGTTCCTTAATGGACTTAGAAATCGGCGGCGGCGTGAAGACGATAGGGGATTACGCTTTCCGAGATTGCAGCGGGCTTTTACAGTTGGCGATTCCCGACAGCGTGGAAAGCATCGGCGCTTCGGCATTTAGTACCTGCCTTCGTTTGTCTGGTTTGACGATTGGAAACGGCGTGAAGCGTATCGGCAATTATGCGTTTTATAGTTGCGTCGGCTTATCCAGTTTGACGATTGGAGAGGGCTTGGAGAGCATCGGCGAGTATGCGTTCCAGGATTGCGGCAGTTTAAAAACCTTGCAACTTCCCAGCCGAGTAGAGAGTATCGGCTATAAGGCGTTCTACAACTGTGGCGGTTTGGAGAGTGTGGGTATTCCCGGCAGTATGAAACGGATTGGCGAATTTGCGTTCGAGGCGTGCGGCGACTTGGCGAAAGTGTATATTACGGATATTGCCGCTTGGTGTGCTATTCTGTTTGAAAACTCTTCTTCCAACCCCGTATATCGCGCTAAGAACTTGTACGTAGACAATGCGCTTATTGAAAATCTGACCATTCCCGACAGCGTGGAGAGTATCAGCGACGAGGCGTTCTATAATTGCGCCAGTTTGAAGAGTTTGGTCATCGGGGACGGCGTCGTCCGTATCGGGGAGAGGTCGTTTTCCGGCTGTGAAGCGCTGACGAACTTGGTCATCGGGGAGGGCGTGGAAACCATCGAGGACTATGCGTTTTACAAATGTGGCAGCTTGAAAAGCGTGGTCATTCCCGACAGCGTCGTTCGTATCGGTTTGTATGCGTTCAAGAATTGTATCGCCTTGACGACGGTGGAAATTGGTGTCGGCGTGGAATATATCGGTTCTTCCGCCTTCGCTGACTGTTATGCTTTGCAGAGCATTTCCTTCCAAGCGACCTCGGATTGGTATTACACGGCGAGCAAAATGGATTGGGAAAATAAGACGGGTGGGACTCCGTTTAACGTGTCTAATTCGTCTACAAATGAGACCGCTTTTTTGTCTTTGAGCAAAGACTATTACTGTTATAAACGATAAAAAGAAAACGAAAAACCGTCCTTAGAAGGACGGTTTTTTTGTAAGAAGGGTGGACTTACTATTAACTGTAATGCCTCACAGATTGATTTGAACTCATTCGCGCGAGATTTATTTCTTATTAAAAGCATTTTTAAGCGACTTACGGGTGGCTAATAGTCCTTTCTTCCCAACAAATAGTCTATACTAACTGAAAACAAGTCGGCTATTTTTATAAGCATATCAAAATCGCATTCTCTTTTTCCTGTTTCCCAGTAAGAAATCAATCGTACGGAAACGTTTAATTGTTTTGCGAGTTGTGCGCGAGAAAGATTGCTTTCAATACGCAAATTGTTTAATTGTTCCGAGAAATTATTTTGCATACTATTATTTTAGAACAATTTGTTCCAAAATACTTGACTTGGAACAAATTGTTCCGTATAATATTGGTATAAAATTTATTTTGGAGGGGCGTTATGTATAGGGAAATGGCTGGCTATAAGAAAGGCTTGCGAGGGCGCGTTGGAATGTTAGTCCTTTATATATTCTTGTTGTTGCTGTCGCTTTGTATTGCAATCCTTTTAGAACAAATCTTTGGCTATTTATTAGCGTTGGTTTCTGTAGTAATGATATTTTGGACGGTGAATCTCATCAGGGTGCTGAACAAAAATTACGTAGAAATGGCGACGAACACCGCAATTGCCAAAGAACGAATTGAAAAATATACCGAAGAATTGCAAAAGAATGCGTTTGTTGTCAGTAAACACATATCGGCGTTTGGTCATAAGTTTATTGAATATAGAAATGATTTCGCCGCGCCCGACAATATACATTTGTGGATTGACGGAGAAAATAAACGTTTGGCGTTTGCAGAACTTTTGGAAGACCATTTTAAGATTTTCGATTATTCCGACATTGTAAGCGTTGATATGATAAAAGACGTCAAGCAAGTGGGGACGAGAGATATGCTCACCGTGCTTGTTGTTCAATTTACCTTAAAAGACGACAATTTTATGTACGGTATTCCCGTCAACGACAATCAAGGTTTTTATCTCGATACGCAAGAATTTGCGACCATCATCAAGCAAGCGGAAGAATTGGTTGCGGTGCTTAATTCTTTCAAGGAAATGGCATAAGGAGCGTGGATTATGAACTGGAATGCCGATAATGAAACAGGCGAAGAGAGCCTTTCCGTCGTTAAAGAAGATTACGATAATAAGCAACCATTAAAGTCCGTTAGTTATAAGGATTTACTCATTCCTTTGATTTGTGGGCTTGTGCCGATTTTGATTTTGATACTCGGTGCGCCGCTTGCAAAACGTAGTTCGGGGGGGTTAATCTGGGAAACGGGCAAACCTTTTGGCGACAGTGTAGATTTATACGAAACAAAAACTCGGAATATGTATAACGATTTCGAGTGGCGTGTTTACGGGATTGCCGTTATTGCATTCTTGGTTATTTCTATTGCTACCATATGTTTGCGCCACAAACACCGCTCAGGGACGTTTGATTTTGTTATACTTATTTCTTCATTGGCGGCGTTGGCGACTACGATTGTGTTTGCCGTGATGTTTGATACGGGTACTGTTGACTATGTATCGGGCGGTGGTATCAGCATGGAGCAGGGCGAACGCAACACTTTGACGGCGTGGTACTGGATTATTTTGATTGCGTTGGTTGTCTTTAATTGCTGCCATTTTGCCTTGTTAAAAGCAAGAAGAAACGCAATGTAATGCATTGTGGCGATAGTGCGTGATAGGAAAACACAAAGTATAAAAAGCATCGCTGTTTGGAATTCGATAGCAAAAAGGATAGGTTTTACCTGTCCTTTTTTCTTGTACGGGTAGTTGTTATGAGGTAGAGGTCGTAATAGGTTATGCCGTACGATAGGAACGGGCGTTGCGACGGCGAAAGGTTAGGCTTACAACAAAAAAGAGGGCGGCGGATTGTCCGCTGCCCTTAACCAAAACAATATAATCCGAACCAAGATTTTTAGCGGTAAATTTTGCCTACTACTTCGTAGAAATCCTTGATAAACCGCGCAGGTTTACCTGCGGCTTTCGCCTTGTAGAAGGACGAAAATTTTCTCGCTATAAAATTGCTTCGCACCCAAAAGGAAGGATTTTGAAATGATTTTTGGTGCGAAGGAAGAAATTATACCAAAGTATTATGATGACGACAAGCCATATAAGCTGACAAGATTTGAACCTCTCAGGTTTTGACGGCGAGAAATCCCCTAACCGTGCAGGGTTTTCTCTTGCAATACGGACGGTATTCCTGCGCGAAAATCCTTTCATTTAAGAGATTTCGCGCTCGTGAAAACTGCAAGCATCTTAAAATAGGGATTTTGCGATGCATTTAGGCGGTGGCGACCGCTGCCGTATAGCCATACTGCAAGGGCGCAACCGTCTTGAAGGCGCACAAAATAACATTTTAAGACTGATAGGTTCAAGTCTTGCCAGCTTAGGCGTTCAAAAGACGTCTTTTGGGCTGATTCGGATTATATTGCTTTGGTTAGCCGTTTAGAGAGAATAGGTGATTGCCGCCAAGCGTTTTGCCGCCTCTCTCAGCGATTCTAAAACTCCAAATTCGTTCGGGGAGTGTACGTTTCCGCCGCGTACCCCAAACCCGTCTAAGCAAGGAATTCCTGCCGTCGTTATTTGCGACGCGTCCGAGCCGCCTTGTTTCATAATCGGCTGGAAGGTCGACAACCCATTTTTCTCAAAAATCCCATTCACCGTATCCAGTAGTTCGAGGTTTCTTTCTACTCGCTCCATAGCAGGACGAGAACCATACACCTCTATTTCCGTTCTACAGCCGGGAACGTAGACGGTCTTTTCAAGTTCTTGCATATACTGCGCAATCACCTCTTGCTCTTTGGCGCAGGTGAAACGGAAGTTCACCCGAACTTCGCAGTAGCCAGGGACGGTATTGTGCGTCGTTCCCCCAGAGATGACGCCGCAGTTGCAGGTAATCCCGTTGTGGTCCTTACATTTTTCCAACTCCAAAATCTTATGCGCCGCCTCGGCGATGGCGTTAGCGCCGCTTACCGCGCAAAGGGAAGAGTGCGCCTCAACCCCCCAAATCTTCATCGTGTAGGTGATGATGCCCTTGCGCTGTACGCAGGCAGAGCCTGCGACGTTTGGCTCTAAGTTAAAAAACGCCCGTGAATCCTTGGATTTTTCGCATATGTATTCAATGCTCGGCTTGTTGATGGGACGGCTGCCAGCCTCTTCGTCGCTCTGCACCAGCAGGCGTACGGGTCTATCGGAAAAGCCGCATTTTTCGAGGGCGTCCATTGCGAGCAGCGCCGCAACCAAGCCCCCTTTGCAGTCGGATACCCCAGGGCCGTAGATATTTTTTTCGTCCATTCTAACGGCGGGCGATCCGAAAGAGCCGACGGGGTGCACCGTGTCCATATGGCCGGAGAAGGTGATGGGCTCTTTGCTTGCGTTTGCGTTCATGGTCATACACACGACGTTGCCGGTGGGGTTTTCAAAGACTTCCGTTTCCCAACCCTTTTGCTTTGCAAAGTTCAAGAAATAGTTGCCGAGCCGATCCACCAACTCCTTATGCATTGTAGGGGTTTCCATATTGCAGATTTCTGTCCAAAGATCGACGTATTTATCGTAGAGGCCGTCTATACAGTCAAACAGATTTTTACATTCCATAATCCAGCGTCCGTCCTTCTTGTTTTGCGTGCCACGGCACGATAAAATGATTATAGACGATATTTTTTTTAAAGTCAAGTGCTTTATACGGAAGATGGAAAGGTTAAAGCAGGAAACATTTTGAAAAACTTGACATTTGATGATAATTGTGCCATAATAGGGAATGTTGAGCGGATATTGCGTAAAAAACAAGCTACGCTTGAGGCTTAAGAAACGGGGTAGTATTTCTACGCTGGAAAGGAGAAAAATATGAAAATCATTATCGTCGGCTGTGGACGGGTGGGCTACTCGCTGGCAGGAAAATTGAATGCGGACGACAACGACGTCGTGGTGGTAGACGTTTCTGCGGAAAAGGTTGCTGAAACGACGGCGCAATTCGACGTCATGGGGGTGGTCGGGAACGGCGCAACCTTCTCCGTCCTGCAGGAGGCGGGCATCGCGGACGCCGATTTGTTGATTGCGGTTACCAACTCGGATGAACTCAATTTGCTCTGTTGCATGATTGCCAAAAAAGAGGGGAACTGCAAGACGGTAGCCCGTATCAAAGACCCCGAATACAGCAAAGAGGCTCAATATTTGCAAAAGCAGCTTGACCTTGCCGCCGTTATCAACCCTGAATACGAAGCAGCGAAAGAGATTGCGAGAGTATTGCGTTTTCCGTCGGCGGTGCGTATCGAGCCGTTTGGCGAGGGCAAGGTGGAATTGATTTCCATTCGTCTTGGTGCAGGAAACCTGCTCGTCGGGCAATCGGTGCGTGAGATTATGCCTAAGCTTCGCGCGAACGTACAATTTGCCGCCGTAGAACGGGGGGACGAAGCGTATATCGTCCACGGCGATACCGTGTTTGAAGAAAAGGACGTTCTGACCTTTGTTTCTACGCCCAAGGACGCTGTTGATTTCTTGACGAAAATCCGCCGTAAAAGACACGCTGTAAAGGATGCGCTGATTGTCGGCGGCGGCGTGATTACCCGTTATCTTTGCGATATATTAGGGTCGAGCGTTGCGTTAAAGATAATCGAAAAAAACCACGACCTGTGCGAGGAGTTTGCATCCAAGTACCCGAAAACAACCGTTATCAACGCGAATCCAAGCGATTATGCTCTGTTAAAGGAACAGGGGATTGAAAAGGCGGAGGCGTTCGTGGCTCTGGCGAGCTTGGACGAGGAGAATATTTTGCTCTCGCTGTTTGCGAAAGAATGGGGAGTAAAAAAGTTGGTGAGCAAAATTAATCGCATCGATTACGACGGTGTTGTGGCAAAGTTGGATTTGGACACCGTGGTTTGCCCGAAGAATTTGACGGCAGACATCATTTTGCGGCACGTTCGCTCTGCGAAAAATGTCCACGGCAGCAATATGCAAAACTTCTATAACGTGGTGCAGGACCAAGTGGAAGCGGCGGAATTTATCGTGCGAGAAGGCTCTGCGGTCGTCGGAAAGCCGATTAGCGAGTTGCCTTGGAAACAAGGGGTTTTGGTGGCGTCTATCGTACGCGACGGCAAAGTGATTTTGCCCCGAGGCAACGACAGTATTTTGGCGGGCGATTCGGTGATTATGGTAACGAAGGACGTTGCGCTGTTCGATATTGAAGATGCGTTGGCGTAATGGCTAAACAGCCGTGGATTTGTGAATCAAGAAAAAAATATGAAGAAATTTTTATTGTTCATTGTGATAATGCTAGCAATCGGTTTGGCTGGCTGTTCTACGTCGGAAAAGCCGAATACTTCTACTCCTACTCCCTCTGTTTCGGGGGGTGGGGTACAACTTCCCGATCAGCCCTTTTAACAGGCGGACGGTAAAAATACAAAAAGGACGAAAATCGTATGAATTTTTCGGTTATACGCAAAACGCTGGGCGCGCTGCTCGTGTTCGAGGCAATCTTCTTTCTTGTGCCTGCGATCACCGCCGTTTGCTATGGGGAGTGGTACGAGTTGTTTATCTTCCTCATCTGCATCGGGATTTGCGGCGGTTTGGGCGGTTTATGCGTGCTTCCAAAGGTAAAAAATAAGAATATGTACGCCAAGGAAGGGTTTGTTATCGTTGCTCTCTCTTGGGTTGTGATGAGTTTGTTCGGTGCTCTGCCGCTTCTGTTGACGGGGACGGCGGATAGCTTTATCGACGCGCTGTTTGAAACGGTGTCCGGCTTTACCACGACAGGCGCAAGCATTTTCACGGGCGAGCAAATCGACGGCATGGCAAAGTCCCTCTTGATGTGGCGCAGTTTTACCCATTGGGTAGGCGGTATGGGGGTGCTGGTGTTCGTGATGGCGTTTCTCCCCCTTTCGGGCGCGCAAAATATGCATATGATGAAGGCGGAAAGCCCCGGACCTATCGTTTCCAAATTAGTACCCAAAGTACGCCAAACCGCGTTTATTCTGTACGCGATCTACTCCGTGATGACGGTGGCGGAATTTATTATGCTGCTTTGCGGCGGTATGACTGTGTTTGAGGCGCTCCATACGGCGTTTGCCACGGCGGGCACGGGCGGTTTTGCCTTTTCCTCAAAGGGTATGGCGTACGGACCGTATATCCAAATCGTGCTTACGGTGTTTATGCTCTTGTTCTCTATCAACTTTACTTCGTACTATCTGTTGCTTTGCGGCAAGCCGAAGGAGGCGTTGACGGAAGAGGTACGGACGTTCATTATTATCGTATTTACGGCAATCACGGCGATTTCTCTCAACGTGCATTTTATGGGCAACTTTGAAGGGAAGGGCAGTTTTGCGGATACCCTGCGGCAGTCGGCGTTTTACGTCGCCTCTATCGTTTCCACTACGGGCTTTGGGATCGAGGTGGATTTCAGTCTGTGGCCGCAACTTTCCATAGGAATTTTAATGCTCTTGATGTTCACCGGCGGCTGCGCTGGCAGTACGTGCGGCGGTATGAAGCTCAGCCGTTGGATCATTCTTTCCAAGGGTGGTGCGCACGAAGTGGGTAGATTGCTCCACCCCAAGCAGGTAAGGAAGATTATGATGGACGGCAGAGTGGTAGAACACGAGGTGGTTCGTTCCGTAAACGCATACCTGGTGGCGTTTATCTTAATATTCTGCACCTCTATACTACTCATTTCCTTTGATCCCTTGGTGCAAGGGGACTTTACGACGGCGTTTACTTCGGTTGCCACGACCTTAAACAACGTTGGGCCGGGCGTCGGTGAGGTAGTAGGGCCGATGGGCAACTTCGCAGGCTTTACCGATTTTTCCAAAGTGGTGTATATGTTCGATATGCTAGCAGGCAGGTTGGAAATTTTCCCGATGTTGGTGCTGTTTACGCCTGCAACTTGGCGGCGATAAGGTGCGTTTGTAAATATTGTCAAAGCGGATGACCGCGAAGATGGATAAAAACGCTTGACATTTTTTATATTTCCCCTATAATAGCAGGTGTTTAAAAACGAATAAAATTTTTCAGGGCTAGCCCTCTTTCGCTTACAGCGAAAGAAAACTATTATTTAGAAAATGTTAGCAATCCGATTTTTTTACGACAATTACACGTGGGACCAAGTCCCCGGGATATTTTCATGGGAGCACTTCCTCTTTATTGGCATTTTTGCGGCGTTGGTGGCGGCAGGGCTGTACCTTTGCCGAGACTTGACGAAAAAGCAGACGGAAAAACTGCTGCTTTGGGTAGCGATTATCGTCAGCGGCGTAGAGGTGCTAAAAATCACCCTGCGTATAGCGAAGGGCGGCGGCACGGACACTTGGGTTCCGCTGTATTATTGCAGCTTATTCATCTATGCGATTTGGATGCGCCGCGCGAAAGCGGAATGGCTCTCCCGTATGGGCTACGCGTACATAACGATGGGCGGCATTTTGGCGGCGGTCTTATTTACGCTGTATCCGTCCACTTCGCTTGCGTTGTATCCCGCTTGGCACCCTGCAAGTCTGCACAGCCTTTTATACCATACGGTGATGGCGTTTACGGGCTTGTTGGTCTTAATCAAGGGGCTGTACGCTCCGCGCGCCAAGGACGCGATTTTCTACGGAGCGTTTATTCTACTGGCGTGTGTCGTTGGGTATTTCATCAACGAATGGGTGGGCAGCAACTGTATGTTCCTGCATTATGCGTTCAAACTGCCGATTTTGGACGACTTGCTCGTTTATTCGCACGGGCTGTATATGTTAGTCGTGGTCGTAGCGCAAGCGTCGTTGATGTTTTGGGCGAACTTTGGAATGTATCAGTTGTTTACAAATAAGAAAGGAGTAGAGGCATGAAGGACTTTGGCTATTTACTGCAAAACTTTTTCACACACAAGGACAAGCTTGCACCGGCGGAGCAGTTGCCGGGGACGATGTTTACCCCCTTGCATTTTATTGTAGCGGGCATCATTTTGGCAATCGTTATCGTGTCGGCAATTCTCGTACATAAGAAGGAGAAACTTGTAAAGACCCTGTTTATCATTCTTTGGGCGACGGTAACGGTGCTGGAAGTGGTAAAAATTACTTGGGAGAGCACGACGGGCAACGAGGTGCGTTTGGAAATAACGGGAATTTTGCCCCTGTATCCTTGTAGTATTTTCATGTATGCGATGCCGTTTGCCATCTGGGGCAAGGATAGGGTAAAAACTGCGGCTTGCGGCTACGTTTGTACGCTGGGCTTGCTTGGCGGCTCAGTCAACTTCTTCTATCCGATGACGGTGCTGTACCGTTATTCGATTATTTCCTTCTCGGCAATGCATTCGATGATTTATCACGCCGTGATGCTGTTCACCTGCCTGACGATGCTGCTTTCGGGATATCATCGGTACACGCGCGTCAAGAGCGTTTGGGACTTGTTCCTGCCTGCCGTACCGACGTTGATTTTGTCCATTCCTGCGAACATCGTGAACTATACCGTGCCTGCGGACTATATGTTCTTCCGCGGAACGAGCGCTTTCTTGCCTGCGATTTTCGGGGACATGGAGAAAATTTGGATCACGCTGATCATCTATGCATTGTATATCATCGTACCTGCTTGTTTCTATCTGCCCTCGTTTATCTCGCAGAAGATAAAGATGTCGAGAAACGTAGCGGAATAAACGCAAAAAACAGCCAAAAACACCCTGTTTCAGGGTGTTTTTTTGTAAGATTTTATCCCAAGTATTGACAAAAAAACGCGTTGGTGGTACAATGGTTTTTAAGGAGAAAAAGCAATGAATGAAACTGTAAAGAATATTATAGAAAGAAGAAGCTGTAAAAAGTATTTGGCAAAGCCCGTGGAAAAGGAGTTGGTGGATTGCGTGCTCAAAGCAGGCACGTACGCCCCGACGGGCAAAAACCGCCAGCCTGTAAAAATTCTGGCAATTACCGATACGCAGGTACGCGATGAACTTCGCAAGCTCAATGCAAAGATACTGGGCATGGACGAGGGCTTTGATCCCTTCTACGGCGCGCCCGTGGTGTTGGTGGTGCTGGCAGACCCTACCGTGAATACCTACCTCTATGACGGCAGCCTCGTCATGGGCAATATGATGAACGCGGCGCACGCGCTTGGGTTGGGTAGCTGTTGGATTCACCGTGCGAAAGAGGAATTTGCGACCGAATACGGCAAATCGCTGCTTTCTTCCCTGGGTATCGAAGGGGAATGGGAGGGCATCGGGCATTGTGTACTCGGCTATGCGGACGGACCTTTGCCTGCGCCAAAAGCACGTAAGGAAGGCTGGATTTATTACGTGTGAGATGCTTTTTGCTTAAAAACGCAAAAAAAATTGTATAAAATTGGATAATATTTCAAAAAACTATTGACAAAGGCAGGTTTATATGCCATACTATAAATAAGATTTAATCTTAATAAGGAGAAAGGTTATGAAATTTTATCAATGTGAAAACTGCAAAAAGGTAATCCTCTCGAAAGAGGAATTGAAACTGGAAGGTTGGAAGGAGCTGATTCCTTGTTCGACGGATGCGGCGGTGGAAAAACACGTACCCGTTGTCGAAAAGAAATGCGGTAGATTGCGCGTTTCCGTGGGTAGCGTAATGCACCCTGCGACCGAGGCGCACTATATCGAATGGGTAGCGGTAGAAACGAAGGACGGCTATCAGGTGAAATACTTTGCGCCGACCGATACCCCCGAAGTGGCGTTTGCGCTGAAGGCGGGCGACGAGGTTGTGGGCGTGTATGCGTATTGCAACCTGCACGGATTGTGGAAGGCGTAAGGCGCTTTCGATGGGTGTAATGCTCAATCAATAAAATAAAAAAGCGAGGGCGGGGCAACTCGCCCTACAATACGTATAAGGATAGGATAGGACAATGGGTGTTATGGATAAAAAAGCGCTGTATGCAATTACGTACGGGCTGTTTGTTTTGACGGCGAAAGAGGGGGAAAAGGACAACGGCTGTATCGTGAACACGGTGCAGATGCTGACCAGCGACCCTACAAGGGTGGTCGTGTTCGTCAACAAGAGCAACTATACCGAAGGTATGATTGCCCGCACGGGAGAATTTAACGTTTCCATTCTGCAAAGAGATACTCCCTTTGCGCTCTTTAAGCACTTTGGCTTTGCCTCGGGCAAGGACGTCGATAAGTTTGCAGGCAGGGTATATCCTCGCAGCGAAAACGGCTTGTATTATATCTACGAAAACGCAAACGCGTACTTGTCCTGCAAGGTGGTGGGCGCGCACGATTACGGCACGCACACGCTGTTTGTCGGGGAAGTGATAGAGGCGAAAACTCTTTCGGACCACAAGAGCCTTTCCTACGAGCAGTATTTAACGGAAGTCAAGCCGCAGACGAAGGCTGTCCCCAAGGCGGCAGACGCCGAGGATAAGCAGGCAGCCCCCACACAGGAAAAATGGGTGTGCAAGGTATGCGGCTACGTACACGAAGGACCGTTGCCCGATGACTTTATTTGCCCTTGGTGTAAGCACCCTGCTAGCGATTTTGAACGGATTTCTTGAGTTTCTTCGAGGGTATCCTGACCGATTTTGTCGAAGAAAAGTTTTTCTTGTAAAATGCCAAAAAATGCCGTAAAAAAACTTGACAGCCATTCCTGAAACGGGTATAATAACAATGTTGAAATAAGTGCAGTTGGCGAAGGAGGGTTGAAAAGTCATGTCCACGGTGAAAGTTGGTGAAAACGAGAACGTTGAAAGCGCGTTGCGTCGTTTTAAGAGAAAGTGCTCCCGCGACGGTATCATCGGCGATCTTAGAAAGAAGGAATTTTATGAAAAGCCTTCCGTAAGAAAAAAGAAGAAGTCCGAAGCTGCCAGAAAGAGAAGCAGAAACTAAACGAAAGAAGCTCACGAAACCGTGAGCTTTTTTGTTTGCAAAAAATAGACGATTTTGGCGATTTTAAAGGAAAGGAGTGGAACAATGTCGAAAAATGCAGGTAGAAGTTTAAGGACGATTGCCCGTCAAGCCAAGCAAAGAATGAAGGAAAACTTTTGGGAAAGTTATCGCATAGAACAACAGGCGAAGATGGAGCTTGCAAGGCAAAACGGAGTGAACACGCAGGAAGCGGAACGCTTTTTTGCAATGGAAGTTGAAAGGAAAATTCGTGGCGAAGAGGAGGTGGACACCTTTTACGAGCGTGTAAAAACTCTGCTTTTAAGCGAGGGTGAGGTTAGCGATGCCATCGGGCGGCTGACCGATTACGACTTGTACGAAACCCTCTCCTATACCGAAAAGCAACGCTATACCTTAGCGCTTTCGGAAAAATACCTGCGCGCCTTAGAACGGTTCAAACGGGAATACGCATTTTTCTATGCGAAAAACAATTGTGGATAATAAAAAGGCTTTACCACGCAAGGTAAAGCCTTTTTTCTTTTTTCGTGTGAGATTTAACGTTGCTCAAAGCGTACGTCCGAACTGACGCTGATACTCATTCTGCCGTCGTAGTCGGTGTATTGATCACGCAGGCTGCGGATTTCGCTCTCTGCGTCTGACTTCAGCGATCTCGCAATATCCGAGATTTCTCTCTGCACGTCCGAACGAATGTCGCTTACGTCCGCTTGGTGGGTAAGGTAGTCGGTGTATACGGTTACCGTTCCCGTAATCTTGAAATCCACTCCGCCGGGATAGGTGGAAGAATAAACGGAGCAGGACAGATACGCACCGTGCGAAAGGGAGGTGGTGCGGGAGTGGCTGTCCGCGATGCGGTACATACCTATCTCAAATTGATTGAGGAAGATGCCGTCGCTCTTGCGGTTGTCCTGCGGCGTGTCGCTGTATCCGCTGTATCCGCTACTGCTGCCGCCGCTATAACCGCTATAACCGCCGCTATAACCGCTGCTGCCGCTTCTGACGTACTCGTATTCCTCTTCGCCGTAGATAAAGGTCTTCTTCACAACGCAGTAGCCAACGAAGAAGACAAGTCCGCCTATCATTAAAACGATAGGAGCGGCGACCCACATGCTCTCGCCGAGGAACGCAATCACAAGTCCTGCCGCAAGGGCTGCGCCCATACTATACAGGGGCAGGAAGGGGGCGTATTCACGCTCCCAGCACATACGGTCGGCAAGCAGACAGAAGATTGCCGCCGATACAGGGGCTAACGCCGAGGCGATTGTCATGCCCTGAGCAAACGCGCCTGCGTTTGTAAACTCGCGAAGCGAGTGGTTATTATTGAGGACGTTATCAAAATACAACATACATCCCATCAAAGCTGCAAAGGCAAGAACGGCGATAAACAAAATACGCTTAATCGTTCTGCCTACGACGTTTTCGAGGAAGGAAAAGTTCAACAAGTCCCAACAGATTTGGTGTATGAGGCAGACGCCAAAGCTCATTAACATATTGCCAAACATACCGGAACTTGCCACGCCTGAAGAGTTACCCCCGTCGAAAATCGGGGCAATGATGGCGACGACGACAATGCCTACGCCGAGAAGTATCAGCACGCTGGTGATAAGACGCATAACACGATTTGATAACATAATTTCTCCTTTTCTTAGCCGTCAAAACCGCGTTTAACTTGGTTTGAAAGGGCTACAAAATACGTACGTAAATAAATGGCTCGGTTATTATTGTAGCACTCGCCTCGAAAAATGTCAATAAAAAGAGGATAAACGATATTGTCTTTTATAAAAATATATGCTATAATAAAAAAAATACGTGTGTTTGGAGGCGCTGTCGTGCAGAAGAAAAAAACAAACAAGCTGATGCTATTGTGGTATTCCCACCCCAGAATTGCCATCGCCGTGTCTTTGATTGCCATCAATCTTGCGGTGATTTTGCTGTTTACGGGGGTATTGTCCATTGTGTCGGGCAATCCGTTCTTTGACGAGTTGGCATATATCTTCACCTATACGATGTGTTCGGACGGGATTTACGATTTCGTCAATTCGGACGAGGACGTGGCGTGCTTTGTGATTAAAATGGTGCTCACCGTAATCCAAATGGTCATTTTCTCCGGCGCGTTAATCGGTTTCACAACGGATATTTTGCAGTCCATGATCGACAAGCGTCTAAACAACCTCGGTAAAATACACCTTGCCAACCATTACGTCTTTTTGAACTGGTCGTCCATCGGCGCGCATTTGGTATACGATCTCTCCTTTCTGGAGGGCAAGAAGAATATCGTCATACTTTCCGAAGAGGATAGGGACGTCGTCTTAAACTCGATACAAAATATTTTCACGGAAAACCGTCGAAGAATGAAAAACGTGCGTATTTTCATCAAAAGTGGTGATCCGAATTCCCCCAAGCACTTGGACGACGTTTCCCTGCAAGACGCAAAGTACGTCGGGGTGCTGCTCTCCGCGGTGGAAAACGACGGAATGCACGCCATGTCCAGCAAGGATATCCATGCGCTCAAATCGCTGTTCACCATTATCCACACCGCAACGCGCGCGAATATCGTGGTGGAAGTGGAAAACAACGATACGGTAGTCAAGATTGAAAAGCTGCTGTCGACCATCGACAAGGACTTGAACAAGCGCATTATCATCTTCTCCCACAATTCGGTGCTGGGGCATATTCTTGGCAAGACGATTGCCCATTCCGATTTTAGCGGGCTGTATCATTCCCTGCTCTCCTACGACGGCTGCGAATTCTACGGCGTGCCGCCGATGGATATGGAGGAGGCTCTGCACGCCTACAACGGCTGTATCCCTATCATCAACTACGACGACGATGACGAGGTGGACGGCGAGGGCAGCAAGCATGCAGACCAGCTGTACGTCCTCTCGGAGAACGGACAAAACCTCGGGGTACGCGAGGCGAAAAAGGTCTATGATAGGGCGTTGCCGTACTGCTACTTGCCCGAGCGCGAGGAATTTACCGTATTCGTCTTTTCCCGTTCGGGGGATTCCAAGTTCGTCGTGGACGAATTGGACCGCTACGAAAAACTCTATCAAAAGAAAATCACCTGCTACGCCCATTCCTATCACGACAATCTTAACGAGGTGATCGACCGTATCAAGTCTACGGCAGGCAAGAAGAAGATTTTGCTGCTTTCGTCCGACGGTGCGGATATGGACAACCAAGACGAGGATATCTTCCTTTCTGCGCTCACCTTTAAATTGAGTGGCTGTTTGGGCGAGAATACGGAAATTTTGGCGGAAATCACCAACCCTGCAAACCTGAGCTGTCTTAAAAACTTCGGCGTGGTATCGGTGATTGTATCCAACCGCATTTTGTCGCTGTTTATGGTGCAGTTGTTGACCCACCCCGGCTCGAAGAAATTTTACCGCGACCTGATTTCTACGAATGACGACGGCGGAAACGGCGCAATCGACCTTGACGTAGTCAAGGTATCGGAGGTGCTGGATTTAGAGCAGTTGGGGCAGTCTACCGTGGGATTTTCCTGCAAGGCAGAGTTGGTGCAGGCGTTCTACTTCGCCTCGGGCAAGACCCGTCTTTGTATCGGTATAAAGCGGACGAGCGACCCTGAAATTACTTTCCTTTGCAACGATATGGACGCGCAGGAGTCGTTGGTTTTGTCCGCCGATGACGAATTGATTGTGATTAACTACTAAAAAAGAAGAAAACGCCGCGGCAGGTTTTGCCGCGGCGTTTTAACAATCTTAAACAAAAAAGCTTGCAATTTGCAAAACCGAGTGCTATACTGTAATTGTCATACTATAAAATGACAAACTGTCAAAAGGGCGGTATGCCAAATATCGGGCAACTGCGAGGTGAGATGATGAACATACAAATGTTTAACGGTTGGTATTTTCTCTTTATTGCGCTGTCGGGCGGCGGCTTTGCGGGGCTGTACTTTCTCCTGCGGAAAAGAAGCCAAAAAACGGTGAAAATCGTCCTGATTTCGCTGATGACGTTCGCGCTGGTGTTGCACTTTATGAAAGGGCTGTTTCCGCCTTATTCGCTCGATTACGACAGGCATTTGCGCGATTCGTGGTTCATCAATATTTGTGGCGCGAATATTGCCTTGTTCCCGTTTATGCTCCTGTCCAAAAACAAGCACGTCAAGGACTACATGTTCTACATAGGGGTATTCAGCGGTTTGATTGCGATTTTCTACCCCATTGACCCGATATTAAAGGAAAATCAAGCGGCGGAATGGATAGACGTCTTACGTTTCTATCTGCACCATAACTTGCTTTGGTACGTACCGATGCTGATGGTGGTGCTGAAAATCCATAAGCCCGAATACCGCAGAGTATGGTCTACGCCCGTCATTTTCCTTTTGGTGATGCTGTTTATTATGCTCAACCAGATTTTCCAAAGCGAACTGGGCTTTATCGGCTTAAGAGGGGACGACATTCATTCGATACCGTATATCAACAACTCGCTGATATGGGGTCCTGACGGCAGTATCTCGAAGCTTATCGACTGGGCGTGTCCCGAATTTTTCAAGACGATACCCGTAGGGCCGCACGCAGGCGAGGCGAAGTATTGGCCTTGGTTCTGGCTGATTGTTCCCTGCTTTGTCATTTTAGTACCCGTATGCTTTGGGGTGTCGCTGATTTTTGACTTTGCCGCCTTTAAAAAGGACGTTTTATCGGCGAAGGAAAAATTGCAGACTTGGTGGAATACACGAAAGAAAAAAGGAGAGTAAAGGTTATGACGTTTTCTCAATGGTTGTTTGGTGGCATTGACAATCCCTACAAAAACGGAAGATGGGGCTTGTTGCACATTATGACGTTGGTGGTTTGCGTGGGGTGCGTCGTCGGGTTTTATTTCTTGGTGAAGCACGCGAAGAATAAGGATCGCACGAGGAATATCATCGTCAATTCTCTGGCGGGGGCAATTCTCTTTTTCGAGGTGATGATACGCTTTGTATATTTTATGAAGCTGTATTATTTTCATCAAGAGGGGACGGAGAGCTGGAGTGTGCTGTGGATTATGATCCCCAAGCCTTGGTGCGCCATTTCCTGTTGGGTGTTGGTGGCGTGTGTGTTTGTGAAAAAGGCGTTTTTCTACAATTACGCCAGCCTGTCGGCTTTGCTGTGCTCGTTTATTTTCTTCTGTTATCCGGGCGTAGGGTACAACAACGAGATTTTGCTGTTTGATAACTGGTATTCCATTTTGACCCATGCTTTGCTGCTGACGACCTCGCTTACGTTGGTGGTCTTGAAGTTTACCGCTTTTAAGTATAAGGATATTTGGAAGTTGGCGATTTGCTTTGTCCTGACCTACGCGTACGGCTTGTTGCAAATTTACGTACTGCATACGCAGGACGACCCGATGTACTTTATGCCCGACGGCGATATTCAGGCAGATATTTTGCATATCAGTTATGGGCTGTATCTCACCTTGTATATCTTGTTGATTGTCATTTACGTCAATGCGTTCCACTTGATTGACGATAGGGCAACGGTGAAAAAGTGGTTTGCAAGTTGGAAGGCAAAAGAGTGATAGCCCGTGCCTTTTTTGTGAAAAACACTTTACGAATCCAAGAGGAGATGCTATAATAAGGGTAGCAATATAAAATAAAGAGGCGGATAAATGAAAAAGAAATTAAACGGTTTTAAAAAATTTTTTGCTGTTTCGTTGGCGCTGGTTTTGGGGCTTTGCAGTTTTGCTTGCGATGCGCCGTGTAGCCACCGCGATGCGAATGACGACGGCAAATGCGATATTTGCACCGTAGAATTTACCGATGCGAAAGACTTGTGCGAGATATGCGGCGGTGAGCTTGACGGCGACGGGAAGTGTGCAGCTTGCGACAAGCCCGCTCCCGCTGAAAAATGCGAAAACTGCGGCGGTGATTTGATCAATGGCGAGTGCGAGGCGTGCAAACCCGTTGTTCAAACCTGCGTGCTTTGCCGCGATGAATATACGGGGGAACAATGCGAATTTTGCGATGGCGCGCTTCCTGACGGCGGCAATGCTGTAAACCCTCTTGACGGCAAAAAAATTATTTTCATCGGCAACTCTTATACCTATTACGGGCAGACGGTTCACAATGGCAGTAGTAATAATTTAACGCAGGCAAAGAGAACGGGCGATAAAGGCTTCTTCTACCAGATGTGCAAGAGCAACGGCGTGGACGTAAGCGTAACCAACTGGACGTTTGACGGACACAATCTTAGATACTTATTTAGTGATTCCTGTGGGGCAACCAACAAATCTTGCGCTGGGGAAAATCATAAATCCTATTTAACGGATAGATATTTCGACTACGTAGTCTTGCAACCCGGCAAAAACGATATTCTTGATGAAACGTCTGAGGGTGATGCGTCGGCGATACAGTTTGTGATAGATTTCTTTAAGACGGCAAATCCCAATGTAAAATTCGTTCTGTTGGTGCCGTACCATTGCTATGGCAAAATAGGCTCGGATTTAATATTGACAAAGACCTACTTAAACAAGTTGAAAACGTATGCGGATCAAGGTATGATCGTATCCGACTGGGGCAGCGTGGTTCAAGATATTTTGGATAAAAAAGTGCAAGTGCCTAACTCGACTTTGCAGTACACGAAGAACACGTTTGTTATTTCAAAGAGCGCTAAGGACGGCTATCATCCTAATATGTTGTCGGGATATATCACGACGCTAATGACCTATTGCGCGATTACGGGTGAAAGGGCGCGCGGTAAGGCGTATGATTTCTGCAGTAATTCGAGTTTGAACCCCACGCCCTCGATTAACTATTATTTCCACATTCCCAATTTCATTGCAAAGTTCTATACGTATCCTACTGGGGTTACGACGAACTTCAATGAAGTATTCGCATCGGAAATTGATATGCTTGGAATTCAAAAGATTGTGGATGCAAAATTAAAATTGAAAGAGTATACGACTTATAATTATTCCTAAAAAACGCATAAAAGGTGGGGCAAGCCCCACCTTTTTGGTTTCTGTAAAATAAAGGATTGTCAAGGCAAGGATAAAAAGGCAAAAGATAAAAAAACCCTGAGGGTTGACCCTCGGGGTTGTGCTTTTAAGATTACATGGTTTTACGCCATGGGATAGCTGTAAATATGGTTGCCACTCATCAGCTTGCCGAACAGATATTTCATCGAGGCGGATTCGCTGAGGATATACACTCTGCCGTCGAGCCAAACCAGCTCTTCCGCCATAGGGGGCGTGGAGAGGGTCTTTTCTAAGCACGCGCTGTCCAAATAGTATACGTCCACGCTTTCGCCGCCCAAGGTAATCGTACCCTTGGTGGCGTTGTCCAACTCGTATTGATAGAGGTGGGAAATCCCTAAGCCCCAAGAGGTGGAAAGGACAATATCTTTATCCCCCGTAATGCACATACCCTGCACGTTGGAAATGGTGGAGTAGCAGTATTCGGGGGTTGCGCTTACGGGTTTACCCGTGTTTTCGTCCAGCTTATACACCATCATCAGCGCGGTGTTTTCATCCCCTGCAGGGGTGGTGAGGTGGTGGCTTTCAGGCGTGATATATTTGCTGCCTGCGCGATGAAAAGCGCCAGTATAGAGCAAGTCGCCGTACACGGACGCGTATGCCAAGCGGTTGGGAACGATAATGCTGTCGACCTTCGTGGCTTTTCCGTCCCCGTCAAGCACGTCGGACAAAAGGAACATATCGAGGTTGGTATCGCAATTTTCGTGCGTACAATACTCGTCGCCTGCCTTGTCGGTATGGTTGTCGGTGGCAACGTACACCCAGCTCTTATAGTGGGTCACGCCGCCTGCGTGGCTAAGATAGGGCGTTCCGTCAGCGTTTTTCAGTTGGCAGAGGGTTTCCTTGCCGTCCTTGATAAGATAGAGGGCTGCATTCTCGTCCCCTTTATCGTATGCGGAAACGACGAACGTGCCGTCTTCCAAGCGGTCAAATCCCTGCTGTACGTAATTCGACCAAGTACCGGGGGTGCGCATCGCAATCTTCGCGCCTCCAAAGAAGAAGGAAGCGAAAAACAACTTTTCGCCCACGAAAACCAAAATGAGTAAACCAGCCAACACGCTGGCAACCCAAGCCAAAATCTTTAAAGGAATAGCAACGCCTTTTTTGAGTTTCATCTACTTAACTCCTTTCATGTCGTTATGATAAGTGTAGCACACTTTTTAAAAAAAGTAAACCGTTTACAGTAAAGTTTCGTATTCTGCGTACAGTTCGTCCAGACGGTTCTTCACCCATTCCAAGCGGTTGCATTTTTCCGTCAGTAGGGCAAAGTTCGTCGCAACCTCGGGGGTGGAGAGTGCCTCGCCCAAAGCCTCGCTCTCTTCTTCGAGAGCCTCGATTTCCGTTTCCAGCTCCTTGCTGCGAACACGCCGTTTTGCCTCGTTTTTTCGTTCCTCTTTGCTTTTGTAGGCGGGTGTTTCTGCCGATTTCGTGGGGGCAGGTAAGGGTTTAACGCTTTTTTGTGTTGCGTTTTGCGCCGCGCGCTGTTCGCGCTTTTGCGCGCTGTATTCCGCGTAGCCACAAGGATAGGTGTGGATTTTTCCACCTTCTAATTCAAAGATTTTCCCGGCCAACGCCTCGATGAAATATCGGTCGTGCGACACGAACAGTAGCGTTCCCTCAAACGCCTTTAAGGCGGTTTCAAGGCTCTCTCTTGCGGGCAGGTCGAGGTGGTTGGTGGGTTCGTCCAAAAGGAGCACGTTGCCATTTTCCGTCGAGAAGACGGCAAGCGCAAGTTTTGCCCGTTCCCCACCCGAGAGCATCCGCACCTTTTTATCGACGTCCTCTGCCTCTAATTTCGCCTGCGCCAAAATATTGCGCACCCTTGTCTGATCCCAGCTAACGTGCCGTTCCCACAGCTCCTGCAAGACGGTGTTTTCGGGGCTCAAATTGGCGTTTTCCTGATCGTAGACGGCGAGCCGTACGAATCGCCCGAGCTGAATGGCAGGGTTTTTGCCATAGGCAATTTCCTTCAAGAGGGAACTTTTGCCTGTGCCGTTGTCCCCGACCAGCGCGCATTTCTCGCCGCGGGTGATTTGCATTTCGGCGTTTTCAAGCAGCAATTTTTCTCCTGCCAAAAGGCGCAGACCGCGAATGGACAGCACCTGCTCGTACGGTCTTTCCGTAAAAACAAAGGTGAAGCGTGGCGGCGTGGGCGGCAGAGCAGGCTTTTCGATGATTTCCATCGTTTCCAGCTTATGCCGACGGGATTGCGCCGACTTGGTCGTACTTGCGCGTACAAGGTTTTTATCGACGTATTCTTGCAAATGCGCCCGTTCTACCTGCTGCTTTTCGTATTCTTTCAGTTGGTGGGCGACACGTTCCGCTTTCAGCGTTTTGTACTTCGTATAATTTCCCTTGTAGACGGACAGCCCCTTGCGCTCTAACTCGTAAATCTGCTGGACCGTCTTATCGAGAAAGTATCTGTCGTGCGAAACGGTAAAGATTGCGCCTTTGTAAGAGGCAAGATATTCTTCCAGCCAAAACAGCGTCTTGACGTCGAGGTGGTTGGTGGGCTCGTCCAAGATGAGAAGGTCGGGCTCTTCCAGCAAGAGGCGGCACAGCTGCAGACGCGTCTTTTCGCCCCCCGACATGGTGCGAATCACCTGCTCCGTACGGTCTGCAAAGCCCATGCCCCCTAAGACGGTACGGATTTTTACCTCGTATTGATAACTGTCGCGCGCGGAAATTTGTTTGTTCAGGCTTTCGTAGCGCGCGGCAAGGCGACGGTATTCCTCGTTTCCCTCGGTTGCCTTGGAAATGTCCGTTTCCACCTCTCTGAGAGCGTTGAGCAGCCGTTTATCCTCGGCAAAGATTGCCTGCATTTCTTCCCAAACGGTGTTGCCGCTGTCATAGCCGCCGTTCTGCGCCAAATAGCCGATGCGAATCCCGCTCTTTTTAAACAGCTCGCCTTTATCGGGGTACAACTCCCCTAAAATCAGGCGAATCAGAGTGGTTTTCCCCTCGCCATTTGCGCCGATAAGTCCAACCCTGTCCCCCTCGTTTAGGGTAAAACAGACCTTTTCCAACAAGGTTTCTTCCGTATATCCAAATTGTAAGTCGGTGGCGTTTATCAGCATAAGCCGCTCCTTTTTTGTGCAAAATAAGGGTATGAAAAAACGAATTTTGCCCCCTTTACCCCTCGAATGGAAAGCCGCAGACCCCAAGAGCGCAGGCAAGATGACCTATGATTTGGTCAGCCAAGCGATGCGGCTACTCAAAAACCCGAGGAAGGATAGGGAGAGTAGTCAGTAATCCCAAGTAGGGATATAGTTTTCTCCGATAGAGGAAAGTTCTTGCGCGAACAGTCTATCCGAGAGCCCCAACGATAACGCCTCGGACAGGACGGCGTCGTATTCCCTTGCCTTGATGGGTCGGGAAAGCTCTGGAAAGCCCTCGATACTCCCAAAGGGAGTATATTGGCTCATTAGGCTCAAATAGGCGTCCTCAGGCATTTCGCGCGCGAACCAACGGACAACCTGCCGTGAATCGGCTACCCCAAGGGGCATCACGAGGTGGCGGACGATGAGCCCGGACAGCATTTTTCCGTCCTCGGTCATCTTGCGCCGCTTGTCTGCCATAAAGCGTATGGCGGCGTCGGCTACTTCAAAATAATCCTCTCTGCCCGTGTACCGTTTGGCGAGGGCTGGGGAGTAAAATTTCATATCGGGAAGATAGATATCGACGAACGGGTCAAGCGCCTTCAACGCGTCGATATTTTCGTATCCGCCGCTGTTGTAAACAACGGGAATTTTCGGGCGATATATCTCAAAAGTCTGTACCAGGTATGGAATGAAGTGTTGTGCGGATACCAACGAAACGTTCTCCGCCCCCATTTCTTCCAAGCGGTGGAAAATCTCCGCAAGCTCGGCAGGGGAAACGACTTTTCCGCGCTGTGCGCGCGATACTTCGTAGTTTTGGCAAAACACGCAGCGCAGCGAACAGCCCGTGAAAAAGATCGTGCCGCTGCCGTTCTTATGCGAAATGCAGGGTTCTTCAAAGGGGTGCAGGGAATACTTTGCAATCCGCATTTCGTTGTTTGTGCCGCAAACGCCCGCTCTCTGTGCCCGATTTGCGCCGCATGCCACGGGACAGAGCCTGCAATTTTGTTCGTCGTAAGAAAAGTTGCCCATAGTAAAACCATTATAACACAATAAATCAAAAAGCGCAAGCGCATTTTTAGTTGACTTTCCTCTTTAACTATGTTATACTATGTTTCCCTGTATATGGGAACTTGTCCGCAAATCCCAAGCGCGGAGAAGAACTATCGTTAAAAAATACAAGAGGTTTTTACATGAAAAAGTTTTTTACCAGCGAAAGCGTCACCGAAGGGCATCCCGATAAGGTCTGCGACAACATTTCCGACGGGATTTTGGACGCTATTTTTGCATTAGACCCGATGGCAAGGGCGGCGGTGGAATGCGCGGCGGCGTACGACACCCTCTTGATCATGGGCGAAGTAAGCACGACCGCAAAGGTCGATTACGAGGCGACGGCGCGTGAGATTATCAGGCGTATCGGCTATGATTTCGGCACGTTCGCGTACGACAAATGTAAGATTATCGTGGCGATCCACGAACAATCCCCCGATATTGCGATGGGGGTAGACGCCGCTTTGGAAAAGAAGACGGCGGGCAGCGCGGAAGAGGAACTTGGCGCGGGCGACCAGGGTATGATGTTCGGCTACGCCTGCAACGAAACGGAGGAGCTGATGCCCCTGACCTTGGTGCTGGCGCACCGCTTGGCAAGGCGGTTGACCTTGTTGCGCAGACACGGTTATAAGGCACTCCGTCCCGACGGAAAAACACAGGTAACCGTAGAGTATGAAAACGGCGTAGCAAAGCGTGTCGATACGGTGGTGGTTTCCGCGCAGCACGATGCGACCATCTCGCAAGAACAACTGAAGAAGGATATCAAGGAACGGGTCATTGACGCTATCATTCCCGAGGAATGGATGGACGAGAATACGAAGATTTATATCAACCCGACGGGCAGATTTGAAATCGGTGGCCCTGAAGGGGACAGCGGCTTGACGGGCAGAAAGATTATCGTAGACACTTATGGCGGCAGATGCGCGCACGGCGGCGGCGCTTTCTCTGGGAAAGACCCTACGAAGGTGGATAGAAGCGCGGCGTACTATTGTCGCTATATTGCGAAAAATATGGTGGCGGCAGGCCTCGCAGACGAGTTGGAAATTCAGGTTGCTTACGCAATCGGCGTGGCAAATCCCGTATCGGTGTTTGTGGACAGCCACGGCACGGGCAAGCTGGACGATGAAACGTTGGCGGAAATCGTCGTGAAGGAATTTGATCTTCGTCCTTCCGCGTTCATTCGTGAGTTGGGGTTGCGCGCTCCCATTTTTGCACAGACGGCAGCGTACGGGCACTTTGGCAGAGAGGGCTTTTCGTGGGAAAAGACCGACCGCGTCAAGAGCCTTCAAAAATATTTATAAGCGTATAACCAAAGAAAAAGCAGGGCGGGAAAGCCTTGCTTTTTTAACTTTTTAAGTTAAATTTTTGCGTTGCGTGCAAAAAATCTGAGAAAGCAAGCAAAAAACGCTTTGAAAATCGGTGGAAATATAGTACAATATATGGTGAATAATAATCGGGGAGTGCGGCGTTCTTTCCTTTTGAAAAAATGCTGACGCCCGAAGTAGGAGTATAAAATGGGACTTATCAAGTTTTTGTTGGGTAGCGACGGCAGAGCCAGCCTGAAAAAATTGAACAAGATTGCAGACAGCGTCGAGGCGTTAGAGGACAAGTACGCGCCCATGAGCGATGACGAACTGAAAAGTCAAACGGGGATTTTAAAGGCTCGGTTGGCGGCAGGCGAAACGCTGGACGGGATTTTGCCCGATGCATTTGCTGCGCTTAGAGAGGCGGCTTGGCGTGTGCTCAAAATGCGCCACTTCCGCGTACAGATCATCGGCGGTATCTGCTTGCATCAGGGACGTATTGCCGAGATGCGCACGGGTGAAGGTAAGACGTTGGTTTCCACGTTGCCTGCATACTTAAACGCGCTTTCCGGCAAGAGCGTACACGTCGTTACCGTCAACGATTATTTGGCAAAGCGCGACGCGGAATGGATGGGCAAGGTGCATAGATTTATGGGCTTGACCGTCGGTGTCGTCGTGCCCGGTATGGACGACGATGCAAAGCGCGCGGCTTATCAATGCGATATCGTCTACGGTACGAACAACGAATTTGGTTTCGACTACCTGCGCGATAACTTGAAGACGGATCTCCGCATGATGGTACAACGCGATTTGACGTTTGCCATTGTGGACGAGGTGGACTCGATTTTAATCGACGAGGCGAGAACGCCGCTCATCATTTCAGGTAAGGGTGAAAAATCTTCCGACCTGTACGTACAGGTGGATAAGTTCGTCCGCACGATTTCGGGCGGTTTTGACGACGAACTCAAAGAGGAAGAGGAAGCGCTTGCAATGGTGAAAGCGCCCAAGAAAAAGAAGAAAAAGGTTGTGGACGACGAGGACGATGACGAAGAATACGTCGACTACACGAAGATGACGCTGGAAGAGCAGGCGAACTACGAGGCGGAAAAGGCAGAACGCGAAGCGGCGGCAAAAGCGGCTGCTCCCGAGGGGAAACGCGCGCTGGCGCAGAGCCGTGATTGGGACTATATCGTCAACCGCAAGGACAAGACGGTGGAGTTGACCGACAGCGGCGCAAGAAAAGCAGAACGCTTCTTCCACATCGACAACATCGCGCAGATAGAGCACGCAGACCTCAACCACCACATTCAGCAGGCGCTCAAAGCGCACAAGTTGTTCCATATCGACGAGGACTATATCGTCAAGGACGGCGAGGTGGTTATCGTGGACGAATTTACCGGTCGTCTTATGGACGGCAGACGGTATTCGGACGGCTTGCACCAGGCAATCGAAGCCAAAGAGGGCATGGAGGTACGCAGCGAGAATAAGACTTGGGCGACGGTCACCTTCCAAAACTACTTCCGTTTGTATAAGAAACTGTCGGGTATGACGGGTACGGCAAAGACGGAAGAGGCAGAGTTTAGAACGATTTATTCGTTGGACGTTGTAGAAATCCCTACCAACCGTCCCGTACAGCGTATCGACCACCCCGACAAGGTCTATTCGACGGTGGGCGGTAAGAAAGCGGAAATCGTGCGTGAAATTCAGGCGAGAAACGCAAAGGGTCAGCCCGTTTTGGTGGGTACTTCCTCGGTAGAAAAGTCGGAGGAAATTGCTCGTCTTTTGAAGCGTGAAGGGGTGAAACATAATATCCTCAACGCAAAGAACCACGAACGCGAGGCGGAAATCGTCGCGCAGGCAGGTAGACTTGGCGCAGTCACCATTTCCACCAACATGGCAGGTCGTGGTACGGACATTCTACTCGGCGGCAACCCTGAATACTTGGCAAAGAAACGTCTTCGTGAGGAACTGTATAGTCCCGAGGACATCGACCTTGCCATGAGCACCTATATTACCGATATTCCTGAAAATATCCGCGCGCTTCGCGAACACTATATGAAGGTGTACGAGCATTACAAGAAGGAAACGGACGCGGAAAAGGAAAAGGTAATTGCGGCAGGCGGTCTTTGTATCATCGGTACGGAACGCCACGAATCCCGCCGTATCGACAACCAGTTGCGCGGTCGTGCAGGCCGTCAAGGGGACGTGGGCGAATCGGTATTCTTCCTTTCGCTCGAAGACGACCTCGTCCTGCGTTTTGGCGGCGAGAGAATGAAGGCGCTGTATCAGGCTTTCAAAATCCAAGAGGACGAGGCGCTGGAATCGAGAATGCTCTCTCGTGGGATTGAAAACGCGCAGAGAACGATTGAAGGCAGAAACTTCGGTATCCGTAAAAACGTCTTGCAATACGACGACGTTATGAACACCCAGCGTCTTGTTATGTACGGGGAGAGAATGAAGGTCCTCAAGGGCGAGGACGTGCACGAGCAGGTGCTGAAATACATTCCCGACTACGTCGCAGAAACGGTGAATGCTGCGGTAAACGTGGACGTAATGCCCGAATTTTGGAACGCAGAGGAGTTGAACGCGGCTCTGGAAGCAAAAGTCTTGCCTGAAGGTACGAACTATATCACGCAGGAACGCCTTGCAAAATGGGATTACGAATACGCTCTGCAAAAGATTACGAAGAAGGTCGTTAAGGAATACGAGAAGAAGATAGAGGACTTGAAAGCGCTCGGGGTTGATTTCGGTACGGTCGAAAGACAGATTATGCTTCGTACGGTAGACAGAAACTGGATTGACCATATCGACGCGATGGACCAACTTAGAAAGGGTATCGGTCTTCGTGCGTTTGGGCAGGTTGACCCGATTATCGCCTACAAGAAAGAGGGCTTTGAGATGTTTGACGAGATGGTAGAGCGTATCCAACGCACCATCATCTCCGTGCTTTTGAAGGTGAAGTTGGAAATTCGTCAAGCGCCTGCGCCTGCACCTCAGCAGCCGCAGAAACCTGCCGCGCCCACGCAGCCCGCGCCTATGAAGATGCCGACGAGAAGGATAATGCCTTCGCCGCTTTCCAGTATGTCTTCGCATCAACCCCCGAAAAACAACGAAGGGAAATAAGGAAAACTATGTTTAAAGCAGACGATTACAGATTGAAAATACAGGCGATGCGTTCGGTGCTTTCCGAGGCAGGCTACGCGCTGGACGTAGAGCATTTGCGCCCTCGGCTTGCCGAACTTGAAAAGGAGCAGGAAAACCCCGACGTTTGGCAGGATTTGGAAAAGTCCACCAAAATCGGCAGGGAAATCGCGCAGGTACGCGCGAAAGTCAACGCATACGAGGCAGGGGAAACTGCGCTTTCGGATGCGGCGGACGTCATCGACCTCATCGAAGAAACGGAAGACGAGAGCTTGATTGCCGAACTCGACGAAATGCTCGCGATAGCAGAAAAAGACATTGAGGATATGCGTATCCGCGCCATTTTGAAAGGCCCGTACGATAACCATAACGCGATGCTTGCCTTGCACGCAGGCGCGGGCGGTACGGAGGCGTGCGACTGGTGTCAGATGCTGTATAGAATGTACACCCGTTATTGCGAAAAAATGGGCTTTAAGGTGTACGAGCTGGACAGAGAAGCTGGCGACGGCGCAGGCTTAAAGAGCGTTGCTTTTAGGGTCGAGGGCGAAAATGCGTACGGCTATTTAAAGGCGGAAATGGGGGTGCATCGTTTGGTGCGTATCTCTCCGTTCGACGCCAACAAACGCCGTCAGACTTCGTTTTCCTCTTTGGAAGTTATGCCCGAGGTTGAGGACGACAACGAAGTGGAAATCAACGACGACGATATTCGTATCGACATTTACCATTCGGGCGGCGCAGGCGGTCAGAACGTCAACAAGGTTGCCTCGGCGGTGCGTATTACCCACTTCCCGACGGGCATCGTCGTACAATGCCAAAACGAGCGTTCGCAGCTGCAAAACAAAGCGATGTGCTTTAATATGCTCCGTTCCAAGTTGTTGGAATTGAAAATTAAGCAGCGCCAGGAAGAGGCGCAGGCGATGAAAGGGGACGTGAAAAAGATTGAATGGGGCGCGCAGATTCGTTCCTACGTCTTCTGTCCGTACACCTTGGCGAAGGACCATAGAACGGGCTATGAAAAGGGCGACATTCAGGCGGTTATGGATGGCGAAATTCATGGCTTTATCATTGATTATCTGAAAAAATTCTAAATTAGCCTACTAGCCTACAAAATGCGGCGCAATACTTCGTCGAACTGTGGCAACCTTCAGTCATTTACGCTCAGTAAACTCCTTCAGGTTTTCCTCGTTCTTCTTGTCTTACTTGCATTTTCCTACGGCTACAAAATGCGGCGCGC
>JAFQVL010000070.1 GCA_017408045.1 Clostridia bacterium | reverse complement strand
GAAAAAGGAATTCTTTCCGTTTCGTTAAAGTCCCCACTAGTCCGAATGCAATCTGCGGACAGAAGAATGATATTCACTACTACGTTTTGATATTCTTTCGTTTTCATATTCTTATGCCTCCTTTGCAAAGTATACGTTTGCAGCCTGATTATAGAGATACAAAGCCTGCATTGCCGTCTTCAAATTCGCATTCGAGCTGTATTCCAACGCTCTATACGCATAGGACAGCGTGTTCAAGGTCAGCGTGCAATCGCCGATGCTTACCACAAAGTTCGTATCCAAATCCTTTGCATTGATATTTTCAATTTCGATGCAATATTCGTTTGCGCCCGTTTTTACAGGGGTTACCGCCACGCCGTCTACCTTGCAGACAACGCCGCTAAGCGAAGTTGCCGTGAAGTAAATCTTCAAGGAAGTGGTAGATTGCAAGGAAAGGGAGAAATCGGTAAGCGCAACGCCGCTGGGCAGGTCACCTACAAGAGCGAATTGATAGTCGCCTAAAGTATCCAGCGTTACCGAACTCAAGTCTGCCGTAAAGGTATTTTCTTGCGCGTAGAAGAGGTTTGCCGCAGCCTTGCCGTAATCGTCCAAAGCAGTCACAAGCGCCACCAAGTCTTCGCCGTATACCGACGCGCCAGCATTCAAAACGCTTGCTACGTAGTCGGCTGCGCTGTATTCGAATACTCTTGAAAGGGTCGTGCCGTCTTCCGTAAACAAGCACGCCTGCATCTTAGCCGCATAATCCTTCGCCGCTACCTTCACTTGGAACTTATAAGTACCGTCTGCATTTTTGCTAACCGCAGAAACTTGGTCGAACGTGCCGTTGGGATATTCCACCTGCAGGATTGCATCCGTCAAGTCCTGACCGTGCGCGCCTACGTAGTAGTTCACGCCGATATCCCCTTCCAAAGAAAGCGAAGTGGACGTTACTTCCGCACACATGTCCTTATCAAAGAACAAGCCCAAGAACATAGGGGAAAGGTTGGAATTCGTTTCGGAGTCCGGGTTATCGTAATAGGCTACGATTTGATAGTCGCCAGCCCCTTCAATTTCAAAGGTTACGTACGCGCCAGCGTAAGTCGTTAGCGTCGTTTTTGCGAGCGGCGTGCCATAATGTTGCTCAATCGTCTTATCGCGCACGATAGGAGAAGCTGTATATGCCTGTACCGTTTGAACCTTGATTCCGCTGTGCAAACTTACCGTAATCGGTTTTTCCGCACTCGCTCTTCCTTCCCAATCAGCGATATACGCCGTAACGTAAATTTTTTCCGTTTCACGCAACGTAAAGCCTAACCCGAAATCACGATATACGCTCGTGTAATTGTTATGAATACGGCCGGTGTAGGTCGTTTGCGTACCAGGGAGGTAGGGATAGGCAGCCTTGGATTGATTTCCGTTTTGCCAAATTGAACCACCATTCAAAACAAATTTAGAAATCGGCGCAGTGCTGTCAAACGATTTCGTTTGAGCGGAATCATACCACCAGGTATTATTGCTACCGTTTCTAGTCATCGCAATTTCCGTCTTGCCGTCGTTGCCCTGCTCGGTGTACATATTCGAATATGCCGCCGACTTACCAGAGGCGTTTGCACCCATTACGAAATACCCGTCCGTGCCGTAGCCGTTTGCCTCCCAAGCCGATTTCGAAGTGGTATCTACCAATACCTTCTCGGTGGGCGCTACTGGCGTTGTAGGCTCATAGCGCGTATCGGGAACTTCTTCCGCTTGCACCTTATCGAAGAACAAGCCCGTCATCATCGGTAGAACAGTTGGAACTGAAGTGCCTTCATTATCGTAATAGGCAACAACTTGGTAATCGCCTGCCCCCTCGATTTCAAAGGTTACGTACGCACCTTGGGCAGTTACCGTCGTCTTTGCGAGCGGCGTACCGTAATATTCTTCCAACGTCGTCGCCGTATTTCTGCCATAAGCATAGAACGTATATGTTTGCATACCGCTAAATAAGCCTACGGTAATCGGATTTGCAGAATCTACTGCCTTATTCCAATCCAGTACGTATACCGTCACGTAAATCTTCCCAGTTTCACGCAAGGTAAATCCTATACCTCTATCGCGATAAGGATCTGAATGTTTGTTATACACACGTACGGGATAGGTTGTTTCTGTGCCAGGAATATACAAGTCAGGTTGATCCACCCAATCGCCGCTATTAATATATTTCGTACAATCCGACCACTGCGCCTCCTGCCCGGCATTCAGCAACAAAGTCGAAATAGGCGCGGTACTGTCCGTCGGCGAGGTCTTGCCTGTCGCATCGTCCTTATAATAGATCAATGCATCGCTGGTATTATACGACACTGTAATGTCCGTTTTACCATCGTTGCCTTGCTCGGTGTACATATTTGAGTATGCCTTCGAGGAGGGACCAAAAATAAAATACCCGTCTGTACCGTAGCCTGCCGTTTCCCAATCCGATTTCGATGTGGTGTCTACTGAAACGAAACTCGCCGTCGTTTCTGCGGAAACACTCTGCGCCGCGGGCAGCGCACAAACTCCGCTGACCAAAGCCGCAGACGCCAGCAACGAGCAAGCCATCAAAGAAATCTTCTTCATTTTTTGCATCATTTTTCCTTCTCCTTTTTTTTAATTTTTTTTATTTGTTTATTAATAGGGCACACGAGGAAGTTCATTTTCGTCCCCACTCGTCCCACTATTACCACTGGATTCACCACTTGTACCCGCCGAGGGTGGCGTGCTGGACGGGGTTGAACCCTGCGGATTTCCTGCACAGCAAGCAAACGCCACCGCGCATACCGCACACAACCAAAATATACTCCATTTTCGAATAAACTTTTTCATCGTCCTATGCACTCCTTTCCCTGCCCCCTTTTTTGGGGACGCTCGGCAGGGCAAGCGTTATCAGCTTGCCTGCTGATTGTCGTTCGTATTTTTCGCTTTTGCGGACTTCTTGCCTTTCTTTTTGAGGAGCAGCAAAGCCGTACCGCCGCCCGCCAGCACTACCACACCACAAGCAAGCCCAATTACCAACCCGATTGTGCCGTTTTGGTCATTCTGGCTCGGCTTCTGTGTCGAGGGATTGTTGGGCTTTGACGCCGTGTTGGAAACCCACTTTGCGTACACGGTTTGATTTTCCGTGATTGCCTTAGACGAATCAAATTCCGTCGTGCAAGCCTCGTCCGTATACCAGCCGCCAAAGCTGTACCCAACCCTAAACGGGTTGCCGTAGATTGCCACCTGCTCCTCTACGATTTCCCCTGCCACCACTTTGATGACGTTGAATTCGCCTGCGGGTGTGCCATTGGTTTTTTCATAGTTCAGGTTGAATACAACCTGCTTACCGTACACGGCGTACAGCTTAGAATTGACGCCTTGCGCCAACGTCGTCACACCTAAATTAGAATCGTATTCTTCCGTCAAAGACCAGCCCAAGAATACGTCCGTTGCCGTATCGGCAAGCGTGGGTAATTCGCGCCCGAATACGTATTCACCGCTAAAGTTGCTGATTGTACCATTCACGTACAGCGTATGTACGGCGCTGGCATACATTTGCTCAGGAACAAAGTAGGTGATTTTATCAGGAACTTCCAGCTTGCCGACGGTGTTATGTCGAATCACCAAGCCCGTCAAACGGTTTTCTGCATAAATGCCGTATTCGCCGTCTTCCACCGAATTCCCTTCAATGGTGATATAGCGCACGTCGCCTGCAGACTGGCCATAAGCCGTAGACCCAGTAACTATGACAATGCCACGCTGCACGGGAGATTCTGAGGATTCGGGATAGTAATCTTCGGGGACGTTACTATTGACCCCTACCAAAGTGTTCCCGCGGATGGAAACGTCCATAATCTGCACGCCCCACGATTCCAGCGCCCCAGATCTTTCCGAACGGATCATAATGCCGCCCTTACCCGACAAGGGGCTGATGCCCTTTAAGACGTTGTTTTCAATACGAACGCCGATATTCGGGCAGAAACGTCCCTTTTGATTGATGTCCGTCGAGGAAACGTGGATACCTTCCGTGTTTTCGAGGCTGCATTCCGCAACAACGCTGTCGAACATAATCGAATATAAGAAAATGCCCTTTTTGCTGTCGTTGCCTTCAAAGCGATACACCGTCGCGCCTTCCATCGGGGTAACAACCGTAATGTTGCTGGTGCTGTCGGGCATAATATCCCAATCGGCTTCGCCGTCCCGCAAACGATATTCGTTTCCGTACTCATTGATAGGGCTTCTATCAAAATAACGAAGCTGACCTGCACCTTTGCCTTCCGTAATGTAAAGAGCGTAATCGTTAAAGTTGCAATATCTGTCCGCGGTAACCATTTCACCGCCGTGGATTGCCATAGTGAACGTCCTCTCCGTTGCGGAAAGAACAACGCCTGTTCCAACAACGCCTCCGGGAGGCTCGAAACAAATCATTTCACCGTCGTTGGTGCTGTTGCCAAGACCACAGCGGGTAACAAACGAAGCCCCAACGTAGCCACAGCTTCTCAGCGAAAGCGCGTGCCCGTTTCTGTTCATGTCCAGATATACGTTTTCCACAAACGCATACGTTGCATGCATCGAAGGAGCAATGGGGTTATCACCCGAAATCTTGAGGGCGACAAGGTTGCGCATCGTAGAGTAGTATCCAGAGTAGGAATTGTACAAGGGGTTATTACCACCTTCATACACAATATTTTGCATCAGGAAGTACGCTTTACCACCCATCATGATCAAAGCGCGGTGCCTAATAGGCGCTATTGTACTGAATTTCATCGTACAATCGGTGATAAACTTGTTCACCGTTTTTGCATTCGGATCAACGTTGCTACCAACGGAAGATTGTTCCGAAAGTGAAATGATCGTGTCGGGATTTCCACCGCTATGTTCATATAACTCGAAATTTATTCTGGCAAAACCTACGTTGCTCTTTTCCGACTTAATCCAAGTGCCGTCGCCAGTTTTCGTTACGCAATAAAGATTCGTTTTGTCTGCGCCTGCGCCTACCCAAATAATATTGTCGTACGAGATATAATTTCTTCCAGCAAGATAGTAGTTGCCTTCAGGGAAATATAAAACACCGCCACCGCGCTCAGACAGCTCACGCATCGCCGCGTCAAGCGTTTTACCGTCCGTCGTTTTTAAAACGGGATCTGTCGTCCAGTTTTCGCCGGGGGCATCGTTTTGCGCGACCGTTGCCACGTTTGTATAATTTAAGTTCTGCGCCCAATAGAATCCTAAATCCAAAGGATCGTTGCCTACGTGCGTATTGCCTTCTATCGGTCCAAACACCGTTTCATTCCACGTTTGCGCTTTCTTGGGATAAATCGTCAAGGTTTGCGGCTGCTTTAACGGTTTATAGCAAATACCGTCTGCCGCCACGAAGATTTTATACGCACCATAGTTATCTACCTGCGGAACTTCAAACGAGAGTTTGTACGGGTTCGTCCATTCGATATCCTTTCCGTTTACAGCCTTTTCGGCTTCCACGCGAACGCCCGTCTTTACTTTGACGATTCTCGTTTCTGCAACGCCGTCATACTGACCGTAAATATCGCCGATACGCACCAGTTTTACACGAATTTTCGACGGAGCGTCTTCGCGCGTACCTACGCCGAAATCGGATAAGAAGAAGTTTCTACCAACCAACTCAACCGTAATTCCCGCATAACCACCGTCTTGATTGATGTACAAAGGTCTTGCAGCATTCAAGGTAATACCGTTGCTCCAACCGTATGTCGTCTTTACCCAAACGTCGTACGTCCCAGCAATTTCCGTTTTAGGGAAGAGAAACGAAAGCCCCGTTTCATACGTATTGTCCGTAACAATCATATCCTGCAAAGAAAGATACCTGCAATTATACGGTTCGTTGTTTTCATCAAAAGCTTTTACGTTGCCATCCACACTCGGCGCATAGGCAATCTGCAAGTCGCTGTTAGGCATTAAGTTGTTGCCCGTAATCGTAACGGTATCCCCCGGCTTGATAGCGTCGGAAATCGTTGCGATTCTCGGCGTTTTTTCACCTTCCTGCTCTAATTGCATGAATACCGTAGTACCGGTACTTGCCGCAGAGCCGTAATCGGGAATTGTAGGATCGTCAATCGCTTCCAAACTCGCAACGACCTCGTATTCCCCTGCATAGGGTTGAAGATAGCTAAAAGCGGCTTGGCCATTTTCATCCGTCGTAACCGTAGCAAGATCCAAATTCATATTTGGATGCGGCGTCGTACCCACAAAGTACTGCGACTTGCCGCCCGCCAAAGCGAATTTTATCTCAACGTTCGGATAAGGTACGTACTCACCCTGTATTAGTCTTTGTACGGTAACCTTTGCCTCTAACTCTTCCCCATAAGGAACTACGTAACTTTCTCTTTCAAAGATAATCTTTGTCAAGTCATAAGGCGCAGTTGCGATTTCTGTAAGCAAGCCTTTATCAGGCGCAAATACGTCGTAAGCACCTTGTTTTGTACCGCTAATCAAACGCTTGGTTGCGGGCACTACCTTGTATTGGTAGGTGCACGTGGGTTGCGTTGCATTATCCGTATACGACGTACCGTTCACCGTAGCCAAATACATCCAGTTCTCTTCCGTATTCAACTTGCGATAAATCATTGCAATCGTATCATCAGAGCTTCTTTCCCACGCAAGATTGATGGTTTTTACCCCTTCACGCTCTGACGTAAGATTGCTGATGCCTATGTCTTCGTTTTGATATTCGTCGTCAAAGAAGAAGCCGCCTACGCCCATACGAATAGAGCCTTCCCCTCGGTCAACACGGAAATGAAACGACCCCTTCACCGCAAAAACGTACCAAGTACCGTTGTCATACCCTTCATCAAAGACTTGCGCCAACTGATTGCCATACGTATCCGTCAACGTGATGGTCATACTTTGGCTAGGGTTTTTCACGTAATCGTATTGCATCGTCTGCATATAAATCGCAACACGATGCCAATTGTCATCGTTCAGGTGGAAAGTATAGTCGATATACTCCATCGAAAGTTGCCCACAAACAACACGCTCTTCATTCTCTTCGTACATGCTGTTTCTACCCCTGTAATAGACGTCGTCGGGTCCGCGGAGTATGTAGTCTTGCGTTTCCTGATCCTTGTTAGAATGGTACAACCAATATCCGTGCGGAAAATCGCGCGTTGATAAAATGTTCCCTTCGATTTTATCCATCCAAGACGGCAACGCAATCGTATGCACCTTTGATTCTTCGGTGTAATCGTTGATCAACTCTAAGTCCGTTACAGGCTGACCGGGGGCTTGCCGAACGTTATCGTGGACAAGCTCCATATACGGTATGAAATAACCTTCCGTACCGTACACACGGTCCTCAGCGGTTTCAGGCGAAGTTGCCGTGCCAGGATACCAAGTTCCCTTTGTATCGTAATCCGAATACAAGAACTGCGCTTCGCTGGTGCTCTCCGCTTTCGCTGCTCCACTTTTATCCATCGCCATAAAGCCAAGCCCCGTTGACAGTACCATCAAGCCTGACAATGCAAGGACGCTGGTCTTTTTAATGGTCTTCGATATATTTATTTTCACGTATTTTACCTCTTTAGGAGAATATTACAATCTGAATTGGCTATTGCTCGACAAGAAAAACCCTGTCGAGCTGATTTTTTACTGCTGATAGAATAAGTGTAAGTAGTCTTGGTTCAGTTCCAAGAATTTGTTAGTATACGCGCCGTTGAAATACGCTTTTGTCCAACCCATTTGATTCAACGTATTGTTCAACTTCGCATAAGCCGCGTCAAATGCAGACTTCGAGCTGCCCGCAAGCAAAATATCTGTCAAATCTATTTCAATATTACCGCGCTTACCCCAAATCCTTTCAATACCGTCTAAGTCAGAGTCCGTCCATTCGTGCAACGAAGGTTTCTTCGCGATACCGATTGGTTTCATATCCTTGCAAACACTTGCCGAAGAGAAGAAGGAATTTGCCATACCTTGTACTTTACTCAAATCATAGCTCGTCTTAGGATGGTAAATACTTGCGCCGTATACGGCGAAAGAGAATACGGGCTGTGCGGAGGGCAGCGAACCGTTGGAAAGATTATATTTTTGCACCAAGGTACCCATCGTACCCGCACTATAAACCATTTGATCAGCCAACTGTTCGTCCTTATAAGTTCTAACGCCGTTTGCGTCCTCATTAAACAAGCCTGCGGACGAAGGACCCCACGAATACAATTTGTCCCCCAAGCGAGAGCATTGATAATCCAACCAACGAAGCAGCTGAGGAAGGTCGCTTTCTCTTACGCTGTCCTTAAAGAACATAACGCTGTGAGGAATGGGTACACCCGCCGCAAAAAATTCAAAATGGTCGTTGAGGGGAATCTTCATATAGACCTTTCTATATTTCACCGTTTCCGTAACACCGTTTTCGCTGGTATACTTACATTGCAGACCCTGAGGGTAGCTGTTGGAAGGATAGCCGATTGCATAGTAGCCGCTGTTGTATTCGCTTTGAATCGTCGAAGGATTCGCGTCCATACGCTCATCAGATACGATGGTACCGTCAGCAATCATCTTCGCCCATTCGTATACTTCATTCTTATAGAAATCTTGCGTCAACATCAACTCGATTTTCTGCGTTTGCTTATCCCAGTAGGTAAAGCCCGTGTTGTAGTGCGTACCGGCTGCGCCAAGCAACTTAGGAATGGTAACGCCAAGGAAATCCCAGTTATCGGCGTCTGCCCCTGTACCTCTCGTCACCAACATCGCCTTCACTTCTCTGTCGCCCTTCATCTGATAGCGGTACGTACCGTCGGGATTTTTCGCCGTATCCAAAACCTCTTGAATTCTAGGCAAGAACTCCGTTCTAAATTGCGTTGCGGAAGTAATTTCCACGTCGAACAAATCCTCTTCCGTGAAATACCCCTGCGTTTCATACAAAGCGTCGATTTCCGCTTGCGTTTTTGCTTTGGGGTACGCCGCCGTTAATACGTCGTCACGAACATAAATGTACGGATAGGATTCGTGGTTATATTCGAACATAACCGTCTTTTGCGGGTCTGCCAAAGGATCGATTTCGGAAAGCCCCGTATTACCAAGTCCGTAAGGAATACCGTACACTTTCCCTGGCTGGCCACCCGTTATCTGCGTATTGTTCCACACCGATGCAGGCATACGCGCCTTAATCGTCGGACAGTATTCGTCGATAAGGTCGGTCAAATCCCACAATGCATCGGGGTCAATCCAACCTCTGCCGTAAGCAATATCGGGCAAATCCGTGTTCAAAAGCTGATTGTAGCGTGCGTCTGCGGAAGAATCCTTGTTGTCCAAAACCTCGGTAATCGCAACGCCCGTTACACGTTCAATTTCCTTGGATACGACGTCATCGCTCGATTTTTTACCCGATGCGCGCTCGGAAACGTTCCACGCCGTCAGCTCCATTTTGTTTTGGCCAGGATAAGCGTCCAACTGCGACGTATCCGTCAAACTTTCATCTAACCATTGATAGTTCGCATCAATCACGTCCGATTCGGTCTGTCCGCCGCAAGCAGCCACGGAAAACGCGAACGCAGCGCACATCGCCATACATACGGTTCTTGTAAAAATCTTTTTCATCTTCATCTTCTCCTTATATTATTCTTTAACACTACCCATCGTAACGCCCGACACGAAGTATCTCTGGAAGAACGGATAGGTCAACACGATAGGAACGGTGGTAATAATCGTCTGCGCGGCTTGGATCGATTCGCCGGAAACGTCTCCCTCAATCGTACCAAGTGGACGACCCGACTCCAAGGCGTTTTGAATCATCTTTTCCAACTCTTGCACGTCTTTTTTCGCAAGCAACAAACGATACTGCAAGGTATACAAGTCTTCGTTGTCGATGAAATACAAGGTTCTTGCCCAGTCGTTCCAATGCGCCACGGCACACCACAACAAAATGGTGGCAACAATCGGCATAGACAACGGCAACATAATCTTGAACAAAATGGTAATTTCCCCTGCTCCGTCCAATCTCGCCGATTCCAACAAGGATTCGGGAATGCCCATTAAATAGGTACGGATAATGACCATATTATAAAAGCTGAACGAGTGAGGCAAAATGTAAACCAAGAAGTTGTTATACAGATTCAACTTTGCATAGATGATGTATTCGGCAATCAAGCCACCGCTGATAAACATCGGAATGGTAAAGAACATAACGATTACGCTTCTGCCAGGTAAACCCTTCCTGAGCAATACGTATGCCACCGAGTACTGCAAAAACAAGCTGAACAACGAACCAAAAATTACACGCAACAACGAGATAATCGCACTCTGTCCGATATTCGGGTCTTTCAAAACGACGTCGTAGTTTTCCCAAGTAAACTCTCTAGGATAGAAGGTTACGCCGCCCAGCATCGTATCCCCTGCCGCGTTAAAGGACTTCGCCAAAATATTGATATAGGGCGCCAAGAATGTAAACGAGCACAACAGCAAGAAAATCGTATTGCATACAATGAAAATTTTTCTGCCAAGAGAGCGCTTTCCAACTCCTCTGCTATTTTTTATCTTTTCCATCATTCGTACCTCTCTTACCACATCGAAATATTCGCGACTTTCTTAGAAATGGTATTCGCGATAAATGTCAAGCTAAACGCAATCACGCCCTGCATCAACCCCAGCGCAGTGGACAGACCGTATTCGCTTTGGTTGATACCAAACTTATAGATGGCGGTAGCAATAACCTCGTCCTTCCACGCAGTCGTTTGCAAACCGTACACCATTTCAAACGAGGATCCAAGCAACGTACCCATCTTCATAATCAACAAAATCATCGTCGTGGGCAAAATGGACGGAAGGGTGATTTTCGTCACCTGCTGGAAACGGTTTGCGCCGTCAATCTGCGCCGCTTCATACAAGTCGGAGTTGATACCCGTAATCGTGGCAAGGTACACGATTGTACCCCAACCAACCGTCCGCCAAATTTCCGTGATAACGTAGGTCGGCACAAAGGCGTCTGCATCTTTCAACAAATACACAGGCTCTAACCCCAACGGCTTTAATATTGCATTCAATAAGCCGTACTCATCCAGCAACTGGTTGACCATCATAGTAACCGCCGCAACCGAAAGGAAGTGCGGAAGATAGCTGATGGTTTGCACCGTACGCTTAAAGCCCGTATGCCCTACTTCGTTGATTAAGAGCGCCAAAATAACGGGGGCAGGGAAACTGAACACCAACGACAATACGTTCAGCCAAAGGGTATTCCATACCGCGTCCATAAATTTAGGCGTCTCAAAGATTGTAACAAAGTTTGCAAAACCGCCCATATCCGCCCAAGGGCTGCCAAAGATACCCGCCTTCGCACTATAGTCCTTGAATGCAATCAACAGACCGAACATCGGCAGATACTGCATCATAAAGACGGTAATGACGGCAGGCAACAAAATTAAGTAGAACGGAATATTCTTCGAAAAGCTGTTTTTACCGCTCAAACGCTTTGGGTTCTGCGGCTGGGGACTTTCTGTGAAATCGACTTCCGTTTTCGTTTCTACAACTTCACTCATACATTTTCTCCTTATTAGATTTCTTCGTTAGATTTTTTAGTATCCTTTTAGATACTCCATAAACGCCAAGGTTGTCAACGTCTGCCCATAAGGCATCGGACAGATGGGAATATCTTTGTAGTCCTGTAAGGTCATTCCCATACCCGTCCCGTAGGAGCACTTGTCAACCACGCCATCTGCGCTAATGCAGGCAAGCAAGGCTTGAATGGCAAGTTCGGCACTTTCTCGGTACTCTTCGCCCAGCACGCCAAGCCGAATTCCCTTCAAAAAACCGTAGGCAAAGTTTGCGCTGGCGGACGACTCCAAGTAAGAATTCTTATCGTCCAGCAAGGTATTCCAAAGCCCCGACTCGTCCTGCAACGCAAGCAATGCCTCGCATTGTCTTTTGTACGCCTCTACGATAAACCTACGCACAGCACCCTGCGGATTTGCAATTTCTAGATAATCAGGAATTCCTGCCGTTATCCACGAATTGCCCCTCGCCCAAAGCGCATTTGCGAAATGGTCGGCACGGTCGAACGACCAGCCGTGATACCAGAGCCCCGTCTTTCGATCCGCAAGATATTTAATATGCAATAAGAACTGATATTCGCTCTCCTCTATGAACGCAGGCTGGCTAAAAATCACACCGTATTTCGCCATAAACATCACCGTCATATACAGCGTGTCATCCCAGAGTTGCTCTTTGTTTTCACAGCCTGTACATTTATGTTGAATACCACTCTCACGCGTGCGCGTCATTGTGTTTAATGCGAATTCTGCCCACTCCTGCAGGTACGGAAGGTATTTTTCCGACCCCGTTTCCTCGTAGAGACAAGCCATCGTCAACATCGGACACATCGTGTTTACGTTCTTTTCCGGTAAGCCTTCGGCAAACCGATCGTCAAACCATTTTTCAATTCTCTCGCGGATAGAAACTTCTCCGGACAACTTATAATACTGCCACAGAGTGTACAGTCCTACCCCCTGCGTCCATTCCCAAATTTCAAAGTTAATAATCCCGATAGGACAACTTTCTTCAAAGGTGGGTTTTATGTCCGCGATTGCCGAGGTCATCGTCTTAATTTTTTGCAGGACTTCCTGCCGATCAATTTTCCCCATTACAATCCTCAATTATTTAGGCTGTTTGCCGATGTACGCTAAGATACCGCCGTCTACGTAAAGGATATGACCGTTCACAAAGTTGGACGCATCGCTCGCCAAGAACACCGCAGGACCAGCCAAGTCGTCGGGATTGCCCCAGCGTGCCGCAGGCGTTTTTGCAATGATAAAGCTGTCGAACGGGTGTCTGCTGCCGTCCGCCTGCAATTCTCTCAAAGGAGCCGTTTGCGGCGTCGCAATATACCCAGGGCCGATGCCGTTGCATTGAATGTTGTATTCGCCGTATTCGCTGGCAATGTTTCTAGTGAGCATCTTCAAGCCACCCTTCGCCGCCGCATACGCCGATACCGTTTCACGACCAAGCTCGCTCATCATCGAGCAGATATTGATAATCTTGCCGCCGCCCTTCTTAATCATAGACGGAATAACGGCTTTCGACATGATAAACGGTGCATTCAAGTCTACGTCGATTACCTGTCTAAATTCTTTTGCGCTCATTTCATGCATCGGGATACGCTTAATAATGCCTGCGTTGTTGACCAAAACGTCTATCACGCCCACTTCCTTTTCAATCGTCGCTACAAGGGCGTTTACCGCATTCTCGTCCGTCACGTCGCAAACGTAGCCGTGCGCTTTAATACCTTCCGATTCGTAAGACGCCAAGCCCTTATCGACAAGCTCCTGCTTGATGTCGTTAAAAACGATGGTTGCACCTGCGTTTGCAAGTGCTTTTGCAATTGCAAATCCGATACCGTAGCTTGCGCCCGTTATCAATGCCACTTTACCGTCTAATCGAAACATACTTTCCATATTTTTCACCTTTCTATTCTAATTAAGATGTTTTGTACTGTGCTTCGCACAGTACAAGGGGACGTCCCCTTGTTTTTTCACTTACAGTAAGTCCTTCGTTTGGATATGGTCCATATCCGTAAATTCTTGATTTTCACCGCACATCGCCCAGATGAAGGAGTAATTCTTCGTGCCTACCCCCGAATGGATTGACCAAGACGGCGAAATCACCGCTTCTTCGTTGTGCATAATGATGTGTCTGGTTTGGGTCGGTTCACCCATCATATGGAATACCACGTCGTTTTCGCCCAAATCAAGATAGAGATACACATCCATTCTTCTGTCGTGGGTATGGCAAGGCATCGTGTTCCAATTCGAACCCACTTCTAAGTTCGTCAAGCCCATTGCAAGCTGACAACTCTTGATTACTTCGGGGTGTATGTACTGATTGATTACACGCTTATTACATTCTTCCGCGCTGCCGCAAGGTACTTTCTTTGCTTTCGTAATGTCGATTTTCACGATAGGATAGCTTGTATGTGCAGGGCAAGAAGATACGTAAAATTTTGCAGGTGCGGTTTCGTCGCAGCTTTTGAACGTGATTTCTTGATTGCCCATACCGATATAAATACCGTCGCGGGCGTTCATTTCGTATTCCACGCCATCCACCGTGATAATACCCTTGCCGCCGATATTGATGCAACCCATTTCTCTTCTTTGTAAGAAATAGTCTGCGGCAAGTTCCTTCCCCGCCTCAAGTTTTAATACCTGCTTTACTGGCATAAGTCCTGCCGTAATAATTCTGTCGATATGGCTATATACCATTCTAACATTGTCTTTCGTGAAAAGATTTGCAATGTGGAATTCCTCTCTCAAACGCTCCGTCGTGTAATATTTCACGTCCTTTGCATTGCTTGCCTGCCTTACTTCCATTTTTATCCTCCCAACATAGCCGTCAATCGGGCTTTTATATTTTTATAGTTTTCTACACCCCTTGCGTTCTCCACGATAATATCCGGGGTGATTGCATACTTTTTAATAAGTTCCAATACGTATGCCACGTCCAGCGAGCCTTCAAACAGCGTCCGTTCTTCCAACCAGTCACCCGCAACGACAAAATCCTTCAAATGCACCACACGCACGTCCTTAGCGTGCTTTTGCATAAATCGGTCGAACACCTCGCGCTGGCAGGTGTAATTGCCAATATGTAAAAGGTTGGTCGGGTCGAAGATGCAGGCTATCGAACTGTTTGGAAAGGCATCCTTCAATCGCTGAAAAGTGTTTTCATCGTGAACGGGATAGTACGCCACACTTTCAATCCCTACCATCACCCCGCGGTCTGCCGCATAGTCTAGCATAGGACGCAACGCCTCTATCAACCGAGCGAAATTCTCTTCCGTGTGATTTTTTTCGTATTCTCTGAGATCACCAACCACGCTACCAGTTTCCGTGCCGACAATCTGCACGCCCATCGCCGCCGCATAATCGATAAAACGGCAAAAAGTGTCTTGCTCCTTTTTTACGTTCTCCGCTAACGGATTTACGTAACAGCTTAAGACACTAATTCCAACGTCCGCTACTTGAAAGTCGGATTGTATTTTTTGGATTTTTTCCATTGAGTAATTTTGCGGTGATTCACTCCAACGCACAAACTTCGGTAAAGTCAGCTGTACGCATTCCACCGACGATTCTTGCAGGGCAGCCGACATATTCAGTTGCGAATCCTGCAATAAATCGTGGATTCTTGCTCCTATACGGAGTTTGCGTTCACCGCCCATTTTACATCTCCTTTCGGAAATCTCTTCCATATTGTAAGGGAGTATCCCCCAAGCATCATTCATTTCTTATCATAATAGTATCATGCCAGCCACTTCCTTGCCATAGTAAAAACGGGTTTTTTTATGGACAATTTAGATAAATATCTTTTTTGGTTCTTGACAAAATCACGTCATACTTTTATAATATTGACAAGTCCTCACTTATACGCATAGGAGTCAATATGGCAATCGTAAATTATATCGAACGACATTTAAAGACGTACACCGTAAAGCAGCACAAGCACTTGTTTTGGGAAATTATCTACGTCACGGAAGGTAAAGGCGTGTTCACATTTGAAACAGGGGGCGGTTTTGCTTATCAAAAAGGACAGGTTATTTGCATTCCGCCAAATCTCTATCATTACAACAATTCGTCAAGCGGATTTAAAAATATCCATCTGACCCTTGAATCGTGGAATCCAAGCAGGAATGAACCTATCTTAATCGAAGCAAGCAGTTATACAAAAGATTTGTATACGTTAATGGAACTTTCTTATAAATATTTTCACCTTCCTACAACGCAGAACGAATTACTACTTTCTTTAACCCATTCCATCGTTGCAATCCTTGATTTCTTAATCAAAGCTCCACCTGCTTCAAAGATATCTCAACCCCTTCAAGAATCTATAATCAATAACTATACAGACTGCGATTTTTCCTTGGATAGCGCGTATGATGCTATCCCCTATTCAAGAGAATATATACGCAAAATATTCATTAAGGAGCACGGCATTTCACCATTGGCATATTTGATAGAAATGCGTATTGACTGCGCCAAACAGCTGTTAATTCGTCGGGTTAGCGACGAAGAAGAATATTCCATCAAGGAAATTGCGCAAATGTCCGGTTTCTCCGATCCCCTTTATTTTTCAAGATACTTCAAAAAAATAACCGGGGTTTCTCCAAAAGAATATAAATTGACGATGTTAAAAGACAATAAACTCTCGCCGCAGTAAATTATTTATGTACGTATATGAGTTTACCGCCGTTCAAGCGGGATTCTTCCGCGCAAATGCCCATCAAATGGCTTTCAACAGATTCCTCCAACGAAGTGCCTTGCGTAGTGTGTCCCATCAAAATATCGTACAATTCATTGATAAGCACGTAATCCCCACCGCCGTGACCGTAGCCACTCGTTTCCTTGATTAATTCGTTGATCGAATAGGTTACGTTTTCGCCTCCGAAGATACGCATTTCAACAATTCCCTTCTCTTCGTCAAGGATAATTTCACCAAGCGTGCCGTAGAAGTTCATTCTTCTGCCCGCTTCCTTGGAAAAGGTCATCATATTAAGCGTTGCCTTCACACCATTTTCGAACGTCATCGTTACGATTTGGTGATCGGGAACGTTGTTATCACAATGATATACACAACGGCCGTAAGGGCCGTTTTTTATTGCTTCGTAAAGCTTTTCTTCCGTGGTCGGCGCACTATTGATGATGTTGTAAGGCCATTTATCCGTTGGACAACCGCGTTCATGCCAACGTTCTACGTATATGCGCTTTGCGCTATACGGACAGGTTTCTAAAAGTTGACAATCCGCGCAACGTTTCGCCGCATTTGCAGGCGCATTTTCTGCGGTAAAGTAGGTCAAGTCCCCCACCGAAGACAACGACTTGCATTTGGATTTAGCGTAGTGTTGCAACAAGTCCAAATCGTGCGAACACTTCGCCAAAATGATGGGCGCTGCAATTTTTCTATTACGCCAATTTCCGCGAACGTAGCTGTGCGCATAATGCCAATACGTGATATTTTCCACCGTGTCAATGGATACCAAACGGCCGATCGCACCGCTATCCAACAATTCTCCTGCCTTAACGAAAGCAGGCGCATAGCGAAGTACGTGACAAACGAATGCTTTTCTACCGTATTTTTTTTGCGCAGCAAGCAGTTGTTCACATTCTTCCCTGTGTTCGGTAATTGGCTTTTCCAACAATACGTCATAGCCAAGTTCAAACGCCTTCAAACATTGACGTACGTGGTCAGAATCCAACGTCGCAATCACCAATACGTCAGCGCGTTTCTTTTCAAAGAAGGTATTTTCATCGGTATAACGTTCACATTCGCTAACGCCGAATTCCGCCCCAAAAGAATCCAACCGATTCTGCCTGGGATCGCACAACGCCACGATTTTGAACTTTTCAGGCAACTGCATCAACAATCTACCATAAATATCCGCACCACGCGAACCAGCACCAATAATTGCAACCGTAAAAACTTTATTTTCCATAATTCAATCTCCTTTTATGCCGTAAATTCCGCAACAATTTCTACGCTATCCGCGTTTTCAATCAAGGAATAAGGAATGAAATTTCCTTCTACTCGTTCACCGTTTACCGTCAATCGAAGGAATTTTCCATAATTGCCTTTGACTGTAACATGGCAGGTTTTTCCTCTGTAAAGTCTTGTCATTTCAAACCCGTCCCAAGCATCAGGAATACAAGGGTCAATGCATATTCCATCGTAATCCACACGGAAACCAAGGATATACTGCGTCACCGCATAATACATCCACGAAGCCGTACCCGTCAGCCAAGAGTTCGACCCTGCGCCATATCTCTCATGGGAAGGCCCAAGCATCGCCGACGCATATACGTACGGTTCAATGAGCGTAGTTTGCGAAATTTCATTTCTTCTGCAAGGCAACGTCGCCTTGTAGGCGTTAAAAGCGTCGTTGTTTCGCTTTAACATCGCCTGTGCAATCACCGCCCAAGTACTTGCATGGCAGAACACCCCGCCGTTTTCTTTAATACCGCTATGTAAAGGGAAAAACTTTTTATTCGGACGGTCATAACCCGCAGAGGCAGGATAATGCGAAATATACCCAAGTTCACACATAAGATACTTGTTTACGTTGTCAAACGCAATGTTCGCCTCTTTATCCGTAGGCAAATGCGACATCACCGCCCACGATTGTGGATTCAGGAAGATTTTATTCCACTCGTCTTCGTCCGTACCGTACTTTTCACCCTCATCGGTAAACGCACGGATAAACCATTTCCCATCCCAAAGCTGCTTATAATTCTTTTTGCACCACTCGTAATATTCGCTCACGTACGCGCTGTCTTTGCCGATATGGTCAAGCAATTCTTTCAGTTGGTAAGCTGCCGTTGCCGCCTGGAAGAAGACGAACGTGCTTTCCGCCTTTCCTCCTTTACCGATTGCAGCCAAACTGTCGTTCCAATCGTTTGCAAGAAACAACGGAATATCGTGTACGCCCGTGTTGTTTTTGGTAAATTCTAATCCTCGAATTAAATGGTCGAGCACCGTACCCTCGCCGCCATCGTCATACGCAACGATTTCGTCCAAAAAGTCGTAATCCGCCGTTTCTTTGACGTAGGCGCATACGGAATAGATTGACCATAAGTGGTCGTCCGAACGCCCACCCCCTTTTGCTTCCCCCGTGCCGGGGTATAATACCGACCGCGCGTTTCCGTTCGAACACTGAATTTTCAGCAGGGTTTTGATACGTTCCTTTGCTTTTTCGGGCATAGCGTGCATAATACCCAT
>JAFQVL010000069.1 GCA_017408045.1 Clostridia bacterium | reverse complement strand
GGTGGTTTTGGTTAAATTGTTTTTGCCTTATAACAACAGCCGTCATAGAAGGAGTAATGATAAATCTACTATATATTAAAAGAAATAGTAGCTTTTTCTGCAATATTTTTTACGGTAAAGCCGAAGTGTTTGAATAGCATTTCCGCAGGTCCGCATTCCCCGAATGTGGTCATCGCGATAATTTCGCCGTCATTCCCTGCGTATTTATACCAAGGCATGGGATGTGCCGCTTCCACGCAAACACGCGTGGTGATACCTTTCGGTAAAACACTTTCTCTATATTCCACGCTCTGCTTATCAAATACTTCCATGCAGGGCATAGAAATGACTCTTACGCGGATGTTCTCTTCTTTCAAAAGTGCTTTTGCATCCGAGCAGATACCGACTTCTGAACCGCTTGCGATCAGCAACACGTCGGGTGTTCCTTGACAATCGTCTACAATATATGCGCCTTTAAGAGCTTCTTTTCCTGTCGTTTTATATTGAACAAGGTTTTGCCTCGAAAGTACGATCGCGGTGGGAGTATTACCCGTCAGCGCGCTGATAAACGCATACGCCGTTTCTTTACCGTCGCAGGGACGATATACGTTGAAATCGGGAATCGTTCTTAAAGAAGCAAGCTGTTCAATGGGTTCATGGGTAGGCCCGTCCTCACCAACGCCGATTGAATCATGCGTCAAAACGTATAATACAGGCAACTTCATAAGCGCGCTCATACGCATTGCGCCTTTCATGTAATCGGAGAAGGTAAAGAAGGTAGAGCAGATTACTCTCAAACCGCCATGCGCCGTGATTCCGTTACAAATTGCTGCCATCGCGTGCTCACGAATACCGAAATGAATATTTCTGCCAAGTCTGTTTTCAGGTGAGAAATAGCCTTCGCCCTTAATGTCTGTTTTCGTGGAAGGCGCAAGATCAGCAGAGCCGCTCAAAAGATTGGGAATATGAGGAGCCAATTGATTGATAACTCTTCCACCTGAAATTCTCGTTGCTTCGGGCTTTTCAAAGCTCAAAAGTTCTACAACTTCTTCTAAGTTATCGTAATTCCCATACATATATTGTGCATATTCACGATACAATTGGGGATATTCCGCTTTATATTGAGCCAACAACGTATTCCAAGCGACTTCTTTTGCTCGCTTTTCTTTCGCTAAGCCTAAGCAATATTCTTTCACGTCTTTAGGGAGCTCGAACGGCGCTTCTGTCCAATCTAATGCTTCTTTCGTTTTTTGAAGATCGGTAGGGGATAAGGGCGAGCCGTGAATCGCCGCCGTACCGACAAGTGGACTTCCGTAACCAATCTGCGATTTACAAATGAGAATGGAAGGCTTGTCTAAGGTGTTTTTTGCAAGTGTTAATGCGTTTTTAACGGCGTCTAAATCGTTACCGTCTTCCACTTCAAGAACTTGCCAATCCTGCATGTCAAAACGTTTTGCAATATCTTCAGAGAAGGCAGTCGTAACGTCGCCCTCGATACTGATATCGTTTTTATCGTAGATCAAAATGAGTTTACCGAGCTTCTGCGTTCCCGCAAAGGAGCAGGCCTCGTAGGAGATACCCTCTTCCAAACAGCCTTCGCCGCACAAAACGTAGGTATAATGATCAACGATAGGATAGCCGTCT
>JAFQVL010000068.1 GCA_017408045.1 Clostridia bacterium | reverse complement strand
GCGATCGCGCGTGCGCTCGTCAAAAAACCTCGCATTATTATGGCGGACGAGCCTACGGGCGCGTTGGACAGCACAACGGGTACGCAGGTATTCGATATGCTGAAAAAGCTCTCGAAGGAGAAGCTGGTCATCGTCGTTTCGCACGACGAGGAATTTGCGGAAAAATACGCGGACCGAATTATCCGTCTTGTAGACGGGAAGGTGGTGGAAGACGTTTCCTACACCGAAACGGAGTTGGATGGAAACGTCAGCGAGCGTGCGGATTCGTTGATCGTTCGCGACGGGTCAGACTTGTCCGAAGAGGAGAAAAACGCGCTTGCAAAAGCGGTTAAAGAGCGCAAAAGAATTGAAGTCATCGAGAAGATTAGTTTCCGTGATAAGAAACCGACAGGGGAAATAACCCTTGAACAGGAAAAGCCCGTTGCGCTCAAAAAGAGCCAAATGAAATGGAAAAGCTCGGCGTATTTAGGAGTAAAATCCTTGGGTGTAAAACCTTTCCGCCTGGTGCTGACCATCTTGCTTTCCGCGCTTGCGTTTGCGGTGTTTGGGTTGTTTGACACGATTGCAAATCTCAACGGGGAAAAAATCTTGAAAAATCACTTGGTGCACTCTTTATCCCCCACGATGGTTGCGAGTGCCGATTATATCGTCGATTATGAAGAAGATGTCTTTGAAAAGTACGCGCTAAAGGTATCGCAGGGTGCGCTGGACGAATTGTCGCAGAAGACGGGGGGCACGGTAAAGGGCGTTTTGGGTTTCCGTGAGGATGCAGGTACTAGGCAAACTACGCATTCAAAACTCATCTATGAAATCGGGTCTTCGAAAGTGGTGCTCGGCAGCGAATATTATTCCAAATACGTAAACGGGTTCATCGAATTTGATAAAGAAACGGAATTGCTGGAAGATGGTACTTTCCGTGATTTTGATTATAAGTTGGTCGAAGGGGATTATCCTGCGCTTACTTATGAGAATGGTAAGGCTACGGCAAATTCCTTAAAACAAGTGGCGATTTCCACCTATCTTGCCGATTCGCTGATATTCTTCTTGAACGGTCAACCTTTAAACGGTGCAATCATTTCCAAACGTTCCGACTTGCTTGGTGCGTCTATCAACGTCGGGCAGGAAACGTATACCATCGTCGGTATCGTGGATTGTGGAAAAATCCCCGCAAGATACGACACGTTGCGACAGTCTATGCCTTCCCAAATTGTAGAAGCGCTTAGACAAGATTATAAGGCGTACATTGACGCAGGCGCAAGAAAGTGCCTGTTTGTAGGCAAGGGCTATGCCGAGGCGCGCAACGAAGAGAAAGGGGCGTCGAATATCTACCGCGTACGCGACGGACAGTTAAACGTTTGGGAGATGGGCGGCGGCAGTTTTAGTGTTGGCAAAATGCTTTCGTCCTACGTATACAACGTAAATGAGTTCGACCAAAACAACATCGTCTTGTTTGACGGTGAATACAGGGAAGACGGCGGGATTTCGTTGGAGTCGGACGAAATTTTGCTCCATTATAAAAACTTGGCGACAATGTTGTCGGCGGACATAAACGACCTGAAAGATTCGGCGGCGGAAATGCGCGCTAAAGAGTTGATTGCAGGCTTGGGGTCGGCTACGGCTACCGTTGGCAGTAATAGACGGGACGTGGAAGAACTGTTTAAGTTGCTCAAGTTGGATTGGTCGGACGGGGTGACGGTGAGCGTATATTATCGCTCTGCGGAAACGGGCGAAGAGATTGTGCGGGATTGGAAGCTTGCCGGCGTATTCTTCCGTGTCAATGAGTGGGACGCTACCGCAGGGTATAAATTGATGGTTGGCGAAGGGTTTATGAGCGCCTACCATATCTACCACCACCAAGGGGAATACACCAAAATTCTCTTCTCGGAAAAGAGTGTCAAAAACGGTGGCGATTGCATCGTTGACTACTTGACGGCGGAAGGCGGATTGGCGCAGAATTGGTACAACAACCCGATTTTGACGATCATCAGTAAGAACGAAGTGATCATTCGTCAAATCGCCGATTTGTTCTTATACATAGCCTTGGCGCTGGCGTCCGTTTCGGTGTTTATGCTGTATAACTACATCAGCACGAGTATCGCCAGTAAACGCCGCAGCGTGGGCGTACTGCGCGCGCTGGGTGCAGGCGGCAAAGATATTTTGCGTACCTTCTTAATCGAAAGTTTGATCATAGCAATCATCAACGGTGCGCTTGCGTGTGTGTTCTCTGCGCTTGGCTGTCTACTCGTCAATTCGTACGTCATGAACACGATGAATATTTTTGTTGCCTTTGCCTTGTTTGGAGTGCGACAAGTTTTCATCATATCCGGCGTGAGTTTCTTGACGGCGTTCCTTTCGTCGGCGCTGCCGATTATCAAGATTTCTAAAAAGAAACCGGTAGAGTTGATTCGTCGTTCGTAAACGACCCAAAACGTATTGTATATTTGCTTATAGAACGTTAAAAGACAGTCCGAAAGGGCTGTCTTTTGCGTTGTGCTTTTAGCAAGTGCGGCATTTTATTATAAGGAGCATAAAGAATGTCAAATTCTTTATATATTTTGTAAATCCCCTTGCTTTTTTTGTGATATGGTGGTATGATAGGATTAGGTTATAAAACAGTTGAAAAAAGACTGACGCGCAGGAGAATCGTATGCAGGAAAAAACTCGTGAAAAACTCATTTTTGTAATCGGTGTTTTAGCGTTTATCATCGCTTGCGTATCCTTCGTGTTTTCGGTGTTGGAGCTTTTTTCGGTGCTTCAGGCAGCCGATTGGCAGTTTTTAAAGGCAATGCAGTCGTCGCAGGCTTACGATATGGCGGTCGACCTCGTGTTTGCCGGGTTGGAGCTGGCGATGGGGCTTATCCTCATCAAACAATGGCGGGAAAAGGAGCGCGTCGAGGTCTATAAAACGCTGTCGAAACTTATCAATGCCGTTGTATACGCATCCTTTGCCAAGGTTCTTTTTGGTATGATCATGTCCAACCTTGTGGACAAGAGCCATTCCGGGTTCAACGTAAGCATGGTCTATTGTATCGTTTATCTACTTTATTATATTTTGACTGCGTCTTCCGGTACGCTTTTGCGGAAGCGTCAATGGATGTCGTTGTATATTACCATGTTGATCGCCTCCGTCTTAGGGGTAGGGTTTTGTGTGTACGATTGTATAACGGTCATAAAGGCTTCGGCGGCAGCGGTAGAAGTGGGAACGACCTTTGCGAACACCGTTTTGATAGGATTGATCGTTGCGTTTTCGGTGGGCGTTGTCGTATGCTACGCCAAAGATCCCGACACCTTATGGCGGGACGTATTGGAGGATGAAGATTACGACGTCGTAGGCAATTGCGGCGGATATGAAATAGTGCGCATTTATGCAACCAGGGCGCAGGAAGGGGCTATGAACGTCCTTATTCTCGTCTTATACGCGCTTTGTGCGGCGGTGGGGATAACCGGTATTGTATTCTATGCCTTGGAAAACGATATCGGGCAATATTTCGGCGGTTCGATACAGACGCTTATGGACAATATTCAAAGCGCGATCCTCTCCGGAGGGGTGGAAGAGGTGCTGCAGGTATTGATATTGCTTCTGATCGTCTTTGCGTATCCGTTGATTTTCTTCTCGCAGGTGGTTGGCTCTTTCTGCAGACAAGCGACGAGTAAAGTCAACGTCCTTTCTATCGTAAGCATAGGTACGACGCTGACTCTGGTCGTTGGCATGGGTACTATCATCGGGCTTGTGTTTGATTTCATCAATGATCGCAGTATTCAATGGGAAAATTATTCGCTGTTTGAGGCGGCTTTGATTATTTTGTACTTGGTGTTCAAATTGACGAAACGCGTTTACGCCAACACCACCAAGGAGATTAACGACGGCATTATGCAAGGGGATTCCTACCATTCGCACAGCGCGGCTATCGCGAGAATTTGTCTGTTTAGCGGTATCTATTCCGTTGTCGGTTTAGGGTTGATTTTCGCTATGGACCTTGTCGCAGGCAACGTCTGCGTGTCCTACCTGTTGTTTGCGGCGGCGATTCTTTTTGCGGCGGCAGGTGCGCTTTTAGAGGCGAAATACCCCTTCAGCGAATACGAGAAAGCAAAGCGCAAAATCGTCGAGGCGGATGCATCTAACGTCGGTCAAAAACAAGAGGGGGAAAGTACGCCTGCGCAATAAAAAAGCCGCGCGGTCGGCGCGGCGGTGGCTTGCTGAGGTAGGGAAAGGGCTTGCGTTTATCGTTTCGCCCGTTCATTTTTCCGATATTGCATCGGAGAGAGTCCCTCTTTCTTTTTGAAAATCGTACCAAAATAGTTGGCGGAGGAAAACCCGCAGTCTTCTGCAATCTCTTCCATTGTTCGTTTCGTGTTGAATAACAGTTCTTTGGCTTTCGTCAGGCGTATATTGAGAAGGAAATCCACAATCGAGCAGTTCGTGTGCTTTTTAAAGTTGTAAATGAGTGTGGATTTCGAG
>JAFQVL010000067.1 GCA_017408045.1 Clostridia bacterium | reverse complement strand
GCTTTGACGAGGGGCAATCGGGGCAGTTGACCGACAAGGTACGCACTAAGCCCTACTCTGTGATTTTGTTTGACGAGATTGAAAAAGCGCACCCTGACGTGTTCAATTTGCTGCTTCAAATTTTGGACGACGGCAGGCTGACGGACAGCAAGGGCAGGACGGTGAGCTTTAAAAACGCCGTGGTCATTCTCACCTCGAACGTAGGCGCTTCCTTGCCACAGACGGAACGTACGGGCGTGTACGGCTTTGGTAGCGACGTCGACGACACGGCGACGGATACAAGGCAGTACGAGGATATGAAGGAGAATATCACGAAGGCTTTGAAGGAAAAATTCCGTCCAGAGTTTTTAAACCGCTTGGACGACGTGGTGGTATTCCACCGTCTGTCGGAAGAGGATGCGGCGATCATCGGCGGTAAGATGGTGGCGGCGCTCGCTAAGCGTTTGTACGAACAGCGCGGGATTTCCCTCACCGTTTCCGAAGAGGCAAAGCATGCGCTTGTCAAAGAGGGCTATGACAGTCAATACGGGGCTCGGCCGTTAAAGCGCGCGGTGCAAAGACGGATAGAGGATCGGCTATCCGAAGAAATTTTGCTGGGCAGAGTATCGGCAGGGCAAAAAGTGCTGATTGATTATCGCGGCGGCGAATATATGGTAGAAACACTTTAATAGACAGGTACGATTATGATGAAATTGACGACGGCAGGGGAATCGCACGGCAAAGCGCTAGTGGCGATTTTGGAAGGAATCCCTGCGCACTTACAGTTGGATATGGAAAAACTGCAAGCAGAGCTTGCTCTTCGCCAAAGCGGCTTTGGCAGAGGGGGTCGACAGAAGATTGAAAAGGACAGAGCGGAGATTTTGACGGGCGTTCGCAACGGCGAAACGCTGGGCAGCCCGATTACGCTGTGTATTTACAATCGCGACTTTGCAAACTGGGAAAGCTGTATGTCGGACGGCGCTTGCGACGAGGCAGTGATGACACAAAAGGCTTTGACCAAGGTGCGCCCCGGGCACGCCGACTTGACTGGGATGCAGAAATTCGCCCAAGAGGATGCGAGGAATATTTTAGAGCGCGCCTCTGCAAGAGAAACCGCTATTCGCGTTGCGGCAGGGGGGATTTATAAGCAGTACCTCTCCGCTTTAGGCGTGGAAATCACCGGCTTTGTGCGTGAGGTTTGCGGCGTGAAGGACGAAGGGGAATACACCTTTGACGAAATCCTTTCCAAGAGAAACGCAGAAACGGGGATGTTAAATCCTGCGGTTTCCGAAGTGGCAAAGGAGAAAATTTCTGTGCTGAAAAAAGCGGGCGATACGGCTGGCGGTATGGTGGAAATCCGCGTGCGCGGGCTGAAAAGCGGCTTTGGCAGTATGATGACGTACGGCGAAAAGTTGGACGGTCGCTTGGCGCAGGGCTTGATGAGTATTCAGGCAGTCAAGGGTGTGGAAGTCGGTATGGGCTTTGGCGTTGCCTCGGTCAGCGGCAAGGACGTGCACGATGAAATTTTCTACGATATGGAGCGCGGCTACTACCGTGAAACCAACCGTGCAGGCGGTATCGAAGGGGGCATGTCGAACGGCGAGGAAATCGTGTTGCGGCTTGCTATGAAACCTATTCCTACCTTGATGCGTGGCTTGCGGACAGTAGATATGGCGACGGGCGAGGCGGCGACGGCGGCATCTGAACGCAGCGACGTTTGCGCTTTGGTGGCAATCGAAGTCATTGCTGAGGCGGTGGTGGCACAGGTGCTTGCTTTTGCCGTAGCAGAGCGTTTGGGCGGCGACACTATGGCACAGGTAGTGGGTCGGTATAAGGACTTGTAAGGGTATGGTGATTGACGTAAAAACCTCGTCGGCGACGGGAAAAATTGATATTGGCGAGGACGTGATTGCCCGTCGGTTGCCCTATTTATTGCAGGGGCAGAAGAACTTTGTGTTGACGGATACGAACGTCTATGCGCTGCACCGTCCCTTCTTTGAAAAGTGGATGCAGGGGGAAGAATTGTTCGTCCTGCCTGCAGGGGAAGAACACAAGAATTTTCAATCGTTGCAGGCGATTTTGGAGAGAATGGCGGCGGCTGGCTTAAAGCGAACCTCTCGGCTGTTTGCCGTAGGCGGCGGCGTTGTCGGGGATATCGGTGGGCTTTGCGCTGCGCTGTATATGCGTGGGATTGACTGCGTGCAAATTCCGACCACCTTGCTTGCGATGGTGGATAGCTCGGTGGGGGGTAAGACGGCGATTGACGTTGCCGGCGTGAAAAATATCGTAGGGGCGTTTCATCAGCCGATAGAGGTCTTAATCGACCCTATGTTCTTAGGGACGTTGCCCGAGAGAGAATGGAAGTGCGGCATTGGCGAAGTGGTCAAATACGCGGCAATGGATAGGCATACCTTTGATGCTTTGGCGGCGGTGGACGGCAATATCACCAAGGACTTGGCGGTTGGCCTAATCGAAAATAGCGTACGCTATAAGGCAGGGGTCGTCGAACGGGACGAAAAGGAAACGGGAGAGAGAAAGTGCCTCAACGTCGGGCATACGACGGGACACGCCATAGAACTTACCTACGGGCTTTCGCACGGCGAAAGTGTGCTTTGGGGCATGAAGATAGAAACCTTGCTTGCGATAGAGGCTGGGGTCTGCAACCCTGCGCACGGGGCAAGATTGTTGCAATTTGTAGACAAGGCGTTGGCTTTGGACGGCGGCGAAAAGCCTGACTTTTCCAACCTTGGCGCGGCGGCAGGCAAAGCGAGTTTAGACAAAAAAAATACGGGCGATGGGAACGTTGTCATGAGCGTGGCAAAGGACTATGGCGAATGGACGTTGTTTACCCTTCCCCTGCCGCAATACGTGCAGGCGCTGACGGAGCTTGCAAAAAAACTTTGAAAGGACGGACGTGAGTATGCAAACCATTCGAAACCTTGGCAGTTTTGAGGGGGAATTCCTCCTGCCGGGCGACAAGTCCATCACCCACCGCGCGGTGATGCTCAATAGCGCGGCGGCAGGCGAGGCGGTCATCACCAACGCGCTTTGTGGCGAGGACTGTGTTTCTACCTGCGCGTGTATGCGCGCGTTGGGGGCGAAGATTGACGTGGACGGCTCGACCATGCGTGTGCGTGGGGTAGAGCGGTTTCGCGCCGGCAGAGAACTCGATTGCGGCAATTCCGGTACGACGATGCGCCTCTTGACGGGCTTGGTTTCGGGTAAGGGGATTGATGCCGTATTGACGGGGGACGCTTCTCTGTCTAAAAGACCGATGGAGCGTGTAGCAAGACCGTTGGGGCTGCTGGGTGCGAACGTGCGCGCGACGGACGGGCATGCGCCCGTGTACGTTTCCCCTGCGGAACTCGTAGGCAGAGAGATTTTGACGGACGTTGCCTCGGCGCAGGTCAAGAGTGCGATTTTGCTAGCAGGGATCTCTGCAAGCGGTATTACCACGGTGGAAGAGCCCACCAAATCCCGCGACCATACCGAGCGTATGCTCTCTGCGATGGGCGCAAAAGTATCGGTAGAAGGCAACCGTGTCAGCGTGGAAAAAAGCGAACTTTCCTCTTTGGACGTGGACGTGCCTGCGGATATTTCTTCGGCGTCGTACTTTATGGCGCTGGGGGCGTTGAAGGGAAAAACGCTGTGTAAAAACGTGGGTGTAAACCCGACCCGAACGGGAATTTTGCGTGCGTTTGATAAGATGGGCGTGCGCTATTCGGTGCTCAATAAACGCAGTTCTGGCGGCGAAGAAATGGCGGATATACTCGTCGAAAAATCCCCTCTTTGCGGCGTGGAACTGGGGGGCGACGATATTCCGTCGATGATTGACGAATTGCCTTTGATTGCGCTGATGCTAGCGTTTGCCGACGGCGAGAGCCGTATTCGCGATGCAAAGGAATTGAAGGTGAAAGAGAGCGACCGCATTAAGACGACGGCAGAGATGATCAATCGCCTCGGCGGCGAGTGTATCCCTACCGACGACGGGTTTATCATCCGTGGTAAGAAACAACTTCTTGGTGGCACGGTGGACAGTTTTATGGACCATAGAATTGCGATGTCGGCGGCGGTAGGCTTGCTTGCCAGCGTGAAAGGCGGTCAAATTTTGCGCCCCGAATGTTGTGCCATTTCCTTCCCGAATTTCTTTCAAATGTTGGGGGTAGGTACGAAATGAGCGAAAAAAAACTTCGTTTGGCATTAATCGGTAAGGACGTTTCGGGGTCTGACAGCCATAAAATACACGCCTTTATCCTCCAGCAATTAGGGTACGGACTTGAATACGAGAAAATCTCCCTTGCGCCTTCGCAGTTGGACGATACGATGCGCTACCTTTTGGGGGATTTCGACGGCTTTAATATTACCATTCCCTACAAGCGCGACGTGATGGAATACCTCGACGAAATCGTCGGCGACGCGGCGGCGTTCGGTGCGGTGAATACCGTTGTTTGCGCTACGCGCAAGGGCTACAACACGGACGGCTGGGGCTTTATGCAGATGCTGAAATTGCACGGCGTTTTTGTGGAAGGCAAAAAAGTGCTGATTTTGGGCGCAGGCGGCGCAGGCAGAAGTACGGCAGTGGTCTTAAAAAACGCAGGGGCAACGGTCTACCTTTGCCAACGCAGAAAACAGGAATTGCAAGAAACTTGTCAGGAACTTGGCGTTTTGGTGGCGGAAAATCCCGAGGCGGGCGGCTATGATATTATCATCAACGCCACAGGGGTCGGTATGCACGACACGGTGGGAAAATCCCCCGTTTCTGCGGCGGCGTTCGAGGGCTGCCAAGTAGCGGTAGACTTGATTTACAAACCGACCGTATCGGAGTTTTTGCGACTCGCGGCAGAGTGTGGGTTGCAGACGGTGTCGGGGGGTGGAATGCTCTTTTTGCAGGCATACTATGCGGATTGCTATTTCTTGAACAAGCAGGCAGACGAGCAGGAAGCCTATGCGCTCTACAAAAAATATCTCGAAAGCGAGGAAACGATATGAAAATTTTAGTATTAAACGGTGTCAACTTAAACTTGACGGGGTTGCGTGAAAAGGGCGTTTACGGCGTGGAAACGCTGGAAGAAATCAATACGAAAATCGCCACCTATTGCAAGGCGGGCGGCGATGAAGTCGATTTTGCGCAATCGAATATCGAAGGCGTGTTGGTGGACAAGCTGCACGAGGCGTTCTTGGGCAAAGCCTACGACGGCATTTTGTTGAACGCAGGTGCGTTCACGCATTATAGTTATGCCCTGCGCGACGCGATTGCGGCAATGGATATTCCCGTCGTAGAGGTGCATATGTCGAACGTGCACGCGCGCGAGGCGTTCCGTCATACTTCGGTGATTTCTGAGGTTTGCAAGGGCACGGTTTGCGGCTTTGGCGCAGGCAGTTATATTGCGGCGGTGGAAGGCTTACGCTGCCTTTTAAAGTAAGATGCATATTGTATTGTGCGGCATGATGGGCTGCGGCAAGACGACGGTGGCGCGCGCCCTTTCCAACCTGCTCGGCTGGGAATGGGTGGATACCGACGAATGGATTGTCCGCCATTACGGGCAAATTTCGGAGATTTTTGCTCAAAAGGGAGAGGCGTATTTCCGCGACCTTGAAACGGAAGCGGTGCGCGCTTTGCCGTGTGGCGTGCGTGCGGTTGTATCCGTCGGCGGCGGCTTGGTGCTCAAAGCAGAGAACGTTCGTCTTTTAAAAGAGCAGGGTAAAATCGTCTATTTGCAGGCGGAAAAGCAAACTTTGCAACAGCGTTTAGAGGGGGATAGTACCCGTCCGTTGCTTGCAGGGGAGGCTCTGTCTGCCCGTTTGGACGAATTGCTGTCGGTGCGCTCTGCTATCTACGAGGGGGCTGCGGACGTCGTGGTTTGCGTGGATAGAAAAACGCCTGCGGAAATCGCAGACGAGATTGTGGAAAAACTCGGTTTATAATAGGCAGGTATCGAATGAAAACGGTTTTAATCACGGGTGGTGTTCGTGGTATCGGGCTGGCGATTGCGCAGGCTTTTCAAAAAAAGGACTACCGTGTTTGTGTTAGTTATTCCAAAGACGAGGACAGCGCAAGAGAGGCGAAGGAGCAAGGCTTAGAGGTCTATCGCGCGGACGTCCGCAAGGAAAACGAGATTGCAGAAATGTTTGCCGCCATCGGAGGCGTGGATATCTTGGTGAACAACGCAGGCGTTTGCTTGTTCAAGCAGGTGCAGGACGTCAGCGTGGACGAATTTGACGACTTGTTTGCCGTCAATATGCGCGGCGCGTTCCTTTGCGTAAAGCACGCCGTACCTCATATGATTGCTAAAAAAAGCGGCTTAATCGTCAATATTTCTTCTGTTTGGGGAGAGGTCGGCGGCAGCTGCGAAAGCGTGTATTCCGCCTCGAAAGGCGGCTTGATTGCATTTACCAAAGCTCTCGCAAACGAGCTTGGGTATTCGGGAATTCGCGTGAACACCGTTTCGCCCGGGGTGATTGACACGGCGATGAACGCTCGATTGACGAATGAGGACAAAGCGGCGCTGGTGGAAGAAATCCCTGTCGGCAGAATGGGCAACGGCGACGACGTCGCAAAGGCAGTACTGTTCTTGGCGGAAAACGATTACGTCAACGGAGTGGATATTCCCGTCAACGGCGGATTTTCTATCGTGTAAAACAAAAAAGCAACCGAAAAATCGGTTGCTTTTTTATACAGAAGAAATGTAGTGCGGTTATTCAATGCCAAAGAGTTCGTTAGGCTCGATTTGATAGATTTGATACAACAATAAAATGCTGTCGTAGCTGGGTTTCTTCTTTCCGCTCAACCATTGTCCAACGGTGGTTTGGTTGATACCCAAAGCATCGGCAAGCGCCTGTTGTGTCAAATGCTTTTCTTCCATTAAGTTTTTAATGACTTCTTGAAATACCATACTTAAAGTATAAGTAATTTTAAGTCAAAAGTCTTAATTTAGGTCAAAAGACCTGCCATAATTTAAAAGCAAGGAATATATAAATTTTCTTCGGGGTATAGAAGTATGGGTGAAATTATAGAACAGATTTATAAAATGCAGTTGGAAGAAAATCCTTGTTTGATTACAGCAAAGAGCCGCGAACAATCCAAAAAAGAATGGGATTTATACGATGAATTATATGCAGGCTTGTCGGGGAAAGTGAGGGCTCTATTTATAGAATATACAAACGCTTGCGCGGAGGGACGCGCCGACTGTGTAAAGTCTGCCTACGAGAAAGGATTTAAGGATGCAATGCGATTGTTGTTGGAGAGTATGAAAGAATAAAAAGAGCCGAATGGCTCTTTTTTATTTTCCGCTTTGGAAGTATTTGGATAGCAGTTCTTCGATAAAGCCGTCTGCAATCCCTGCGGTGGGGGAATCGGACGGCTGTTTTTCTGCCTGCCGAGGGGGTGCGTCTGGGCGCGGCGGCTCTTGCTTTTTTCCCTCGTCGTGAGGCGGTTGCGGCGGTTTTTCCTCATTTGGCTTGCCTTGCATAGAGGAGAATAACTTAGAAAATTGCGACAACTCCTCCAAAAATTTTAGGGCTTGTTCGGAATTCTTCAGTTCCCCAAGCAAGGGCTTTACCGAACGTTCAAAATCGGGGTTTTGCGATAAGTAATACAAGATAATTAAAATCAGCAATTCCATACTTCTATTGTATGCAGAGGCACTTTTTTTCGTGATAGGGAATAGGATATACAAAAACCTTTAAGGAGGGAAGCGCATGAAAAATTTACGCTCGTATACGCAGGGGAGAAAAGAGGAAACGGAGCAATCGGCAACTGAGCTGACGAAAAAGATTGCGGCGGCGTACGACGGCAAGAGCGGCGCAGGAATCTGGATGCAGATTTTGTCCGAAGCGGAAAAGGCCAAGCGCGCAGGCACGCTGACCAACGAAGAAATTGACGAATTCTACGCACAGTTCGCGCCGATGCTGGACGAAGGGCAAAGAAAGCAACTGGAAGGTGTTATAAGGCGCTTAAAGGATATATAAGGCGGCTGCTTTGCGGTTCGTTTTTGTGGGCAGCGGCTTTTACTTGGTCAATCCTCACAGACGGCTTGCAGGGCGGACAGCAGGGTTTCCACTTCCCTTTCGGTGTTTTGGTGTCCAAAGGAAACACGCAGCAACCCGTCCCCACTCGTTCCTAACGCCTCGTGCATAAGCGGCGCGCAATGCAAGCCGCCGCGGGTGGCGATGTCGTATTTCTGCGAAAGGAGCATAGACAGATATTCCGAGGGATGTTTTCGATGGGCGAAGGAAACGATGCCGCAGGGGTTGGGTTGAGAATAAATACGCACTTCGGGCAGCTTTTTCAATCCTCGTATCAATGTGGCGGTCAACCGTTTTAGCCGTTCGGCAATCTCTTGCTCGTGTACGGTTAAATAGTTTACGCCCTCAAAAAGGGAGAGGATGGCAGGGTAGTTCAGCGTGCCTGCCTCTAAGTTGTCGGGCAGGAAATCGGGCATATCTTGGGTGAAACTAAGCGAGCCCGTGCCGCCAAACAAAAGCGGGTCAGGATTGGCACGAGAGGACAGCAATAAAACGCCGCTCCCCTGTATGCCGTGCAGTCCTTTATGTCCTGCCAAACAAAGTACGTCGATACCTGCCCCCGTCATTTTAAGGGGAATGTGTCCGCCGCCTTGCGCTCCGTCGCAAATGAGTAGGACGTCTTCGGGCAGCAGTTTGCGAATTTGGGCAAGGTCGGGACAGTACCCCGACACGTTAGATGCGGCGGTGATGACAACCGCCCTTGTGTTTGGCCGCAAAAAAGAGGCGATTCGCTGTGGCGCAAGTTCGCCCCCGTCTAACGGGCAAATATCGTATTCAATCCCCCGACGTTGTTTTAAGTGGTGCAGAGGGCGAAGGACGGAATTGTGCTCCAAGCAAGTGGTGATGACGTGGTCGCCTGCTTTTATTAGGCCTTGCAGAGCGATATTCAACGCCTCGGTGCAATTTTTGGTAAAAATGACTCGGTCGTGGTCGGGGCAATCGAAATGCTGGGCAAGGGCTTTTCGGCAGGCTTGTACGCCGTTTAAGCAGGTGATGGCAAGCCGATGCGCCGCTCTGCCCGGATTGGCGCACAGTTGCAACGCTGCGTGTACGGCTGTGAGAACGTTTTGCGGTTTTGTGCCGCCCGTAGCGGCATTATCAAAATAGATCATATAAGCACCTCGTATCGTGAATCTGGCATATAATATACTATTCTAAAAGTCAAAGCATTATGATAATGTTTTGGGT
>JAFQVL010000066.1 GCA_017408045.1 Clostridia bacterium | reverse complement strand
TTCTTGACGGCCCCCACAGAAAGGGTGACTTCCGTCGTGCACGTGCGGCTGCTATCAACATCGTTCCCAACTCCACGGGCGCTGCAAAGGCTATCGGTTTGGTTATACCTGAACTCAACGGCGTTATGGACGGCTGCGCTCAGCGTGTACCCGTTCCCACCGGTTCGCTTACGCAGCTCGTAGCAGTTTGCGACGGCGAAGTTACCGCTGACGACGTAAACGCAGCAATGAAGGCAGCTGCTTCTGCATCCTTCGGCTACACCGAAGAAGAAATCGTATCTTCCGACATCATCGGTATCCGCTACGGTTCATTGTTCGACGCAACCCAGACGAAGTGCATGCCTATGGGCGACGGCACGACCTTGGTTAAGGTTGTTTCCTGGTACGACAATGAAAACTCCTACACCAGCCAGATGGTTAGAACGATTAAGTACTTCGCAGAACTTTAATCGAGTAGGATAAAGTAAAAAAGAAAGCTCTCGCAATTTCGCGAGAGCCTTTTTTGTGAAGTTTTTGCGAAAAGCAAAAGTGAAGTTGCTATGCAGTGAAGTTGTGTTTACACACAGTGAAGTTTTTGCTGAAAGCAAAAGTGAAATTGAAAATTTTCCACAACTTCGCCAATAGGCGAAACTTCACTTACGCAGGATAACTTCACTATCCACAGGATAACTTCACTTGCCTAAAAGGCAAACTTAGTTAGCGCGAATCGTCCGTTAAGGACGTCGGGCTATTATACATACAATTATTTTAGCTTTAAAATTTCGCACAGCTTTGCGTACGCTTCGTCGTAGATGTTGAAGTTGACGACGTAATCGCAAAGCGCCTGATTTCTTTGGCAAAAATCAATGCCCATAATGCGGTTTGCCTTGTCTTCCACCGAGGAGTTTTTGCGCAAAATCGTTTCGATAATCGCTTTTTTCTGGCGGCTGACGTAGATCGTGGTCACGTTTTTAAAGTGGGTCTTTAAAGACATCGCGCCACAGATATCCATCGTCGTCAAGACGTGCTTGCCTTTGGCGAGAATTTCCTCGACGTCCGATTTTACCGAGCCATACCCGTGCCCTGCGTACATCGTGGACTGGAACATTTCCCCGCTCTCCACCATATCGCGGAAGGTTTCGACGGAAACGTAGTGATACCATTCGTTGTCCTCGGTGGCGGTGGGGTCTTTGGTGGTGTAGCTAATCGGCTTTTCAAACTGTGGATAATTTTTCAAAATACGGGTCGCCAGCTTGGATTTTCCGCACCCGGACGGGCCGACCAAAACGACGATGCTCGGCTCGCTTAAGATAGGTTGGTAGTCCTGTTTTGCATAACTTTGCGCGATGACCTCTACGACCTTTAAAAATTCGTCGTAGGTATTGACGGCAAGCATACCCGTCGATTCCTGATTCCACGGCCGCCGCATCAAAATCGGGTATTGCGCGTTGGAGTTCAACACGTTGTGCAAGGCGTCGTCAAACAGAATATCCGTACTGATTTTGTCCTTGCGCGCGCCCATATAGATATGGTCGGCGGGAATTTGCGGAAACTCCTCACGGATACGCTTTGCGCGAATTCCCATAAATTCAGGGGGTACGGCGGTGGAAATGAAGATTTCCGCCATCTGCGACAGTTTGGAAACGAACTCCTTTGCGCCCTCTAAAACGGGCATGGTTTCGTAAAATTCGGCTTTGCCGAAAAACTCGTGCACGACGTCTACGCGCGTGCCAAGTTTGCCCCAGCCGCTCGCCTCATAAATGGTGATAGGGGGATCGTAGTGGTATTTCTCGTTGGCAAGTTGAATGGCGTACTCGGTGCAGGACATTAACAAATCGTCCACGTCGAGAGCGACCGATAATCGAAAGTTTCTATTCATAAAATCTCTCCTTCTGTTCGAAGTAATGCTCATTATACAGCATTTTATGCGAAAAATCAATACTTTTTCAAAAAAAATATGCTTTGAGGTTGCAATCGGCAGGAAGGTGTGGTATAATGATTTAGCCTATTCGACAATCGTTAGGCTATGAGCGTTGGGAAAGAACGCTCTTTTTTAGGGGGAAACAATATGCAAAAGCAATACGACGTGATCATTATCGGCGCAGGCCCGGGCGGTATTTTTTCCGCGTACGAGCTGGTGCGTTTACAGCCCGAATTGAAAGTGGCGGTCTTCGAGGCGGGTAATGAACTGAAAAAACGTTGCTGTCCTATCGACGGCGACAAGGTAAAGAGCTGTATTAACTGCAAGAGCTGTTCGATTATGAGCGGCTTTGGCGGCGCAGGCGCGTTCTCCGACGGGAAATACAATATCACCAACGATTTTGGCGGCACGCTGTACGAATATATCGGCAAGAAGAAGGCGTTAGAGCTGATGCAGTACGTGGACGAAATCAATATGCGCTACGGCGGCGAGGGCACGAAGCTGTATTCCACGGCAGGCAGTAGGTTTAAAAAGATTTGTATGCAAAACGGTCTGCACCTTTTGGACGCTTCCGTGCGCCATTTGGGTACGGACATCAACTACGTGGTGCTTGAAAATCTGTATACAGAGCTAAAAACGAAGGTGGATTTCTACTTCAATACCCCCGTTTTGTCGGTGGATATCGTGGACGGTGGCTACCTCGTATCGACCAAGAAGGGGGATTTCGTAGGCGAAAAGTGTATCGTATCCGTCGGTCGCAGCGGCAGTAAATGGATGGAGCAGGTCTGCAAGCATTTGCAAATCCCCACTAAGTCCAACCGCGTGGATATCGGCGTTCGGGTGGAGTTGCCTGCGGAGATTTTCTCTCACCTCACGGACGACTTGTACGAGAGTAAAATCGTCTACTGCACGGAAAAGTACGGCGACAGAGTGCGCACCTTTTGCATGAACCCTAAGGGGGCGGTGGTCAGCGAGAACACGAACGGGATTATCACCGTCAACGGTCATAGCTACGAAGACCCTGCAAAGCAGACGCAGAACACGAACTTTGCTCTGCTGGTCGCAAAGCATTTCTCTGAGCCGTTTAAGGATTCCAACGGCTACGGCGAGAGTATCGCGCGGCTTAGCAATATGCTGGGCGGTGGGGTAATCGTGCAGCGTTTTGGCGACCTGATTCGAGGCAAGCGCAGTACCCCTTCCCGCATCGGGGAATCGTTTACCGTGCCTACGATGTCTGCAACGCCGGGCGATTTGAGCTTAGTATTGCCCAAGCGTATTTTGGACGGGATTATCGAGATGATTTATGCGCTTGATAAGATTGCGCCCGGGACGGCGAACGACGACACCCTGCTGTACGGCGTAGAGGTGAAGTTCTACAATATGGAAGTGGAAGTAAACGAGCGGCTCGAAAGCCGTTATCAGGGCTTGTATATCATCGGGGACGGCAGCGGTATTACGCACTCCCTTTCGCACGCGTCCGCAAGCGGTGTTTTGGTCGCTAGGGAGATTGCAGACTAACCAAAGCAATATAATCCGAGCCAGCCCAAAAGACGTCTTTTGAACGCGTAAGCCGACAAGACTTGAACCTATCAGTCTTAAAATGTTATTTTGCGCGCCTTTCAGAGCAGTCTCGATGGACTTCTTGTAAGCGTTAGCACGGTTGCCGTAAGCCTCGGAGCCGGAGAAGTAGGGCAGGTCGATGTAGATGGGGTTCTCAGCGGA
>JAFQVL010000065.1 GCA_017408045.1 Clostridia bacterium | reverse complement strand
GTGAAATATATGCAGAATATACGACCGATGGCGGTCACTTAACATCCGCAGGATACGAGGTGCTTACAAATATGATAACTCCCGCACTCGAACAACTATTAGGTAGATAACTGCGCTTAACAGCATTACAAATTCCAATTTGTCGAACTAAAATAGGTGCAAGCCTTTTTGTTTTTACCCGTAAAATATAAATCGTTCACTTTATAAATACTTGTTTTTTGTTTGAGAAAGTGATATACTTAAGGAACGTTAGCAGAGAATTTGTTACTGCATGTTGAACGTTCTGTATACTTTTGAAAGACGGTTTCAGCAATTTTTTAAGTTGGTTTAGCGACTTTTCGCCGTCTTGTTTGATACGTTGCGAAAGCAACAAAGGAGGGAACTACTATGGATGACAAATTTTTAGAACAATTGCAGGAAACCTTGGATGAGGACTGCAACCTTTCCATGACGGAAAACGGTGCAATAGGCTATGCGACCACCTGCAAGCCGCTGCTCGATTTGAACTTTGCCGTTTCTTCCTTGCGCAATCTCTCCGAGACCGAGATCGAAAAGCAATACGCAAAGGCTTTTTACGAATCCAAGCTGCTGGCAATCAAGTGGCTGTTTTTTGCCGCAGACGTGCGTGGCGGAATGGGTGAACGCCGTTTGTTCCGAGTTTGCCTTCGTTTCTTGGCACAAACGGAACCTGCAATCACCGTAAAACTCTTACCTTTGGTGGCGGAATATACTCGCTGGGATAATCTTCTTTGCCTGTTGGACACGTCGCTCAAGGACGAGGTATGCTCGCTGCTGAAAGGACAACTTGACAAGGACGTTGCTGCGATGCAGGAAGGCAAGCCTGTCAGCCTTTGCGCGAAATGGTTGCCGTCCGTCAATGCGACTTCCCCTCGTTCTAAATCGTATGCAAAGCTGCTGATACGTGCATGGAATATGACGGAAAAATCCTATCGTAAAACCTTGTCAGCCCTGCGTGCATACTTGAAGGTCGTCGAAGTGGATATGAGCAAAAAGGCTTGGGGGAATATTGACTATTCCGCCGTGCCTTCCCGCGCAAATCTGCTGTATGCCGAGGCGTTCCTCCGCAATGATAAAGACCGTCGCGAGGCGTACTTGCAGCAGCTCGAAAGAGGGGAAGAGAAGATTAACGCAGGCGTTTTGTTCCCTCACGATATCGTGCATAAATATACGACCAACGGTTGGAATACTAGGGTAAACGCCTACGACCCTACGTTGGAAGAGCTGTGGAAAGCCCTTCCCGATTACGTGCAGGGGCAGGGGAATACGATTTGCGTAGCGGACGGTTCGGGCAGTATGACGATCACGGTCGGCGGTACGAACGTTTCCTGCTTGTCGGTGGCAAATGCTTTGGCGATTTATTTTTCCGAACGTTCTTCCGGGGCGTTGAAGGATAAATATATTACCTTCAGCCGCACCCCCAAGTTTGTCAATTTGGCTCGTTGCAAGTCCTTGCATGACAAAATCGGCAAGGCGCTGGCACATGACGAGGTGGAGGATACGAACGTCGAGGCGGTGTTTGACCTTATCTTGGCGACGGCAATCAAGCACAAGATGAAACAATCGGATATGCCCAAGAACGTACTCATTCTCTCGGATATGGAGTTTAACCATTGTTGTACTTCTAATACCTATGGCGCTGCAAGCGATCCTATGTTCGAGCGTTTGTTCAAGGTGATCGGGGATAAGTACAAGCAGCACGGCTACTTATTGCCACGGCTGATTTTCTGGAATATCTGTAGCCGTTCGATGACCGTGCCCTTGCGAGAAAATGAACTCGGTGTGGCTTTGGTAAGCGGCTTTAGCCCTGCAGTTATGCAGATGGTGCTTTCTGGCGAGCTTGACCCGTTCAAATGCTTACTGGAACAATTGAACAAGGAACGCTATCAACCGATTGAGGACGCTTTAAAGGATATCCTGTAAAAATTACGGCTTTTTTGCAATAATGGCAGAAAAGCCGCTGTTTTTTTTAGAGAAAGAGGTTGAAATTTTTTTCGTTTCATTGTATACTATAAGTATAAAAAGCAATTGCAAAATAGGATACACAAAAGGAGGTATCAAAAAATGTTGATGTGGGTATGGTTTGGTCTGGCGTTAGTTCTGTTTATTACAGAGCTTTGCACGATCGATCTTGTGGCTGTCTGGTTTGCCATTTCCGCTCTGGTTTTAGGTATTATCGCGGCAATCTTCACCGAATTACAATTTGGCTGGCAAGCGCTGATTTTCATCGTGCTTTCCATGGTGCTGTTCCTTGCGACTCGTCCGTTTGTAAAACGGTTTATGAAGCGTAAAAGGGGGCAAGAAACGAACTTGGAGCTCATCGTTGGCAATACCGCCCGTGTTGTGGAAACCATCGACAACAGCCGTGAAACGGGCGCTGTAAAAATCAACGGTTTGGTGTGGACGGCTCGTTCGTCGGACGGCGCTGTGATAGAGCCTGATGAGCTTGTGCTTGTCAAAGAAATTAAAGGCAATAAACTCATTGTAGAGAAAAAATAGGAGGACATTCATTTATGGAACCTTGGGTTATTGGATTGGTTGTAGCAATCGGTATCATTTTGTTTATCATCGTGGTTAGCGGTATTAAAGTTGTACCGCAGGCAAAGGCGTACGTTGTAGAACGCTTGGGTGCGTACCGCGAAACCAAGCAGACGGGCTTGCATTTTGTCATCCCCGTATTCGAAAGAGTGGCAAAAATCGTTTCTTTGAAAGAGCAGGTTGTGGACTTTGCGCCCCAGCCCGTGATCACGAAGGACAACGTAACGATGCAAATCGACACCGTCGTATTCTACCAGATTACGGACGCGAAGTTGTATGCATACGGCGTAGAGCATCCGATTATGGCAATCGAGAACTTGACGGCAACCACTTTGCGTAATATTATCGGTGAATTGGAGCTTGACAACACCCTGACTTCGCGCGACACCATCAACGCAAAAATTCGCAGTATTTTGGACGAAGCGACCGACCCTTGGGGTATTAAAATCAACCGTGTGGAATTGAAGAACATTAAACCCCCTGCTGAAATTCAAGATGCGATGGAAAAGCAGATGAAGGCAGAACGTCAACGCCGTGAGGCAATCTTGCGCGCAGAAGGTGAAAAGGCAAGTAATATCCTCGTTGCGGAAGGTAAAAAAGCCAGCCAAATCTTGTCGGCGGAGGCGGAAAAGCAGGCGGCTATTTTGAAGGCAGAAGCGGATAAGGAAGCGGCTATTTTGAAGGCAGAAGCGGAAAAAGAGGCGATCCTTCGCATATATGAGGCGCAGGCGGAATCCATCCGTATGATTAACGAAGCCAACCCCAGCGAGGCGTATTTGCTGATGCAGAAACTTGACGCTATGGAAAAGGTGGCGGACGGTCAGGCAACGAAGATTGTTATTCCCAGCGAATTGCAGGGTATCGTTGGCTTGGTGAATACTATCAAAGAAGCAAAATAATAGGGGCAGGTATCGAATGAATAAAAAATCCTCGTTTTGGGACGAGGATTTTTTTATGAACAAATGCGCAAATGCTTGCGGAAAGATTGATTTTATAAAAAAATTGTGCTACAATGGTTAAGCTGACAAGACTTGAACCTTTCAGTCTTAAAATGTTATTTTGCGCGCCTTTAAGACGGTTGCGCCCTTGCAGTATGTCGATACGGCGGCGGTCGCCACCGCATAAACGCATCACAAAATCCCTATTTTAAGATGCTTCGCAGTTTTGACGAGCGCGAAATTTCTTAAATGAAAGGATTTTCGCGCAGGAATACTGTCCGTATTGCAAGAGGAAATCCTGTACAGTTAGGGGATTTCTCGCCATCAAAACCTAAAAGGTTCAAGTTTTGTCAGCTTATGAGAGAAAAAGGAGAAAAACAATGCAATCCTTACGAGAATTATTTAGAATAGGCAAAGGTCCGTCCTCCTCCCACACGATAGGGCCAGAGCATGCAGCAAAGCTTTTTTTAAAGGAGAACCCGACCGCAGATTCCTTCAAGGTGGTGCTGTACGGCTCGCTTGCCAAAACGGGCGAGGGGCACGGGACACAGAAGATTTTGCAGGACGTTTTGGGGAAAGTCGAGATAGTGGCTGATTTTGAAACGACGGACATTCTTCATCCAAACACGATGGATTTTTTTGCCTATCTCGACGGGTGTCAGATTGCAAGCCTGCGTATTTACAGCGTAGGCGGCGGCGCAATCGAGGTCGAGGGCAGAGAGGGGATTGTGTCCGACACCTTATACCCATTGTCCACCTTTGCCGCGATCAAGGCGCACCTTGAAAAGGAAGGTAAACGCTTGCCGGAGTACGCCTATGCCTGCGAGGGTGAGGAATTAAAAGACTACCTTGCCGAGGTTTGGGCGGCGATGAAGAACGCCGTGCAAGAGGGCTTAAAGGCAAAGGGGGAACTTCCGGGCGGTCTTGGCGTAGAGCGTCGTGCGCACGTCTTATACTTTAAGGAAATTCCAAACGAGGGTGCGGATACGCTGGAAGATCGCCTCGTATGCGCATATGCGTTTGCGGTAAGTGAACAAAATGCCTCAGGCGGCACGATTGTAACCGCCCCCACTTGCGGCGCATGCGGCGTTTTACCCGCTGTTTTGTGCTACTTGCAAGAACAGAAGGGATATGCGGATGAGCGCATCATTGACGCGTTGGCAGCGGCTGGAATCATCGGGAATTTGATTAAGACGAACGCCTCGATTTCGGGGGCAGAGTGTGGCTGTCAGGCAGAGATTGGCAGCGCTTGTTCGATGGCGGCAGCGGCGATTGCAGAGCTGTATGGAATGACCTTAGAGCAGCAGGAATATGCCGCAGAAGTGGCGATGGAACATCATTTGGGCTTGACCTGCGACCCGATTGCAGGGCTGGTGCAAATTCCGTGTATAGAACGCAATGCCGTTGCGGCGATGCGTGCGCTGAATGCTGCGGAGATTGCGAAATTCTTATTTGGCAGCCGTAAAATCTCCTTTGACCTTGTCGTGGAAACGATGTATGAAACGGGCAGGGATATGCACGGCAGATACCGCGAAACTTCGGAAGGTGGCTTGGCGAAGTTGTATAAACGTTAAAATAGAATAAAAATGGGGCAGGTATGCGTTTATGCACACCTGCCCATCTGTTTATGTAGCTCTATTAAAAGTTGGAAACGTTGTTTTCGTCTGCTTGCGTGGAATCTTCGGTGGTTTGCTCTATATTCTTTTGGCAGTCGGGGCAAACCAAATTATCGTTCAGGGAAGTAAACTCTTTCCATTGAATACTACCGCATTTCGAACATTTCGGTAAGGCAAAATAGAATAACAATCCTGAAAACAGCAGCGCGTATATAAGCGCTAAGAATGACGAGGAAGGCAAATTCATTTCAGGGGGCATACCGGTTTCGTGGAAGAATGCATTGAAGACAATCGTTTGCACGATATAGAGCACCGCACAGAGAATCGCCCCTGCAACCGTAATGCCGTGGAGAACGATAGATTCGCTGTCATCTAAGAAGGCTTTTACGTTCAGTAAAATCAATGCGCCGCTGACGAGCAGTTCTACCACTGTGCAAACAAAGAAGAATAAAAAGATTTCGCCGTGCAGGAAACTCCTTAAATCTCTAAAATTGAAGAGAAGTGCCCAAAGGTTGAGGTCTAACGGTCTGCCTCTTCCGTTGTCTATGGGAAGTCGGGCAATCGAGAGAAACACTAGCATAATAACGCCCGTTGCCGACAAGGCAAGGGAGAGAATCTTGCGGACTAATGCGCGGTTTTTGAAAAATTCCTTTATACTGGAGAGAATATCATCCATAACGAGCCTCCTTTGACCAATCAATTTACTTTATATTGATTATAACACAAAGAAACGGGCGCTGTCAATAGTATTATCAAAAACAGGTGGTGATTTCGCGTGGAATGCGGGGGAAATTTAGATAAAAAAGGCTAGCTGCTATTGTATAGAAAAGGGGATTTTATTTTTTTTATTTTTTTATAAAAAGACTTAAAAAATGCTTGACAAATATTTGGAAATAAGGTATTATTAACAAGCGTTGTTTAGCACGTAATGGCGATGGCCCAATAGCTCAGTTGGTTAGAGCGCCAGCCTGTCACGCTGGAGGTCGACGGTTCGAGCCCGTTTTGGGTCGCCAAATGCCTTGGTAGCTCAGTTGGTAGAGCAGCAGACTGAAAATCTGCCTGTCGGTGGTTCGATTCCGCCCCAAGGCACCACCGAAAGGTGAACCTG
>JAFQVL010000008.1 GCA_017408045.1 Clostridia bacterium | reverse complement strand
TCGGGGGAAACGGTGGGCATTTTAGGGGGTACGGGCTCGTCGAAGACCACCCTCATTCAGCTCATTCCCCGTCTGTACGATGCGACGGAAGGGGCGGTGTACGTTGGCGGTGTCAACGTCAAGGACTACGATTTGGATGTTTTGCGGAAAGAGGTTGCGGTCGTTTTGCAAAAGAACGTACTCTTTTCGGGCACGATTAAGGAAAACTTGCGTTGGGGCAACTCTGACGCGAGCGACGAGGAGCTTGTTCGCGTATGTAAGTTGGCGCAGGCGCACGACTTTATTTCCGCTTTCCCCGATGGGTACGATACCTATATCGAGCAGGGCGGTACGAACGTTTCCGGCGGTCAAAAGCAAAGATTGTGTATCGCAAGGGCGATTTTGCGCAAGCCGAAAATCCTCATCTTGGACGACAGTACCTCTGCGGTAGATACCAAGACGGATGCGCTCATTCGTATGGCGTTTGCAGAAGAAATCCCTAATACCACAAAAATCATTATCGCACAGCGCGTGGCGTCCGTGGAGAACGCGGATAAGATTGTGGTGTTGGACGGCGGTAAGATTTTAGAGATGGGCAATCATGAACAGCTGATGCAAATGGGCGGCGTATATAAGGAAATCTACGACGCGCAGACAAAGCAAAAGGCGGACGATGCCTCCGAAGAAACGGAAGGAGGTGAAGCGTAATGGCTACGGCAACCAAAACGACGATGCCCAAAGGCCCGATGAGGGGCAGAGGGATGCGACCTCCCAAGGGAGCAATTAAAAAAGGCACTTTTGGGCGATTGATTAAGATGCTGTTGAAGTACTACAAGTGGCGCTTGCTTTTGGTGGCGTTCTGTCTTGTATTCTCTGCGGCGGGCAGCCTTGTATCCTCGTTCTATATGCAACAGGTGGTGGACAGCGTTATCACGCCTGCATTAGAGGCGGGCGGCATTACCGATGCGATTTCGCAGACGTTGGTGGGCTTGATTGTAATGATGATAACGGTGTATTCGCTCGTGGTTATCTCGTCCTTCTTCTATCAGCGAATGATGGCGGTGATTACGCAGGGGATGCTTTATCACATTCGCGAAGAAATGTTCACCAAGATGCAAAAATTGCCGATTAAGTATTTCGACACGCACGCGCACGGCGATATTATGAGTAATTATACCAACGACACGGACGCGGTGCGGCAGGTCATCGGGCAGAGTTTGCCCAACCTTTGCAGCAACACGCTGACCCTCGTGCTTTCGGTGGGTCTGATGCTGACGTACAGTTTTTGGCTGTCGCTGGTGGTGCTGTGCTGCACGGTGGTGATGAGCTTCGTCGTTAAGAAAATCGGCGGCGGCAGCGCAAAGTATATGGTAGCGCAGCAAACCTCGCTGGCGATAGAAGAGGGCTTCGTCGAAGAAATGATGAAGGGACAGAAGGTCGTCAAGGTCTTTACCCACGAGGAGCAGGCGAAAGAGGATTTCAACCAGTTGAACGAAAAACTGTTCGAGGACAGCCGCCGCGCCCATCAATACGGCAATATTTTAGGCCCGATTTTGGGCAATATCGGCAACTTTAACTACGTTTTACTGGCGATTGTAGGCGCGCTGCTCTACTCGCTGAACGTGCGCAACTACGGCTTTGGCAATCTCTTTACGGGCGGCGAAGCGTTGGGGCTGGGCGTTATCATTCTCTTCTTGGGCGTATCCAGAAACTTTGCGCAAATCGTCAACCAGATGTCCCAGCAGGTTTCCCTCGTGGCGATGGGGCTTGCCGGCGCAAGCCGTATCTTTACCCTGATGGACGAAGAGCCCGAGGTGGACGACGGCTACGTGGAGTTGGTGTACGCAAAGTGTGATGAAAACGGCGCTTTGACGGAATCGAAGGAGCGTACGGGGCTTTGGGCGTGGAAACATTACCACAAAGCGGACGACACCACGACGTATACCGAGCTGAAAGGGGATATCGTCATGGAAAGTGTGGACTTTGGCTACGTGCCTGAAAAGCAGGTATTGACGGACGTAACGCTGTACGCACGCCCCGGGCAGAAGATTGCTTTCGTTGGCGCAACGGGCGCGGGCAAGACGACCATTACCAACCTCATCAACCGTTTCTACGATATTGCGGACGGGAAAATCCGCTATGACGGAAACAATATCAACAAAAACAAAAAAGCGGACTTGCGCCGTTCCTTGGGAATTGTTTTGCAGGATACCAACCTGTTCACGGGTACGGTTATGGAGACTATCCGCTACGGCAGGCTGGACGCGACGGACGAGGAGTGTATCGAGGCGGCGAAACTTGCGAATGCCCACGACTTTATCACCCGTTTACCCGATGGGTATAACACGATGCTGAAAAACAACGGCGCAAGCCTTTCGCAGGGGCAAAGACAGTTATTGTCCATTGCTCGCGCAGAGGTGGCAGACGCCCCCGTGATGATTTTGGACGAGGCAACCTCTTCCATCGACACCCGCACCGAGGCGTTGGTACAGGGGGGTATGGACCAACTGATGAAGGGCAGAACGGTGTTCGTCATCGCCCACAGACTCTCTACGGTCATGAACTCGGATGCGATTATGGTGCTTGACCACGGTCGCATCATCGAGCGCGGCGACCACCAGAAGCTCATCGATGAGAAGGGAACCTACTATCAGCTCTATACCGGTGCATTCGAACTGGAGTAACCGCCGCTTGCGGGCGCTCACGGCGCTGCGCACCGACCCCCTGGTAAGGGGGTACGAGGGTGCCTGCCGTTACTGGCAGTCCCGAAACTTCCTGCACCCACCCCTCAGTCTGCCCTTTGGGCAG
>JAFQVL010000064.1 GCA_017408045.1 Clostridia bacterium | reverse complement strand
GCGGTACTATTCTAACACAAAGCCTACCGTTTGTCAATCGACTTTTTGGCGCGCCGCCAAGAACGGAAAAAAAATTTTATTTTCTGCGCGCAAGCGGTTTACTTTTTGCAAGAAAACTGCTACAATGATAGTAGAAAATGAATTAAGGCAGGTTTTACCTATGAGTGATAAAGTATACGTGGTGGATTTTGAAGGTTTCAAAGCCGAATTGCCCATTCTCCCGCTTCCGTCGGGAATCAACATCGCCTTCTTTAACTTACACGGCGATAACGAGTTGACCGAACATTGCGCAAAGTTGCTTGCAAAGCATTTGACCGATTGCGAAGTGGTACTGACGGCAGAGTCGAAGGGCTTGCAGTTGGCGCATTGCGTTTCCCGTGAGTTGGGACAGCGGTATTATGCGGTAGCGCGTAAAACCAAAAAATTGTACGTGCAGGACGGTATCGAGGTTGCCATCGACGCGTCGATTACGACGGGCAAGGAACAAAGACTGTACCTTTCCAAGCACGACGTCGAACTGTTAAAAGGCAAAAAGGTTGCTATCGTAGACGACGTAGTGTCCACGGGCGCGTCCCTGCTCGGCTTAGAGGCGCTCGTAGAAAAGGCAGGCGGTATCCTGCATAAAAAAGCGTTCGTTTTGGCGGAAGGCGACGCCGCAAAGCGCGAAGATATTATCTATCTTGGCACAATCCCTCTCCTTTAATCGAACATTTTATCAAGCAAGCAACGGCAATACACCGCCGTTGCTTGTTCTTTTTTTATAATATATTATAACATGACGAATATTTTTTCACAGGAATACTTGCAATTTTGAAAAATATGCGTTATAATAACCTCGTATCATATAATCGTGAACGCGTATGCGCTATACTTGGCGCGCGTTCGCCGCAGGACACGAGAAAGCGGCAAGGGAGTTTTTCTATGGCAAAAAACGAAAGAGCAAACAACCAAGGAAACACAAACCAAAACGGCAATCGCAGAGAACGCAGAGGGCGCAGGGAACGCAGCGAAACGGCAACCGTGAAGAAAAGCGGCATCGGCGGTAAAATCGTATGCTTATTGCTCGGCTTCGTTATGGGCGTGGTCGGGACGGTGGGCGGCGTCGGCGGCTTGGGCTACTACGCCATCACGCAGGTAAAAATCAAGGACGCCATCGGGACGGTGAACAACCTTGCCGGCCTGGAAATCGACTATACGCAGTACATCAACGAACAGTACGGCGATACCAGCGTGTTCGGCTTGATTGAGAGCGTTATCGGCGCGGTTGGCGAGTTGCAGGGCGAAACAGGCAGCCTCAATACCTTGAATGAAATCTCCCCCATGGTCGGCACGGGCGTACAGACGCTGATTGATACGGTGTCTGCGTACGGCATTAAAATCGACTACGAGGGCTTGATGTCCGCACCTTTCTCTACGCTTGCGGATTTCCTCAGCACGACAATCAACGACACGGACGTAGCCCTCTTGATAGAATCCGTCACGCAAAACCCCGTAGAGGGCGTGCTTGCGATGATTTGCTACGGCGAACCGGGTAAGGATTACGTGCTTTTAGAGGACGGCACGGTGCAGATGCTCGGAAACGCAACCAGCGCCACCATCGGTTCTTTGGCCAACGCCGACGCATTGAGCGAACGCTTGAACGGGCTGACCTTTTACAGCTTGATGGATGCACTTGGCGAAGTCGACGCCGAAGACCCCATCGTTCGCGCTCTCGTCTACGGCGAAGAGAACGTGGACTATATCGTCAACACAGACGGCTCGATCACCCCTTTACCTCTGACCTATCAGTTGAATGCCAGCACGGACGTTAGCAACCCCGAGGCAATGAAATTCACCTCGCCCGACGGCGTAGTGTTTACGCCCAGCGCAGAGGGCGTATGGACGGACGCAAGCAACAACGTGATTCAGCTGCGCGAAGATACGGCAACCTATCAGTTTGACGTACTCGACAGCGAACAAAACCTCGTTTATAACTTAAAATTCCTCCGCGCAGACGGTGATTTGCAACAATATCAAGCATATATCGGCGACGTAGCGCAAACCCGCAAAGGTCCTTACCTTTCCGAAGTGTTTGGTCCAAACGCCGATCTCATGTCCGTAATCGGCGGACTTCCGCTTGGCGACATTTTGAAGTTGAATGGAACGTCCGACCCAATTATGCTCGCCATAGCCTACGGCGAAAAGGACGTTGACTATTTCGTAGACGGAAACAATGAGATTGTTCCTATCAATCCCCCCATCACCGTGAACGATATGATTGGCGGCGCAGGCTTGGACTTCGTAAAGGATATTCCCTTGTCCACCGTTTTGAACGTCAGCTCTCCCCTGCAGTCCGGGGTTGACAGCCTAATGATTATCCTCGCCTATGGCGAAGAGGACGTGAATTACGAGTTGATCGACACCGACAACGACGGTATCAACGACGACTGGAAGTGGCTGAACGACGAAAACGGCAACCCCTATTCCGAACACACCATCGGCTATTTGATGGGCGAGGAATCCTCTTCCCTCTTTAACAACTTGACGATTGAAACGCTAATGAACATAAGCGCTACCAGCGCGCCTTTGATGCGCGCCTTGGCTTACGGCAACGAAAGCACCCACTACGTCTTGGTAGGCAGCGCTGTAAAAATGTTGCCGAAACGGTACTACATCACGGACACGCACGTATACGACGAGGAGCATATTCACGTCGGTTCGCTCGTGGAAACGTTGCAGAACGGAATTTCCTCCGTCCACATATTCGGCGAAGATGCTCTGCAATACGTAAAAACTAACCCTGACGGCGGCTACGACGTATTCCCCTCGCAGGAAGCGGCAGAAACGTACACCCAAAGCAACGACCTGCGCCTGTACCACGCGAAAACGAAATTGCGTGATTTGCGCGGTCAGTCGGCGCAAACCTGCATCGAGCGTATTGAGCTTGCGGCGGCGCTTGGCGTAGACATCTTTGGAGAAGGCGACAACGCCCCCGACCCTTTAATGCTGCAACTTGCCTATGGTACAGAGGGCGTACACTACACGCTGGATGAAACCAACAAGAAAATTATATGGCACAAGGACACCGACCCGAATTCGGAAACCTATGGTTTATACTTCCACGCGCGCACCATTCACGATATGAAGGATACGCACGCTCTTTTGGAAAGTGTTTATCTGGACACGGTGCTGGGCTTGACCTATCAATCCCCTGCCATTATGCTCTCCTTGGCGTACGGAAACGATTACGTCATTAGCGGCGACACCATCTCCTACACCACCCGCAACACCGTTGGGGACTTGATGGGCGAGCAATCCGCCACTCTAATTGAAGGGATTGAAATGCAGAAAATTATCACGAACGTCGACAGCGACGATGCGATGATGAACTACATTCTGTATAATATGACCCACCCCGACGAGAACGCCGCCGACTACAAGGTGCGTACGCTGGGCGACTTTATGCACAACAGCTCCACCATCATCGAAGGTATGATGAACACCTTGACCCTGCGGGAGGCGCTTGGCGAAGAGGCAACCAGCAGCGGTATCCTGCACGGCTTACGGGATACGCAACTTAACAAGTTGGGGTCGGAGATTGAAAAACTCACCTTAAAAGAAGTGCTGGGCGACGACATTTCCACCCACCCGATCTTGAAGAACATGCAAGATTCCACCCTCGCCACGATTGACGACGATTTAAGCGCCCTCACCATTCAACAGCTGATGGACGACGGCGAGGAGGACGGCATTTATCAATACGCCACCGTGAACGGTCAATCCGTCAAGGCGGTGCAGGTAAAGGAGAACAACACCCTCGTCTGGAAAGAGGTGCTCCCCAAAGACACGAACGGCTACCGCACTTGGGTGTTTGCGGATGCGCAAGACGAGCAAGCGCCTTCCCCCTTAAAGGGCGCGTGGAAGTACTTGTTAGTGGACAACACGGGGGTGGAACGCCTCTACGTGTTAGAGGATATGAACACGGCGATGAATAATATCCCGTTGAACCTCGAAAAAGCGACGCTGCAAAACCTGGTTGACGACGATTTGCTCACCCTTTCTTCCGAAGGGGAAGACGACGTTCTGACTACGGATATCATCTATGAGTTTGCGGGAGAACCAATTTGCGAACCGTTTATGAACGGAACTACCGTAAAGACCAAGTTGGGCGAATTGACCGTATCAGAGGCGGTTAACTACCTCACCAAAATGATGGCGAAAATCCGGTAATCCTCGAAACTTCATCACTTAGAAGAAGGGCGTGCAAAAAACGCTCTTCTTTTTTTGACTATTTTTGAAAAAACCTATAAAAAACGGTTGACGGGGAATACTTAAATCAGTATAATATATCTGTATGACTGCGTGCGCGGTCGTATAAACCTTGCGTACCGGATTCCGCGGTACGCCGAATAAGTCCAGGAGGTGAAACGTTATGGCTAAATACGAAATGCTGTATTTGCTCAACAACGACTCGACGGAAGAAGTAAAGGCTGCTGAAATTGCAAAGTACGAGGACATCGTAAAGAATGCAGGCGGCGCTGTTGTTTCTACGGACAAGTGGGGTGCGAAGAAAACCGCTTACCCTATCAAGTTCAAGAACGAGGCTTACTTCGTGTTGATGACGTTTGAAGCAGAGGCTAACGTACTTAACGAACTCGACCGTATTGCCGGCATCGACAGCGAAGTGTTGAGACGTATGATTACGAAGGCGTAAAAGTATAAGGGTGAAAGTATGAATAAAATTTATTTAATTGGCAACCTCACGCGCGACCCCGAGTTGGTAGAAACCGCTTCGGGGGTTCAAAGATGTCGTTTTTCGATTGCTGTAAACCGCAACTATAGAGGTGCGGACGGTGAACGTCAAGCAGATTTCTTTAACTGCACCGCATGGCGCGGCTTGGCAGAAACGATTGCGCGCTACACGAAAAAGGGTACGAAGGTTTGCGTAGTCGGCAGCGTAGAAATGCGCGAATACGAAGACAACACGGGTGCAAGACGCACCGCCGTTGACGTCATCGTACAAGACTTCGAAATCCTGACCCCGAGACAGGACGACAGCTCGTCTTTTGACGCAGCAGAGCCTGCCCCCAGATCCACCACCGCTCCTCGCCGCAAGCCTCAGCTGCAGCCGATGGACGACGATGGGGATATCCCTTTCTAATCGAAAGGACGTAAAATAATTTAAGGAGATACGAAAAATGGAAGAGAAAGCACCTGTTAAAAAGGTTTTCAAGAAAATGCCCCGTAAAAAGGTATGCGCTTTCTGTCAGGAAAAAATCGCTGAAATCGATTATAAGGACGTTAACCGCTTGAAGAAGTACATCACCGAAGGCGGCAAAATCCTTCCCCGCAGAATGAGCGGCACCTGCGCAGCGCACCAGAGAAAGGTAGCGGTAGCTATCAAGCGCGCGCGTATCGCTTCCTTGCTCCCCTTCAAAGGCGAGTAATCACAAACGAATAATAAAAAACACCGAAGTTTTAACTTTGGTGTTTTTTGTTTTTCCTTTTTTAGAACGATCATATTAAAATGTGCAGTTGTTATCCCTGAGAAGACCCTACTACACCTGCAATTCCCAAAATCGCCAAGAAAAGAAACCAAGCCACTATGGCTATCAACCCAATTCTTGCCCATTTTTTTACCGCTTTCGCTTTCATCGGCAAATAGTTATTTTCAAGGAAACGACAGTACATGAAGGCAGCGGTCGCAATTAGCGGAAACATTAAACGTTTCCATTCGTTTGATATCCTACTGGGAAAATGGTCAGCGAGAATGTGATTTTGATATGCTAATAAAAATTGCCGACCTTTTCTCGGTCAGCATAGATTTTCTACTTGGCAGAACCGATTATTAAAAGACGCAGGCACAATGCCTGCGTCTTTTTTGTGCGTATTCTTGCGGAAACTCCGACGCAATTCTGTTTATTTTGCCCCAATTATTCTTTAACAACCTGTTCTTTGAAAACACGCAGCCATTCATCTGCAATAACTTTGCAAGCCTCAACGGAAGGGTGCACGCCGTCGTAGTAGCAGGTATCATACCCGTACACTTCCACTGCTTTTTCCAACTTATCCATCAAGGAGACGAAAGGCAGGTTAAATTCTTGGGCGATTTTTTTTGCCTCTGCCGCATACTCGGAAGCGATTTGCTTATACGCAGGACGAGGCCACCACGGCTCACAAATCAAAATTTTGGTATCGGGCAATCTTTCCATAGTTTCCTCTATCATCATACGATAGAGTCTGCCCCAACGCTTCAAGTCGGTGGAGTTCGGATTCTTTTCACGGGGCATATCGTTGCCGCCGACCCAAATATTTAAGACGTCGGGTTTTTCGCGCCACACGTCCAAGTTGATACGGCCGTACAGTTGGGGCAATCTATCGCCGCCAATACCGCGGTTTAATATTTGGTAGTAGTTTGGCTTTTCGGTGTAGAGTTCCGCAGCAATCAAGAAGACGTAGCCCGAGCCCAAAGCGCGAGGTTCGTTGCTATATTCTTCGGGAACGCGCCCTGCGTCGTCGTTGCTACGCTTACGGTTTGCATCGGTCGCAGAATCGCCAAAAAATAAAATTTTCATATTAGCATTGCCCATCCTTTATGATATTGTACTCATTTTACAACATTCAATCCAAAAAGTCAAGGCTTTCAGCTAGATACCAATGTAATAATATACGGTTATTAAATACGATTTTTTAGAGTTTATACCAATAATATGTAGTATACGTTTCCGTTAAGAGCGTTACGTTTAAAGCCGTATCCGTTAAATCTAAAAGCGTACCGTTCGTTTGATTTTTCCAATCGTCGTAAGAGTCGGTATAATACCAATTTGCATTACCAAAATCGACACTTTCCAAACCGTTGAAGTAATAGAGTGCATAACGATTGATTTTTGTAATGTACGAAGGAATCGTCAACACCGTCGCTGTGCCTTTATAAGCAACTAAAATCTTTTCGTTTCCGTCCGTATAAACGATATAGCCGTTGTCGTTCGTTAATTTGCTTGTAAACGTATCATTGCTATTGTATACCGCAAGGGCATAATAACCAATAGAGTTGACGTTCCCACCTTTTTCTATGGTTATCCACGGCGACTTATTCACCACTTCCACAAGGTTGAAACAATCATTAAAAGCATCCTTATCAAGATACATTACGTTTTTGGGTATCACGATATTCGTTAAACTAAAACAACTCCCAAATGCACTATATTCAATGGATATCAAACTATCTGGAAGCGTTATCCTTTCCAAGCGAATACAACCGTTAAACGTCCACGTTTCAATCTTTGTTACACCCTCGGGAATCGTAATGGATTTGATATTTTTACAACCAGCAAAAGCACTAAAAGCAACAGACGATACCGTATCGGGTATTGTTATATCTATTAAACTTTCACACCCATTAACACTAAATGCTCCTTCTACCACAATATCTTTTGGTAAATTCAGCTCTTTTAAATTTTTACACCCTTTAAAAGCTTCTCCGTGAATGAGTTGAAGATTGCTCGGAAGTTTTATATTTTCGATAGCACAATCCTTAAAGGCTAAATCACGAATCGAAATAATATCGTCGTGTAATTTGATATCCGCTAAGCTTGCACACTCATAAAATGTTTCCGCTTCAATGGTCGTTACGCCGTGTGGGATTTCTATACTTCTTAAATTAGAACAACCAGAAAAGGCATACGCGCCTATCATTGTTAAACTTTCAGGAAGTTCTACCGTTTTCAACATTTTACAATCATTAAAGACATACCAATTAACTTTGGTAACGGGAATACCTGCCACGTTAGAAACTATTACTGCGCTTTGAATATTTTTATTTGTTACGCCCGTAACGCAGTAAATATCTCCTTGTAATTCGTATGTAATAGACTTATCTGCCAAACTCGTATACACCGAACTTTCCGCATATACTGCTTGCGTGCCGTTACCATCGTTCAAATCGTACTCATACGTAATTTTTACGGTATATTTACTGTTTTCCTGCAAAGAAGTAAACGTTCTCGCCGTCAAATCAGACAAACTTACCGTTTCGCCGTCGTCGGGAATAAGCTCAATTTTTGTAATTGCACCCACGTTGCTTTCATCCGTTTCCGTTAACGTAAACGAAATACTGTCTGCACTTGCAACGATATTATTCGTTAATTCGTTAATCGACAATTCAACCGTAGGAATAGATTTTGCTATCGTCGTAAAGGAAAGCGTGATTTCTTCTGCTTTATCCCCATTTTGGTAGGTTGCTTTCAAAAGGTACGTATTGCCTGATAATAAGCCGTTTATTGTCAAATCCGTTTGCGTTAAGGTTTGCACCGTTTCTCCGTCTTTCAGCAAAACGGCAGAGGTCAACGTTTTTGTTTGCCAACTCTCATCCCAACAGTAGGAAAACGAAATGCCCGTATCCGTCACGTTTATGTTATCAAAGCATACGATTGCTTTTGTGCCAAACGCCTTTTTATAAAGAATATGCGCACCAAAACCATTTCCATCAAGATTATCATAATCGGCAACGATTGCATATTGATAAACGGTGTTGGTTTTCAATTCATCAAAGTTTAACGTATTGTTTCCAAGCTTAACCGATTTTTCCGCAATTACCGTTTCACCATCATATACGATAGCTTTCATTGCTCCATTGGAATACTCTATCAATCCTTTACTATCTTCTATTGTTGCCGAAAGCGCAAGGTCGTTATAACCGATTTTCTCTTCGTTTATAGTTACGGTCGGTTGATTGCTTGTATGCACACCCACCTTGACAGTTTTTTCGCCGTCCATTCGCACGTCCTTAATCGAAGAGCCGTCTACGTATTTGATTGCGTCTATCGTATAATCTACAATGCCGTCCGCATTACCAACGTTAACTTTCAAAATAAGTTGTTCCATATTCGAGCCGTCTTCAAACATATAGCTTGAATACTTTTGCCCGTTTAATGTAAAGGACATTATTTCAAAACCATCGGGGTTATGAATATGTACGGTAACATAAATATCTGAATTTGGCGTTGCATAGTACAAAGATGTTTGAGTGCCTTCGACTACAAGCGAATCCGCCGCATTATCGATATTCCCGTCTTCAAAGGGATTTTCTTGGTCAATATCATCGTGTTTCCCGTGATAATCGCCGTCGTAATGTTTCCCGTTTTCATCGGGCGAATGATGATTGATGGGGCTTGCCGTATACGAAACTGCGGTGTGCTGATAAGTACTTATTGTATTACTAATGCTCATACCTTGATAAACTGGTACTTGTTTGTTGCTACAAGCCGTAATTCCCCACAACACCGAAAGACTTAATATTATAGTGATGATAATCGGCAGTAATTTTCTTACCTTTTTCATTATGGTTATTCTCCTTATTTGTATGTTCTTTAAACGAAAAAAGTGTCGCTTACCCAACGATAAACGACACCTGCAAAGCGCCTTCATCGCTTAGCTGCAACACCAATTTAAACAAATAAATCCATACGTATTTATGTAATGCGAATAAGGTACACTCTACCAAAAGATGTGTACGTATGGAAATATTAAATTGGAGTCGCAGTTTTATTTTAGCACTTTTTACCTTTACCGTCAATAGTTTTTCTATATTCATATAGAAATTCTCGTTTTAGTGTGTTTGAATGGTGTGTACAAGGCTACACAAGCGACCTTCCGAGAAGTGGCGTAGGATTTTGTCGGGGGCTGTCGCAAGGCGACAAGCCCGAACTCGTAGGATTTCTGCTTACTCTCACGCTACACAAAGGAAAAACACCCCACGGAAAATCCGCAGGGTGTCTTCCTGGTGCACCGTAAGAGCTACTGCGATAATATAAGAGGTTCGAACTCCTTTCTCGCGCAAAGTGCGGTTTGCTTTGCGCTCGGTCACCGTTCGCGCGGCAGATATGCGCTCACTCATCTCGCCCCTAAAAAGCATTATCAATGCTTTTCTTAACGGGCAGCTCGTCCTTCTGTTCCGTGCTACGAAACCTCGGCATAGGAGTACCCCCTGCGTACAGCAAAAGCCCACGGCGTAATTGCCGTGGGCTTTGCTGGTGCACCGTAAGAGGTTCGAACTCCTAGCCTTCGGTTCCGTAGACCGACGCTCTATCCAGTTGAGCTAACAGTGCAAATATTCTATTTCGCATTCCAAAATGCTTATATAGTATATTTCTTTTTTTTCATTTTGTCAACTGTTTTTATGCCTTTTTTCAAGGAATTGTAAATTTTTTGCAACAAAAAAGCGGCTGCCTTCGCAACCGCTGCTTTTCTTACACTTTCGGCAAGCCCGCCAAGCCCTTGGCAATCTCTTCATCCGTCGGGACGTAATCGGACATCTTCCCGTCGTGGAATTTTTCGTACGACATCATATCGAAATATCCCGTGCCCGTCAAGCCGAATACAATCGTCTTTTCTTCGCCCGTTTCCTTGCATTTGAGCGCCTCGTCCACCGCAACACGAATGGCGTGCGCCGATTCAGGAGCAGGTAAAATACCCTCTACCCTCGCAAACTGTTCCGCCGCCGCAAACACTTCCGTCTGCTTTACGGAGCGCGCCTCCATCAGCCCTTGGTCGTATAATTCCGACAAAGTACTGGTCATTCCGTGGTAGCGCAAGCCGCCCGCGTGGCTCGCCGCCGGGATAAAGCCCGACCCCAACGTATACATTTTCGACATCGGACATACCCTGCCCGTATCGCAGAAATCATAGGCGTATTTGCCGCGCGTCAGCGTGGGGCAGGACGCAGGCTCTACCGCGATAAACTGGTACTTTGCCTTGCCCTCGAGCTGCTCTGCCATAAAGGGAGCAATCAATCCCCCCAAGTTCGAGCCGCCACCAGCGCACCCAATCACCACGTCTGCCTTTACGCCGTATTTATCCAGCGCCGCCTTCGTTTCCAACCCGATCACCGATTGATGCAGCAATACCTGGTTCAAAACGCTGCCCAAAGCATAGCGATAGCCCTCTAAGCCGCTCGCCGCCTCTACCGCCTCGGAGATCGCGCAACCCAGCGAACCATTCGTCCCGGGGAATTCCTCTAAAATCCGTCTGCCCACCGCCGTCGTCGTGGACGGAGAGGGAGTTACGTTCGCGCCGTAGGTACGCATTACCTCGCGACGGAAGGGCTTTTGCTCATAGGAGCATTTGACCATAAATACCTTGCAATCCAGCCCAAAATAAGCGCACGCCATCGACAGCGCCGTACCCCATTGTCCTGCGCCCGTTTCCGTGGTTACGCCCTTCAAGCCCTGCTGCTTTGCGTAATACGCCTGCGCAATCGCAGAATTCAACTTATGCGAGCCGCTGGTGTTATTGCCCTCGAACTTATAATAAATCTTCGCAGGCGTGTCCAGCGCCTTTTCCAAGCAATACGCCCGAATCAGGGGAGCAGGTCGGTACATCTTGTAAAAATCGACAATCTCCTGCGGAATGGGAATATATTTGTCCGTGTCGTTGAGTTCCTGCCGAGCAAGCTCCTCACAGAACACCTCGGAAAGAGCCTCTATCGTAATCGGCTGCCTCGTCGCCGAATCGAGCAGCGGAGCAGGCTTTTTATCCATAAATGCGCGGAGGTTCAGCCACGCCTTGGGCAACTCCGTTTCTTCTAAATAAATCTTGTAGGGAATTTCCCTTTTCTCTTGCATAGCGCAACCTCCTTTCAAAAAATTGATTATTAAGCCATATATTATCATAATTTTCAATCAAAGTCAAGCATTTGAACGTGAAAGCGAATACTCTACACAACTTTTTGAAATTTTACCCTCTCATGTAGAAGAAAATGATAAAAATGGGCATACTAAATAGAAACAACGGCTTTTTCAACGCCGATAGAACGCTTTTTATATTAGGAGAAAACAATGCGAAAAATGATCAATATCAACCGCAACTGGTTATTCTGGAAAGATACCGCCGACGTTTATGCAGATAGCAACCCGACCAAGATAGATCTACCGCACACTTGGAACGCCGTAGACGGTCAGGACGGCGGCAACGATTATTTCCGTGGCAGTTGTCTTTACAAAAAGACGGTCAAAAAATCCGACCTGCCCCAAGCAGACGAATACTACCTTGAAATCCGAGGCGCAAACTCCTCGGCGGACGCTTACGTAAACGGCAAGCACCTTTGCCACCACGACGGCGGCTATTCGACTTGGCGAGTAAACTTTACCGAGGTTTTGGCAGACGAAAACGAAATCGCTATCGTTGTGGACAACTCCCCCAACGAAACGGTATATCCGCAGTTTGCAGACTTCACCTTCTACGGCGGCTTGTATCGCGACGTGAATATTATCGCGGTGGCAAAGACCCACTTTGACCTCGACTACTTTGGCGGCAGCGGCATCGCTATTACCCCCGTTGTAGACGGTAAAAATGCCGTTGTGGACGTAGAAGTTTGGGTGAAGGATTTGGGCGAGAACGACGAAATCGCCTATACCGTGTACGAGAAGAACGGCGACGAAGTGGCAAAAATCACCACGAAGGACACCAAAGTTTCCTTCACGATTGAAAACGTACACCTTTGGCATGGCAGAAAAGACCCGTACCTGTACCTTGCGAAAGTGGAAATCGTACGCGCAGGCGAAGTCATCGACAACGTTTCCACGCGTTTTGGTTGCAGAAGTTTCGTGATTGACCCCGACAAGGGCTTTATCTTGAACGGCGAGGAATACCCCCTGCGCGGCGTTTCCAGACACCAAGACAGATGGGGTATCGGAAACGCGCTGCTCCCTGAACACCATAAAGAGGATATGGACTTCATCATGGAAGTCGGCGCAACCACCATTCGTTTGGCGCACTACCAGCACGACCAGTATTTCTACGACCTCTGCGACGAAGTCGGTATGGTGGTATGGGCGGAAATCCCCTATATCTCCAAGCACCTCACGGGCGGCAGAGCGAACACCATCTCCCAAATGAAGGAGTTGATTACCCAAAACTACAACCACGCGTCCATCGTGGTATGGGGGCTCTCCAACGAAATCACGATGAACGGCGAGGGCGACCCCGACCTCATCTCTAACCACGAGGAATTGAACGCTCTCGTCCACGAAATGGACAAGACTCGTTTGACGACGGTGGCTTGCGTGTCCATGTGCAGCATGGACGCTAAATACTTGCAAATCCCCGACGTCGTTTCGTACAACCACTACTTCGGTTGGTACGGCGGGAATACTTCGATGAACGGACCTTGGTTTGACGAATTCCACGCTAAGCACCCCAACATTCCCATCGGTTGCAGCGAATACGGCTGCGAGGCGTTGAACTGGCACACTTCCACCCCTAAGCAAGGGGACTACACCGAGGAATACCAAGCGTATTACCACGAAGAACTCATCAAGCAGCTGTTCACGCGTAAATACCTTTGGGCGACCCACGTGTGGAATATGTTTGACTTTGGCGCAGACAGCCGCGCGGAAGGCGGCGAAACCGGACAGAACCACAAGGGTTTAATGACCTTCGACCGCAAGTATAAAAAGGACTCCTTCTACGCATACAAGGCATGGCTTTCGGACGAACCCTTCGTTCATCTCTGCGGCAAACGATACGTTGACCGCGTAGAGGATACCACGAAAATCACCGTCTATTCCAACCAGCCCGAGGTAGAACTGTTCGTCAATGGCGTATCCTTAGGCAAGAAGACAGCGGAAGACCACTTCTTCTACTTCGACGTACCCAACGTCGGCGAGAGCACTTTGGTCGCAAAGGCAGGCGAACTGACTGATGAGAGCAAACTTCGCAAAGTGGACGAGATGAACCCCGACTACGTCTTGAAAGAAAAGGGCGCAGTCCTCAACTGGTTTGACGTAGAGATGCCTAAAGGCAGATATTCTCTCAACGATACCTTCGAGGATATCTTAAAGACCTTCCGCGGCAAGATGTGGGCAATCGGCTTAGGGCTGTCCATCAAGAAGAAGATGAAAGCAAATAAGAAATCGGGCGGCAACGCACCTTCCGTCGGCGATGCGATGGATATGAAAGCCGTGATGAAAATGATCGGCGGCTTCACAGTTCTTCGTATGACCTCTATGATGGGAATGTTGAACGTTGCCATAACCAAAGAAGAATTGCTGAAAATGAACAAAAAACTGAATGAAATCCGCAAACCGAAAGGGGTAAAATAATCGGTATATAAAGACATGGGTGGCTGAAACGCAAATTTCAGCCACCTTTTTTTATATTTTTCGCAAGTAGACTTGCGCTTTTTTCGTTTTCGTGTTATAATATAAAAAATCGGAGGTAAACGGTTATGGCAAAAGAAAAACGCACGATTGCGGAAAAATTGAAAAGTAAAAAAATCAAGCGTCCCCCCGCCTTTATCTATCGGGTCTTGGGCGGAGTATGGAGAATGCTCTTTCAAAAGAAGTACGGGGTGGAATACGAATACCTCGCAGACCCTCGCAAGGACAAGGGAGCGCATATTGTGGTCAGCAACCACACCTCGCGCGCGGACTATATTTTCACGGGCTTACCCCTGCTGCCCCACGCCTATAATTTCGTCGCAGGACACAACGAATTTTACCGTTCGCACCTTGCAGGCGTATTCGGGCTGTTGCAGGTGATCCCGAAGAAGAATTTTACCCCCGATATCTACACGATTAAAGAGGTTAGCCGCGTTTTGAACGCAGGCGGCAGAGTGGTCATTTATCCCGAGGGCATGAATTCGATTTCGGGCGCAAACCAGCCCGTTGCCATCGGTACGGGCAAGTTTTTAAAGCATTTCGGCGTCAACGTGTACTACACGAAAATCCGCGGCGGCTACCTCACCTGCCCGAAATACAACCTCACCGACCGCTACGGAAAGGTCAAGGTGCGTATCGGGCTGATGTTTACCCCTGAGGAGCTGAAAACCCTCTCCCCCGAGGAGATTGAGGCGCGCCTCAATAAAGAGCTTTACCACGACGATTACGCTTGGAATTTAGAGGAAAAGATTGCCTACAAAAACGACGGTAACCTTGCAAAGGATTTGGAAACGCTGCTCTATTATTGCCCCAAATGCGGCAACGAGCATACGATGAAAGGGGAAGGTATGCGCTTTTCTTGCACGGAATGTGGCAACGGCGCAACCCTCGACGACACCTATGCGATGACCCCCTTGGACGATACCTGCGTCATTCCCAAAACGCAGACGGAATGGTTTGCTCTGCAACGGGAGCGCGCAAAGCAGGCGGTACAAGACCCCGACTTCGTCTTGACCGAAGAAGTTGATTTAGGCAACCTGCCTAAATACAAAATGTTGAAAGACCAAAAGACCAGCGAAATCGTCGGCAGCGGCGTCATTCGCTTGGACCACAGCGGCTTTACGTACGAGGGGACAAGAAACGGTCAGCCGTTCACCTTCCACCTTAGCACCGCCGAACTGCCCACCTACGGAATGTGTACGGATATTTCCCGTTTCTACACCTTCTATAAGGGAGAATTTATGGAATTTTTCCCCAAGCGCCCTACCGTCGAAAAGTGGTTTTTACACACGGAAGAGTTGCACCGCTACCACGGCGGAAAATGGCAAGACTTCTCCAAAGAGGACTAACGATATACATAACGAAAAAAGGCGACCAAACGTCGCCTTTTTTGTTATATTCATCCTTACAGTTTTCCGTACAACTTTTCAAAATTTCCTAACGTAAGATATACCTTGCGTGCGCCGCACCCTTCCTGCGGAGCAATATATCCCATATCTTCCAGTTTCTCCAAAAGATTGACCGCACGGTTAAAGCCGATTGAAAGCTTTCGTTGCAATAATGCCGCAGACAGCGTACCCTGCTCTACGCCAAGGCGCAACGCCTTTAAGAGCATTTCGTCCAACGCAGGTGCAGTTTCTGCTTTTTGTGCGCCCTCTTTCACGGGCAAAGGCGGGGCTTCGTCCAACCACAGCGCTGCCGCGCCCAAAATCCCTGCGCTATTGCCAAGCGCCGCAATCAAGATTTTCACCTGCGGTCCTTTCGCGCCCGCGAACAGCTCCGCGTCCAAAATCCTCTGCAACGGCAATACGAGGTTATCCCCCTGCGCGCACACGCCACCGCCCAACAGCACGACCTCAGGGCGGAAGATATTGGCATAGTTGACGATACCGCACGCCAAAGCACGGATATAGCCGTCCACCACTTCTTTTGCGTACGCGTCCGTGTCTTGATAATCAAAGGCGGTTTTTCCCGACACTTCGTCCAAAGACTCGATTTCCCACATCTTGCTTTCAGGATGCAGCAGCATCGCGCGCTTGGTATCACGAATGAGCGCCGTCGCCGAAGCGTACGCCTCCAAACAGCCCTTGCGCCCGCAGGTACATTGTTCACCGCCCATGGCGATGACGGCGTGCCCAAGTTCCGCCCCTGCCGAGCGATTGCCTTCCACCAACTTACCGTCCACGACGATACCGCCGCCGACCCCCGTACCGAGGGTCAATAAAATGGCGTTTTCGTGCGCCTTTGCCGCGCCGAATTTGACTTCGCCAAGCGCCGCTACGTTGGCATCGTTGGCGATTTTTACGGGCAGTTTGGTCAAGCCTTCCACCGCTTTACCGATATTGAAATCCTCCCAACCAAGGTTGTTGGAATAGATGACGTTGCCCGCTTTGGAATCAATCATTCCAGGAACACCCATGCCGATACCGACGACGTCCCCCGTCTGTAAGCCAACCGCAGCGAGCAAGCCCTCCGTCAAAGCAGCGATATTCGCCGCCACGCGCTCTGCGCCGCCGTCGCTCTCCGTAGGCACTTTCCCTTGATAGAGAATATTGCCCAAATCGTCCACGATACCCCCTTTGATAAACGTACCGCCGAGGTCAATGCCCACGTAATATTTACGGATTTCCACCACAATGAGCGTACCATGTCCGCAAACATCGACGTTTGCCGTGCCTGCAGGCAGGAAGAAACTGTCCCCTTGCGCGAAGTTCTCTTCGCCGATTTTCCCCTCGCCGTCGAGAACGGTAATGCACTTAAACGAGCCCTCGTCCATCGGCAGAGAAAGCGTGCCGTCCAAGCATACCTTTGTCGTGGTGAAATACTTGCTTGCGCCGAGCAGCTCCCCAAACGAACGGGTGATACCCAAAGGCTTATTCTCGTATCTTTCGAGGGTGGAAACCTGCAGCGCTTTCTCGACGTGCAGTTCTCTCTCCTTGCCGTCCTTATCCTTTCTGCCGTAGTCGTAAACACGATAAGTAAGGTTGCTGTTTTGCTGAATTTCGCAAATCAAGCAGCCTGCCCCGATGGCGTGGATTGTCCCCGAGGGGATAAAATAGCAATCCCCCGGCTTGACCGCAAAGAAATTGAGTTTTTCCGTCAGCGTATTGGCAGCGATTGCCGCCTCCAACTCCCCTTTGGTGAGTGGACGACGAAGCCCCACGTATAACCCTGCGCCCTCCTCTGCCTCAACGACGTACCACATCTCCGTCTTGCCGTAGCTGTTTTCGTTTTTCAAGGCGTAATCGTCCGAGGGATGCACCTGCACGGACAAGTCCTGCTTTGCGTCAATCAGTTTTACCAGCGTAGGAAAAAAGGGAAAGCCTTGACAATTTTTGCCAAGTTCCTTTTCTGTTGCCACCTCGGCAAGCGTTCTGCCGTCGAAAAGCCTCGTCTGCCCGTCCTTATGAAAAGATAATTCCCAACTCTCCGCTACGGGATTTTTATCCGTCTGTTTTCCGTACTTTTCGCGCAACGCAACGCCGCCCCAAAGATTGTCCTTACATTCGGGATATAAACGCACTACCTTATTCATCATCTTTTAACTGCCTACCTTATTTTATCATTTTTAATATCGTTTTTGCCACCGAATCCGCCAACGTTTCATATCCTGCCTCAAGGTAATGCACGCCGTCCTCCGCCCTTGCGGAGAGGGGAATTTTTACGCTGACGTCATACAGTTGATCCCAGCCGCAATCCAACTCGGTTATGAGCTCCGCCACAACTTCGTTGCGTTCGTTGATGCGCTTGCGCCAAATAGGGTCTGCGCGCTTGTTGCCCTCGCGGTACATCACGGTCGTTTCCGCCAAGATTACTTTACTTCTCTCCATCAATCGCAAAAGCAGCGCCTTAATCTTACTCTTATACGTCCGAGGGCACATCTGCACGCCGTGCAAGCCGTGGCTAAAATGCACGATCGCGTAATCGCTGTTCTTCGCAAAGCCCTCTATCAGCGTGGAGTAATACTTATTATCCGCCGCATACGAGGTAGCGATATAGTCCACGTAGCAAACGCCTTGCAAAAGCTCCCTGACGATTGCCTGATACCCCACGGTGATAGAATCCCCCACCAACAAAACCCTCGGCTTATCCGTCTTATCCGCCTCGTCGCACCAGCTTTGAATCCACTCAAAACGCTCCTTTTGCATCATATGTTTTTCCCTCTTCTCGGTTTTTCACGAACACTATTTTTAGTATACCATATTTTTTTTCCGAGTTCAAGAGGTTTACAAAAAAAAGTCCTCTCTTTTAACAAAAAAAGAAACGCAGTAGCGTTTCTTTTCTATTACAGAGTTTCTCTTTACAAATCAAAGGCAAGCACCGTTACGTCGTCGGAATATTTCCCCGAAGAGAACACGGACAACGCCGTTTTTAACTTCGCCATAAAGTCCTCTGCGCCGCGCGATTGCAACAACACGCTCTCCACACGCTCCGTCCCGAACAGTTCACCCGTCGGGCTCTTGCACTCTACCACCCCGTCCGTAAGCAGCACGAGGGTATTCCCCTTTCTAAAGGGCAACGCTCGTTCGACGTATTTGGCGTCGTCAAACCAGTTGGAAATAGGGGGCGAGGAAGTCTCGATTTCGTGAATTCCCTCGTCGTCCTTCAACAAAATGGGGGCGTTGTGTCCAGCAAACGCATAGTACAGCAACCCTGCCTCTTTATCCACACGCACCGCCGCAACCGTGATGTACGACTTTTCGTCCTGACCGACCTCGTTGAACTTTGCGTTCAGCTTTCCTAAAGCCACCCCTAAATCGGGTTCTGTCCTATCGAGAGCCGCTTTTGCGAACGCAGACAGCATTCCCGCCGAAAGCCCCTTTCCCGAAACGTCGGCAATCACGGCGTAGGCTTGTCCGTCCAGCTCGTAGACGTCGGCAAGGTCGCCGCCTACTTCTAAGCAGGGCAGATAGGTCAAAGCATACGGCACGCCTGCCACCTGCTTCCCGGCAGGAAGCAATCGTTGCTGCACCCGCTGTGCGGACAACATTTCTCGTTCGATTTCCGCCTGATAGCTCGTCCCCGCAACGGCAAGATACAGCCCGTCCTTTTGGGTAGGCGGATAAAATTTCACGCTGACGGAAAGGGTATTTTTCTGCCCACCGCTTCGCGAAGTGGTATGGATTTCCTCCGTCTGCGGTTGGTTTTCTTCTACGACACGGTTCATACCGCGCCAAACGGCGCAATACTTACAGGCGGAGTACGCGCCACACGTTTCGCCCGCCGCGCAGGAAAGAACGGACGAAAGCGTACCTTTCTCCCTTCGCTTTTCCGATAAAAAAGCACGACAAAAAGCCGCGTTTACATAACGTATCCGCAACTTCTTATCAAACGCCATTACCCCGTCGGGCAGACCCTCTAATACTTTTTTATATAATGAACCCAGCATACTTCCTCTATGGCTTCTCTTTTTACGGGCGGTACATATTCAGCCCGTGGCAAATTCTTGCGTCGAATTCCAAATTTTCGTATAACTCCCCGTCCAGTTGCACTACGCACGGCTGTTTGGGGGTAATCTTCACGTGGTCGGTGCGGAAATGCCGCTTGTGCGGATATTCCATAATCTTGCCACGCACCAACAGCATAAAGGCGTTCAAGATTTTCCACTTGCTTTCAAAGCAATCGACAACCATAACGTCCATTTTGTCGTCGTCCAACTCTGCCACCGGGCATACGCGGATACCGCCGCCGAACTGACCGCCGTTGCACGCCGCCACCATAAGCGTCTTTTTCTCGATTACTTCGCCTTCGCATTCCACCGTCAAGTCATAGCCGTTAAACTTGAAAAAACTAACGATTAGGCTTTGCAAATACTTCAATTTACCTTTGCTTTTCGCTTTGGCGCAGCGCACCAAAACGTCCACGTCGATACCAACGCCGGCAACGTTCATACACCGTACGCCGCCCACCGTTAAAAAGTCGGTCGGTTTCGGCGTGCCGTGCAATATCAAGGACACCGCTTTCTTTACGTTGTAAGGAATTTTTGCAGAAGCCGCAAAATCGTTGCCCGTACCCAAAGGGATAATCCCAAAGTTGCATTTCTCTACGTCCCGAATCCCGTTCAAGACGTCGTGCACCGTGCCGTCGCCACCCAAAGCGATGACGTTTACTCCGTCTTCCTTGGTCAACTCCGCAGCGATTTCCGTGCCGTGTGCTTTATACATCGTTTCGTGCAGCACGTATTCTACGCCTGCCTCGTCCATCATTTTTAACGTTTTTTTCAACACACGGGCAACCTTCCTGTCGCCCGCCTTCGGATTGGCAATAATATGATACATTGCGATACCCTCTTTTGTTTTTTCTTAGCAAAACGCCTTTTTGCCTTTTAAAACCATTTTTATTATACAACACTTTGAAATAAATTGCAATTTATTTTTCAATTTGCTATAATTTTCTTGTGATAAAAGGGTGAATTTTTTAAAAAAGGTGTCTTATGCGCTCTATTCTGCCTGAAAAACTGAAAATATTGGCTGCCATCTGCCCCCGCCCTCTCTACGTGGTGGGTGGTTTCGTGCGCAATTTTTTAGGCGGCTTGCAAAGCGTACAGACGGATATCGACGTTTGCGGCAGTATGCTTGCCGAGGATTTTGCCGCATACGCCAAGCAGGCAGGGCTGACCGCACAGGCAATCTACAAACACACGGGCACGGTCAAACTGACCGACGGAGAGGGCAACGATTTCGAATACGCTTGCTTTCGTACGGACAAATATGTCCGCGGCGAGCACACCCCTGCGGAAATCTATTTCACCGAAGATATTACTCTCGACGCACGGCGCAGGGACTTTACGGCAAACGCCGTCTATTTTGATATCGCAAGGGGAACGTTCGTAGACCCCCTGAACGGTATCCAAGCCATACGTGAAAAACGGCTGACTACGGTGGATAAGGCAGACAAAGTGTTCGGCGAGGACGGGCTGCGGCTGATGCGGCTGGCGCGATTTGCAGGGCAGTTGGGCTTTGCCCCCGACGAAGAATGTCTGCAAGGGGCGACCTTGAACGCCGATATGATTTCCGACGTTTCCCCCGAACGCATCTTTACCGAACTGATGCAAATCCTGCACGCCGACGAAAAATACGCCGTGAAGGACGGACACTACTACGCCCTGACCATTTTAGAGCAAGTGGGCGTTTTGGCAAAAATCATACCCGAACTTACCGCAGGCAAAGGGATTGCCCAACGGGCGGATTTCCACAAATACGATATGCTATTCCACTCCTTGCGCGCGGCAAAATACGCCAAGCCCGAGGTGCGACTCGCCGCCCTTTTGCACGACGTCGGCAAGCCCTATTGCCACCATACCTACGGCAACAGTTATGACCATCCAAGAGAGGGCGAACGGCTCGCAAGGGAGATTTTACTCCGCCTGAAAGCCCCCAAAAAGACGATAGAACGGGTATGCGCGCTCACCCTTTGGCACATGTATGATTTCAACTGCCAAACGAAAGAACCCAAACTGCGCCGTTTCTTCGTCGACCATTACGAAATTTTAGAGGATTTGTTAAAGGTAAAGCAAGCGGATTATTCGGGGTGTATGGACGATGAAAGTACCGCCCCCACCGTTGCACGGTGGAAAGGACTGCTTGCCCGCATGCGCAAGGAAGGCGCGCCGCTGACCTTGAAACAACTCGACGTTAGCGGTCAAGACCTACTTCACCTCGTACCTGCCCCCCAGATAGCAGCGACCTTAAAACAATTATTGTACCACGCCGCCTGCTTTCCCAAAGACAACGTGAAGGAAAAATTATTGCAACTTCTCCCCCGATAAAATACAGTCTTAAAAACAAAAAAGAGATCGCAATTCGGTTTTACCGCCGAAATGTTATCTCTTTTTTTTGTATAGTTTTTGCTAAAATCAAAAGTGAAGTTGTAATCATTTCCACAACTTCGCTGCCTAGCGAAACTTCACTATCCGTAGGATAACTTCACTTACGAAGTAAACTTCACTTGCCCAAAGGGCAAAATTAGTTTTAATTCTCTTCCCAAGCCAAACTGCGCTGTACTGCCTTGTGCCATTTCGCCATTTTTTGTTCGCTGTCTGCGCGCGACATATTCGGCTTGTAGACGGTTTGCGTTTCTCTCAGCGCGCGCAACGCTTCCTCGCTCTTCCACAGTCCCACGGTCAAGCCTGCAAGCGACGCCGCCCCCAAAGCGGTTGCCTCATGCAAGGCAGGCTTTACAACCTCCACGCCCAAAATATCCGCTTGGAACTGCATCAAAAATCCGTCGCGCGAAGCGCCGCCGTCCACTTTCAAACGCTTTAACGGCGTACCCGTGTCCTTTTCCATCGCCGAAACGAGGTCAGCCGATAGATAAG
>JAFQVL010000063.1 GCA_017408045.1 Clostridia bacterium | reverse complement strand
TTTCCGAGCCGTTTTCAAATACAAGCGAGATAAGGCAAACGAGCATTTGTTGCAGGGCGCGTACCCGTTGTACGCAACCAAAACAAAGCGCAGTTTAACGCAATATCGCGCAGTATTTCAAAACGGCGGTTCAAAAATCAACCAGGTGATGTGATAGAGCCAAAAGAAAAAAAAGGAAGGACAAACCAAGTTTTTGCCCTTCCTTTTTTGTATACAATCGGTTTTTAAAAATCGTCGTCATCCTCGTCGTCATCGTCATCCAACGATTCGTCGTAGTCGTCCGCTGAAACCTCTTCCCATTCCTCGTCTGCGTACGTTTCCTGTTCTTCTTCCTCTTCGTCCTCTTCGTCTAAATCGAAGTCAGCATCCTCCATAGAGATACCCAAATCCTTCGAATCGTCGTCGTCCAGATAGCTGCGCCAAGTATCGTCCTCTTTGTCCACATCCTCAGCATCCATCTCGTCCTCGTATTCGCTCTTGCGCGCGCATTCCTCGCACATTTTTTCGCCCAGTTTCACGTAAACCTCGCCGCAAAGAGGGCAAAGTTCCATATCCTCTGCCGCTTCCTCCTCCAACGCCTCTACGTAAGAAGTGTCGCCCGACAGTTCTTTTTCGCAAACTTCGCAATACTCTCTCTCGTCTGCATCAATGAAATTTAATTCACATCTGGGGCAAATGATATATCTTGCCATAGTATTTCTCCCTTATCGCTCACCGACCGTTCGTCGGCTTTGATTTTGCTATATTATATTAAGATTTACGGAATTTGTAAACTGTTTTTTATATAGTTTTGCAGATTTTTTTTATTTTTTTCGTATTTCCTTAAAAAAGACCGCTCTAATCATTAGAACGGTCCTTTTTTTATGCTTATTCTGCGGTTTCTTCAGCCGCTTCTTCCACGGTTTCTTCGACCTCTTCGGTAGCCGCCTCTGCCTCTTCAGCAGGTGCTTCTACCGCGTCGTCCGCGTAAACGTCAATCGTCTTATCGTCTGTGGTGTCGATTTTCTTGCGAGGCTTCGAGCTTCTCATACGCTCTTCCATAGCCGCCTTGCTGCGCTTTCTAAGATAGATACCCAAGAATACGCCGCCGACTACTACTGCCACGCCGCCGACTGCAATCAGCAGCCATGCCCACCACGCCAAGCCTTCCGTTTCGCCGTCAGAGGTGTTAGACGCTGCGAGATAAATACTCTTTTTCCAGTCTTCAGCGAGATTTTCCTCGTCTACGTCGCTGTAATTGTCGCCCAACATACCAAAGTAGTAGGATTCTACGTCGTAATATTTATCGCCATCTTTGAACTTCTCGGTGTAATCGTTGGGGGTCTGCGTTGCAGAAACAGGCTTTCTTTCGGACAACTTATGCCCTACGAACGCATCGAATTCCTTCTTATCGTTATCGGACAATGCATCGTTGCCGTATTCGTTCCAAATCGCGTCTACCGCCTCGGTAGAACCGGTGCGGAAATATACCTTCAACGCTGCGGACAGATTCTTATCGCCTGCCACGTCGCCTTCGATATAGTTCATCACTTCTTCGTACTTTTCGTTGCGAGCCACCAATTCTTCGGTGGTCATCGCTCTTACTGCGCCGTCTTCCTCTACCGCCATGGATACGGCGTTGATATAGTTATAAGGATTGCCGTTGATGGTCTGCGCGTTGTTATACAGCAATACGCCGTTGAAGATTTCAGGTTTATACCAAGCGGTATTGAATTCGATGGCAAGGATTTGTTCGTCCTTGTATTCCGCTTTATCCAAAATCGCCTTATAGTCTGCCGCGCTGCCCGTGTAATTGATACGGTACAGGTTCTTCGCGTCCTCAACGTAGGTATACAGGTAATCGCCTGCCGTATACAGCAGCTTTCTTGAGGTAAAGCCGTTTCTCGCAAGCGTAAGATCCTCTACGCCTTCGCTAGGCTGGATTGCGCGCATCAACTTATCACCCGAAACGTACAGGTAGTTGTGCTTGCCGTTTTCGTCGAGATAGAACAGAGCCGAAGTGCTGGCGTTTGCCGTGTCGTTGGAAACTACGGTGAGCCCATTGTTGCCCAAAATCGTATTCCAACCGCTTGCTTCCGCCGCCGTATCCGCAAGGTAGTACAAACTATTGATCGTCAAACCGCTGTCGCCGGGAACGGTACGCGTAAAATAAATACCGCCGTTCTCATACGACTGAATGGTGTAGGTGTAGCCAAGCAACTCGGTAAATTCCGTCGTTTCCTTCGCTGCGTCGTAATCTTCTTCGCTGTGGAACTGCATGGTCGTTTCCGTAGGCACTACCAGAGGTCTTTCGGAAGAGCCGATACCGTCGAGCACCAACTCGCCAAGGTTCACGTAGCCGTAGGTCGTGTAATCGGAAAGGTCGTAGGGAAGCTTTGCCTCCTCGTCCTTTTCTTTCGCTTCGTCGTTCTTTTTCTTAAAATAGGTTTCGTCGAAGTCGTAGGTCTTGGAATACTTGCTGCCGTCCTTTGCGGTATAACTTGCGGTAGCCTCGTCCACCTCTACCGTAGCGGTAGCGCTTACGCGGTAAACCTGGGTATACGCCTCGGTGGAAGCCTTGTCCGTACCGATAAATCTATCGGGCACGTTCATCGTATAGTATACGACGTCGTTGTCATGGTTTTTCTTATCGAAGACGAAGCCGCTGGCTGCGCCCTTTACAAGTACCGTCGTCTTGCGGTTTTCTACGTCGTAGGACTTCAATGTGCCGTCCTCTACGTACATGCAGTACACCTTACCGTCGTCCCCTTTAACAAAGCGGTACTGCACGTTGTTCGTTTCCGTACGGAAATAGAAATCGGACATAACCTCCGTGCCGTCCAACTTTGCACGCTTGAAATCAAGTTTGTGGGACATCACGTTGCCGTCCAAATCCTTGTCCGTCGTAGGCGTTGCAAAATATACGTAATCACCCTGAATATAGATACCCGAATCGGTGTTGCCGCTTACGAACAACAGAGGCACTACTACCTCTGCTTTATCGTAGTTTCCGTCGGTCAAATTCTGCGTGGAAATACGCATCAGCGAACCCTTTTTCACTTTGCCGTACACGTTGTCTGCCGTAGATACCTCTTGCCCGTTAATGAAATAAACGTAGCCGCCCTTTTCTACCGCAAAGCCGCCGTTGGACTGCACCTCTGCCGCCGTTGCAGGCAAAGAGAGAGGCTCGTCTAAGCCGTAAACACTCGGACTACAAGCCGAAAACGCAAGCGCCGATCCTGCTACGACAGCCGCCGACAACAAGCTGATAAACTTTTTCGTTTTATTCCCCATAGATTGAAGAACTCCTTATGATATTGCCAGCCGAACAATCCTTCTTTCTGTAAGAAAGGTAGTATTATCCGACGATACTAACGCATATTCTATTATATATCAATTCGGGAATTATTGCAATCAAAAACAGTTGACTTTTTGCGTAATTTGCAGGAAATTTTTGAAAATAGGAGGTTTTTCAGCCGATGGAACAATTCGCCATTTGGAATTTATTGAAAACGATGCTAAACAACAGCCCGTCCCCTTCTTCCCAAGCCGCCCAAACGGCGGAAAATCAAGCGGAAAACCCGTCAAACGCCACAAATTCCGCCACCGCAGACACCAACGCCGCATCCGAGCAGGTTTCCCAAGATACGCCGCGCGCCTCTGCCAACGCCTGCGAGGAATACCTCTTGCGCCACGAACGCCTCACAAACAGCAGAAAACGATAGCGCAGCTCATACCCCGCAAGAAAGCCGTCATTATCTCTTCGAGAACTGAGGTGCTCGTCGTTCGTAAAAAAAGAAACACACCGCAAAGGTGTGTTTCGTTTTTTCATTATCTCTTCGAGAACTGAGGTGCGCGACGTCGTCGAGATTTTCTCCGCTTTCAACGTTTCACCGCCGACGGTAAAACGCCCTTCGCAACGAAATCTCTCCTCTTCCCAAAAAAATACTTTGTCTTTTTTTGGGAGCCCTATTATATTTTCAAGAAAGCTCGTCGTTCGTAAAAAAAGAAACACACCGCAAAGGTGTGTTTCGTTTTTTCATTATCTCTTCGAGAACTGAGGTGCACGACGAGCTTTCTTCAAGCCGTACTTCTTTCTTTCCTTCGAACGAGGGTCGCGGGTCAAGAAGCCTTCCTTCTTCAGCGCAGGACGGCAACCTTCCTCTGCTTCGAGCAGCGCGCGTGCTACGCCCAAACGGATTGCGCCAGCCTGACCGGTGTAGCCACCGCCAACAACGTTTACCATAACGTCGTACTTAGCCTCTACTTCGAGAAGCGCCAAAGGCTGCTTAACGATGTACTGCAAAGTACCCTGAGGGAAATAATCTTCGAATGCGCGATCGTTGATTACAATCGTGCCATTGCCACCAGGGATCAAGCGAACGCGTGCAATCGCCTTCTTTCTTCTACCCGTGCCCCAGAATTGAAGTTTCTTTTTCAAAGTCGTTTTAGCCATACTCTTCTCTCTCCTTAGTCAATGGTCAATACTTCGGGTTTCTGAGCAGCGTGGTTGTGTTCAGCGCCCTTGTATACGCGGAGTTTCTTAATCATAACTCTGCCAAGGCTGTTCTTGGGCAACATGCCTTTTACCGCTTCGTAAACGGCAAGGTCGCTCTTTTCCGCCATCAACTTCTTGTAGGAGATTTCCTTCAAGCCGCCGATGTAGCCCGTGTGATATCTATAAAATTTGTCTTCGAGTTTCTTACCCGTAAGAACTACTTTGTCCGTGTTGATTACAATTACGAAATCGCCGCAGTCAACGTTGGGGGTGTAGGTGGGCTTGTTCTTGCCACGAAGAACGGAAGCAACGCGCGTAGCCAAACGGCCAAGCGTAAGACCTGCCGCATCTACTACGTACCACTTTCTTTCCACCGTTTGGGCATTCGCCATATAGGTTTTCATATCGTGTACTCCTTGATCACAGTATATTTTTTCTTTTTCGTGTTTGCCGTTTGAAAATCGCACCCTGTTTTTGCCGCTAAACTTAACGGGGAAAACGGTGAAAATCAAGGCTTTTCCCAAACTTGCCTATTCATTATAGTATGAAACAAAAATTTAGTCAATCTGTTTTGCCTCGTGTTTTGCAAGTTTTTTTAAATTTTTTCAAATTTTTTTTGCCTTGTGGTAATCGACCCTTTTTTTGCGTGTTTTGGCACAATATCTTGGGGTTTTCCTGCTTTTATCCGTTTCTGCTCAAGTTGCAACCGCCCCACCATTGCGCTCATTATAAAATATGCGCGGGTATGCGCGTAGCACGCGCGCGTGTACACGTACAATTAGGCGCACCCACCGACCACGCGCACCTTTGTGATAAAAATTTTTGTATTCGCTTGTTTTTATTTGCCTTTTTTATCAAGCTGTGTTATAATAACTGAGCACGAAAAATATGATTTTTTTTGGAGGATATTAAAATGCCCTTAGTTACAACGAAAGAAATGTTTGCAAGAGCGTACGCGGAAAAATACGCCGTAGGCGCGTTCAACGTGAACAATATGGAAATGATCCAGGCAATCGTAGAGGCTGCAAACGAAGAAAAATCCCCCGTGATTTTGCAGGTTTCCGCAGGCGCAAGAAAGTATGCGAACCCCACCTACTTAAAGCACCTGGTAGCCGCTGCGGTAGAAACGAACGAAATTCCTATCGCAATGCACCTTGACCACGGCGCAGACTTCGATATTTGCAAGGCTTCCATTGACGGCGGTTTCACATCCGTTATGATTGACGCTTCCTCCCATCCTTGGGAAGAGAACATCGCCATCACCAAGCGCGTCGTTGAATACGCACACGACCATGGCGTAGTGGTAGAGGCAGAGCTTGGTAAGCTGGCTGGTATCGAGGACGACGTAAACGTAGACGCGGCAGACGCGCAGTTTACTTCCCCCGACGAAGTAGAGGAATTCGTTGCAAGAACGGGTATCGACTCCTTGGCGATTGCAATCGGTACTTCCCACGGCGCGTACAAGTTCAAGCCCGGTCAAGATCCTAAACTTCGTTTGGATATCTTGGAAGAAATCGGCGCAAGACTTCCCGGCTTCCCCATCGTATTGCACGGCGCATCCTCCGTTCCTCAGGACAAGGTTGCCATCGTCAACAAGTTTGGCGGCCACATGCCCGACGCAATCGGTATCCCCGAATCGGAGCTGAGAAAGGCAGCGCAGATGGCGGTATGTAAAATCAACATCGACAGCGACCTTCGCGTAGCTTTCACGGCAGCAATCCGTCAGCATTTCAGCGAGCAGCCCGGTCATTTCGACCCTCGTCAATACCTTGGCGACGCGCGCGCGATGATGAAGGAAATGGTTAAGCACAAGATTGTCAACGTGCTTGGCTCGGCTGGCAAAGCGTTCTAAGCGCACGCTGACTAAGTTTGCCTTATAGGCAAGTGAAGTTATCTGCGATAGTGAAGTTCACGAAAGCGAGTGAAGTTTCGCCTATCGGCGAAGTTATGGAAATTATTACAACCTCACTTTTGCACCAGCAAAAACTTCACTGTGTGCAAACACAACTTCACTGCACGGCAACTTCACTTTTACAAAAATAAAAACTTCACCAAAAAAAATCCCCGAGGCGAAAACCGCTTCGGGGATTTTGTGTATAGTTTTCCGTTAAACCACAGGCTCTACGGGTACAACAGGGGCTGCCTGCGTGAAGAACGCTTGCACCGTTTCCAACAACGGTTTGAGCAGGCTGTCGCAGACACCGAACGCTCCGCTAAGCAGAGGCGAATTTTCTTGGAACAGTCCGCTTGCCGTAAACACGCCGTAGAATTCCAGCGTATACAACACCGCAATGATACCGCCTACCGCCAAAGCCGCAATGGCAATATACACGATTGCACCAATAAAGCCGTCGATTCTCCACAGTACGGGGGATTCGTCCACCACTTTGAGCAACTTGCCGCACAGCCAGCCGAGCAACACCACCAAGAAGAACAGCACTACCGCAATCACAATGCCGAACAAGACTTTGCATACCACTTCTATAACGACAGGGGGAATCATCTCCGGCAGGGGAATGAGCGCCGCCAAATTTTGCGCCCCGACGGACAAGAACCCGAACGCACCGCCGTCTGCAGCCCAAGGCGAGAAGGGTAAATAGATACCGCCCACTACCGCCACGACCTTCAACAGCCAGACGCCTACATTTCTGAGCCCGATTAAAAGACCGTCGTTATAGCCCTTGACAATGATTGCGCACGCAATCGCAATCATCAATACGTCGAGAGCGTACACGTGCATGAACTCCCATACGTCAGCAAAACTGCCCGTATACACAACGCCAAGTTGCGCATACACGGGGGTCATACTGAGGACGACCAGCACCAAAGCCAGCGCCGTGAATACAACGAGCAGCGTATTCGCCGCCGCAAAGATACCGCCGAACATACGATTCAAAGGTCCGGGCTTAATCTTGCCGTTGATAGGCAACGGTCTGTATACTTCGTTTTCATCGGGCAGGATTTCCTCGCCCGTTTCTTTTTCTCTGCGCGCAATTTCTTCTGCTTGCTTGATTTTTCTCGACTTGCTGCAACGAATACAAACGCTTATTAACCCAAACACCAGCCAACGAGCCACCAAGGCAATCACCAGCCACGTCATCGAGGCAACAAAACTTGCCAACGCAGGGTCCTCTATCGGCAACAAAGCGTTTATAAAGCATTGATCGTGCAAAAACGTTTCTAAAAGCAAGAAGATTGCACACCCAAACGCCCACGAAACGGGGCTAAGTTTTAAGTTGGAAAAGCCCTTTTTGCAGCCGGCGATAAACGCAATCAGCGCTACGACCGCCAGTACGCCTACCACGCACCATTCCACTAAGCCGAACGTACTAAAATTGATTAGCAAGGAAGCTAATTTCATGTTCTTACTCCTTCTGTTCTTAGGAACACCCGACAAGATTTTTTACTTATTGAAATTATCCTTTAAGGAAACAATCTCCGACAATACTAAATCGCCGTTTTCGTTCACACATTTTTTATAATAACCTACACGCATCAACTGGAACTGCTTACCGTTTTCACTTTCCGCAAGGTAAGGTTCTGCTTTACCGTGGAAGATATGCTCGCTGTCGAGGTTCATTCTTTCGCCAAAGTCCTGACCCGCGTATTCCGCATCCTTCAACAGTACGCCGTATTTGCGGATTTCCGCATCTACGCCCGTCTTGCCGTCCACCCATTGAATCGTGCCTTTCACTTTGATACCGCTGGTATCGTTTGAAGAACGGCTTTCGGGGATATAACTGCACTTCAGCTCCTGCACCTCGCCGTTTTTATTGAGCACCACTTCGTCGCAATGAATGATGTACGCCCCCTTCAAACGGACGTAGCCGTCTGGCTTTAAGCGCTGGTATTTGGGAGGGGGAACTACCGCAAAATCCGCCCTGTCAATGTAAATCTCCGAGGAGAATTGCACCTCGCGCGTGCCCAACTCCGGTTTTAAGGGGTGGATTGCCGTTTGCAGCGTTTCCGTGCCCTCGTAGTTGGTCAGGGTGATTTTTAAGGGATTTAATACCGCCATCGCGCGCTCTGCATTTTCGTTCAAGTTATCGCGAATACAAGCCTCTAAATAAGACAACTGACATTCGGAATTCGCCTTTACGATACCGATTTTCGTACAGAAATCGAGCAGCGCCTGCGGCGGTACGCCACGGTTTCTAAGCCCTGCCACCGTCGGCATTCTGGGGTCGTCCCAACCGTGGACGTGTCCCTCTTCCACCAACTTTTTTAAATACCGCTTAGACATCACGGTGTTCGTGATCGCAAGGCGCGCAAATTCGATTTGCTGAGGCTTGGGGGCAAAGCCAAGGTTGATACCCACCCAGTCGTACAAGGGTCTGTGATCCTCAAATTCCAAGGTACACAGCGAATGGGTTACCCCTTGCAGATAGTCGCAGATCGGGTGCGCAAAGTCATACATGGGATAGATACACCAAGTATCCCCCGTGCGATGGTGGGTCGCGCGTAAAATACGATAGATAACGGGGTCGCGCATATTCATATTCGGCGACGCCATATCAATCTTCGCACGCAAGCACTTCTGCCCGTCCGCATACTTACCCGCGCGCATTTCGCGGAAGAGTTGCAAGTTTTCTTCTACGCTGCGATTTCTATAAGGGCTTTCTTTCCCTGCCTCGGTCAGGCTGCCGCGCGTTGCGCTGATTTCCTCGCCCGTGAGGTCGCAGACGAACGCCTTGCCGTCCAAAATCAACTGCTCTGCGTAAGCGTAAATATTTTCGAAAAAGTCGGAAGCGTACACTTCCTTCGCCCATTCGTAGCCCACCCACTCGATATCCTTGCGAATGGCGTCTACGAATTCCGTCTTTTCCTTGGAAGGGTTGGTATCGTCAAAGAAGAGGTTGCATTTGCCCTCATACTTTTGCGCCGTGCCAAAGTTGACCAACATACTCTTGATATGCCCGATATGCAAATAGCCGTTGGGCTCGGGGGGGAAACGAGTCTGTATTGCCTCTACTTTTCCCTCACGAATATCCTCGTTGATGATTTTTTCGATAAAGTTCGTTTCTTCGATAATTTTCATATAAACCTACTATGAAGTGAATTGCCTACTGTAAAGTGAATTGCCTAACGGCGTGAATTGTAAGGCAAGCCTTACGTGAATTGAAAACCTTTGGTTTTCGTGAATTGATTTTTCTCTTGAAAAATCGTTGTGGAATTATTGTACGCTCGCTTTTGTCGTTCTTATCGAAGAAGCAAGCATAATTCTTATTTTATTACTCTCCGCAATCAAGTGTTGATATTCCTCTCGTTGTAGATATTCTGTTTCGTAAAACAACTCCAACCAATACTCAGTTTCATAGCATTCTTTCAATGCTATTTGCAACTTATTTACGAAATCTGATTTACTACTTGCATAGTTTGCCTCGTGAATATTCGCGCCAATGCTCGTACCACTGCGTAATAATTGCTTTACAATCGTTGTTTCATGTCGTTCCGTCTGTATAACTTGACAGATTTTTACGATATGTATTGCAAATTTTTTCGCGTTTTCTAATAAGACGGATTTCATGTATTTTTTTTTCTCAACGCACCGCTTAGCGGTGCAATTCACGACGGCTTTGCCGTCAATTCACGAAATCATAGATTTCAATTCACGATTTGTAAAACAAATCAATTCACTTTGGTCGCATCGCGCCGCATATCCACCATTTAGGATAAACCAACGATAGTTCCGTCAGACAATAAGTCTATCTTCTCCGCCGCAGGGTGCACCCCTAAACCGGGCATCAGCATAATCTTGCCTGCGATAGCAACAATAAAGCCCGCGCCGCCCTTTAAAACAACGTCTTTGACGAAGATTCTAAAGCCTGTGGGTCTACCGAGCAATTCGGCGTTATCCGAAAGCGAATATTGCGTTTTGGCAATAATGATAGGCAAATTGCCTTCGCCCTTTGCTTCGATATCGGCAATTTTCGCAAGCGCTTCTTCGGAAAAATCCGCGCCCTCGCCACCGTAAATTTTCTGCACGACGTCGTTAATTTTTTTGCAAATACCGTCGTTAAGATCGTATGCGTACTCCATCGTTGAGGGGATTTCGCACGCCTTTACCACTTCTTCAGCGAGCGCTTTGCCGCCTTCGCCGCCTTTCAAGAATACGTCGGTGAATACCGCAACCGAGCCTGCCGCGCGTACCGTTTCAATGACGTAATCGGTTTCCGCTTGCGTATCGGTTGCAAAGCGGTTCATCGCCACCACCACCGGCTTTTTGTATACGTTTTTGATGTTTTCGATATGCTTTAAGAGGTTGGGCATACCTGCCGCAAGCGCCGTAAGGTTCTCTTCGCTAAGCGTTTCCTTTGCCGCGCCGCCGTGTAATTTGAGCGCTTTTACCGTCGCAACAATGACCACACAGTTCGGTTCGATGCCCGCCGCACGACACTTGGTATCCAAGAACTTCTCTGCGCCAAGGTCTGCGCCAAAGCCCGCCTCGGTAACGGCGTAATCGGCAATCTTCATCGCCGCGTAGGTCGCCTGTACGCTGTTGCAGCCGTGAGCGATGTTCGCGAACGGGCCGCCGTGAATGATGGCAGGCGTACCCTCTAAGGTCTGCACGAGGTTGGGCTTCATCGCCTCTTTCAAAAGCACCGCCATCGAGCCAACCGCCCCGGGAATATCCTTTGCGCGCACGTAGTCGCCATCCATATTCAAGCCAACGATGATGTTGCCTAAACGGCGTTTTAAGTCGTCTATATCCGTCGCCAAACACAGCACCGCCATTACTTCGCTCGCCGCCGTGATGTCGAAGTGGTCCTCTCTCTCCACCCCTCTGCCCTTGCCGCCGGTCATGACGTTAATCAGTTGGCGTTCGTTCATATCCATACAACGGTGGAAATAGATATTATTGACGTCGATACCCAAGGCGTTGCCACGGAAAATGTGGTTATCCATCAACGCGCACAAGAGGTTGTTCGCCGCCGTGATTGCGTGTAAGTCGCCCGTGAAATGCAAGTTGATTTCCGCCATCGGCACTACCTGCGCGTAGCCGCCGCCTGCCGCGCCGCCCTTAATCCCGAACACAGGACCAAGAGAAGGTTCTCTCAAAGCAAGACAAGCCCTCTTGCCTATCTTCTGCAAGCCGTCTGCAAGCCCTATGGAAACGGTGGTTTTGCCTTCGCCTGAAGAGGTGGGGTTGATTGCCGTTACCAAAATCAGTTTCGCGTTTCTCTCCCCGTCTTTCGGTAAGCAAAGTTTCGCCTTGTACTTCCCGTACGGTTCCAAATAACTCTCCGCAATCCCTGCCTTTTTGGCGATATCGCGGATATCTTGCAGCTTCGCGCTCTCTGCAATCTCAATATCTGAAAGCATTTTTTTCTCCTCTCGCGTACGAATTTCCCAACGAATTTCCCCAAAACCCCATAGGGGTTTCACCCATTATACCACATATTTTGCAAAATGGAAAGAGGATAATAGAAACTTTTTTAATTTTTTTTATAAAAACTCTCCCTTTTTTTTGAAAAATATGCTATACTAAACAAAACTGTCGTGTAGACGGAAACTTTTTGGAAGGTTATCTACTATGGATGTTGCCGTTTCTCAATTTTTTGAAAGCATACGCAACCCGTTTTTAGACGCCGTTGCCGTTTTTTTCTCCCTCATGGGAGAACCCCTTTTTATGGTCGTGTTGATCTGCGTGGCGTACTGGCTGGTTTCTAAAAAACTGGGGGAGCGTCTTGCCGTCATTTCCTTTACTTCTCTGGTGGTCAATGCAGGGCTGAAAGGCTGGATTAGCAGACCCCGTCCGTATATGATGGGCGACGTTTCACGCGTAGAATTGAACGGGCTTGTCAACACGATGGATCTGCGCCCCTACGAATCCTTCCCCTCTGGACACAGCCAAGGAGTCGGCGGTATCGCTTTTGGCTTTGCCTCTCACTACCGCAAGAAGTGGCTGTGGATTGTTGCCCCTATCATAACGCTTTGCGTTATGTGGTCGAGGGTTTATCTGGGCGTACACTACTTGACGGACACCCTCTGCGGCGGCGCAATCGGGATTACGTTCGCGATCATTTGGGATTTATTATACGAGCAGTTTCAGGATAAAAAATACTGGATTTTGGCAGGCTTTTCTATCCTTTCTATCCTCATAATGATTTTTCTGCCCACCAAGTCCACCTTCGAACACGCAGGAATGCTGATTGCCGGCACGATCGCCCTGCCTATCGAAGAAAAATTCATCGCCTTTACCGATGCAAGCGGCTGGAAAAATCGCGTGTTGCGGTTGCTCGTGGGCGTCGGCTGCGTAGGCGTTGTATTCGGCGCGTTCTCGCTGTTGCCGTTTGCGTTTTTGGAATTGATCGGTTGGAAGTTCGTGAAATACTTCCTGACGGTGCTGACGGCAACGCTGCTCGTACCTTTCCTGTTCAAGAAACTGAAAATCTAAGAGAAACGCCCCTTGGAATTATTGACGAGCACGAAAAAAAATGCTACAATACTAAGGATAACATTTTTGTAAGGAGAATTAAAATGGCAGAAAAAAGAGCCGTTACGATGGAAAAGCTGGTTTCCCTCTGTAAAACCCGCGGCTTTATTTATCCCGGCAGCGAAATCTACGGCGGTCTTGCAAACACGTGGGACTACGGCCCTCTCGGCGTTGAACTGAAAAACAACGTAAAGAAGGCTTGGTGGAAGAAATTTATCCAAGAAAATCCTCACAATACGGGCGTAGATTGCGCAATTTTGATGAACACACGCACCTGGCAGGCATCGGGGCATTTGGGTGGCTTCTCCGACCCCTTGATGGACTGCAAGTCCTGTAAATCCCGCCACAGAGCCGACGACCTCGTGGAAAAATACGTAGAAAAGAAGGGCTTGGACGTGTCCGTGGAAAGCATGGACAACGACGGCTTGGAAGCGTTTATTAACGAACATAAAATCGTTTGCCCTGTTTGCGGAAAGTCTGACTTTACCTCGATTAGAAAGTTCAACCTGATGTTCAAAACTTTCCAAGGGGTTACCGAGGACAGCGCAAACACCGTATACCTTCGTCCTGAAACGGCGCAGGGTATCTTCGTAAACTTTGCAAACGTACAGCGTTCTTCTCGCCTTCGCGTGCCTTTTGGCATCGGGCAAATCGGTAAGTCCTTCCGCAACGAAATCACCCCCGGCAACTTCACCTTCCGTACCCGTGAGTTTGAACAGATGGAGCTGGAATTCTTCTGCAAGCCCGGCACCGACCTTGAATGGTTTGCATATTGGAAAGATTTTTGCCGCGACTGGCTGTTGTCCCTCGGTATGAAAGCGGAAAACCTGCACCTTCGCGACCATAGCCCTGAAGAGCTGTGTTTCTATTCCAAGGCGACCACCGACTTTGAATACAACTTTGCGTTCGGTTGGGGCGAGCTTTGGGGCATCGCAGACAGAACGGACTACGACCTTACGCAGCACGCTAAGGAATGTGGCAAGCCCATCGAATACACCGACCCTATCACGAATGAAAGATACGTACCCTACGTTATCGAACCTTCGCTCGGCGCAGACCGTGTTGTGCTCGCTTTCTTAACGGACGCATACGACGAAGAAGTGGTTGACGCAGAAAAGAACGACGTGAGAACGGTACTCCGTTTGCACCCTGCTCTTGCGCCCTACAAGTGCGCGGTACTGCCCTTGCAGAAAAACCTTTCCGAAAAGGCGGACGAAGTGTATTTGCAAATGTGCAAAAAGTTCCCTGCAACGTACGACGTTACGGGCTCTATCGGTAAGCGTTATCGCCGTCAGGACGAAATCGGTACGCCTTTCTGCGTGACGATTGACTTCCAGACGCTGGAAGACAACACCGTCACCGTGCGCGACCGCGACACCATGGAGCAAATCCGTGTTTCGATTGACGAGGCAATCCGCTACGTACAGGGAAAAATCGAATTCTAAGTAAAAACACAACAAAAAAACGGACGGTTCTCACCGTCCGTTTTTTTGTTTTGATTAGCCGAGCAAACCGCCAAGCAACCCGTCCGTAACTCTTTTCGCGTAGCAGGAAGGACATAATTCATGTTCCTTGTCCTTGGAATCCGTGTAAACCTTTACGTTTTCCGTCGTGTTGCAATCGTCGCATTTGTTATCTTTGCAACCAGCAAAAGCAAATACGGAACATACAGCCATAGCCGCTAAAATCAAGCTAAGAAATTTTTTCATTATAAGTATCCTCCTAGTTTAGATGTTTTTATTATACTATACTGTTGCGGGTTTGTCAACCCCTAATTTTTACAAATTTCGAAATTGATATCGGTACAGCTCGGCGTATAAGCCGCCCTGCTCTACCAATTCGTCGTGCGTGCCCCGTTCGGTAATCAATCCGTTTTCCACCACCAAAATCTCGTCTGCATTCTTGACGGTGGACAGCCTGTGCGCTACGACAATGGTCGTTCTACCCTTCGACAATTCGGACAAAGCAGACTGCACCTGCATTTCCGTCATATTATCAAGCGCGCTGGTCGCCTCGTCCAAAATGAGAATGGACGGGTTTTTTAAGAATGCGCGCGCGATGGAAATACGCTGCTTTTGTCCGCCCGAGAGTTTTACCCCCCGTTCACCCACTTCGGTGTCGTAGCCGTCGGGCAGGTTCATCACGAAATCGTGAATGTTGGCACGCTTTGCCGCTTCGACGACTTCCTCGTCCGTAGCGTTGGGCGCTCCGTACAAGATATTGTCTTTGATACTGCCTGCAAACAGGAAAACGTCCTGCGCCACCAACGCGATTTTTGCGCGCAGCGTTTCGCTGGAAACGGCGTCTATGTCCGTGCCGCCTATCGAAATCACGCCGCCGTCCCGTCTGTAAAAACGAGGAATTAAATGACAAATGGTCGTCTTGCCACCACCCGAAGAGCCAACGAGCGCAACCGTTTTGCCCTGCTTTGCCGTAAAGGAAATGCCCTTCAAGACGTTCTCGCTCTCCTCTTGCTTATAGGAAAAGCGGACGTTTTCAAACACGACGTCCCCTTCCATTTCCGATTGTACGGGAACTTCCGGCTCGTATTCGCCGGGGGTATCCATCACCTCGCAGAAACGCTTGTAGCCCGTCATGCCGTCCTGAATTTGCTCGAACAGCACGACCAGCGTACGAATGGGCGCAAGCAGCTGCGTGATGAACAGTATGTAAGCGGTAAAGTCCTCTACGGCAATCTGCCCGAAGTAGAACATCAAGCCCCCAAACACCAGCGCAAGCAGGTACAAAAGGTCGTTGAACAAGGACATGCCCCCTTGAAATAAGCCCATCGCCTTGTAAGCATCGCTTCTTGCGTCCTTAAATCTGCCGTTGACGAAATCGAATTTTTGGCACTCGGTAGCCTTGGCGTTGTACGCTTTGGTGATACGCACGCCCGTTAGCGAGGATTCAATCTCCGCGTTCAAATCCGCCACTCTGATACGAGAATTCGTGAACGCCGTGTTCATTCGTGTACGGGCAAACCCTGCAAACAAAATCATCAGCGGAATATACAAGAGCACCGCAAGCGCTAACCAGCCGTTGATATAGGTGAGCATCAGCAGCGCGCCCAAGATCGAAAGACAGGAGTTGAACAAATCCTCTGGACCGTGGTGTGCCAGCTCGGAAACCTCGAAAAGGTCAGAGGTCAGACGGGACATGACGCTGCCCGTCTTATTCTCGTCAAAGAAGGAGAAAGGCAAGGTCTGAATATGGCGGAATAAATCCCGTCGCATATCCGCCTGAATCCGCACGCCCAGCACGTGCCCCCAGTAGCCTACGATAAAAGTCAATAGGCATTTCAAGAGGTAAATTCCACCCAAGACAATCGCCCATGTGATGATGAATTGCAAATTCTTTACCTCTACCGCCTGCATAATCTCACGGGCGATCATCGGGTAAAACATATTCGCCACGGAGATTAAGAAGGAGCAAATTAAGTCCAAAATAAATAACTTTTTGTGCGGCTTATAGTAGCCAAAAAAACGCCTCATATTCTATCTAATCCTAATACTATCATTATCATTAGTATAGCAATTCGGCGATAGTTTGTCAAGAAACTATGATAAAAAGCCTTCCGAAGAAGGCTTTTTCACTATTTATTAATCCTCATCATAAGGGCAGCGAATTGTACAGCTAGGATATTCGTCGCTATGCTCACAAATCCTGCAATAATGTTCACTATCATCCGTACTATCCGTATCATAATATTCTTCATACCAATCATCGGCTAGCATCCTTCGTCCACAGCTTGGACACCTAAGATATAGCCGTCCTCGGCTAGTTTCACTTTCCATTTCAATATTGCATTCAAAACAAGTTCCAAATTCCATATATTTCTTCCAATTACATAATATTAAGCGTTTGACGGTACTCTTACATACACGGAAAAATATTGTTCCTCTTCATAATAACGTATTTCTAAAAAATAATTATCTTCATTGTATTCCATAAAATAGTAGTCGGGGAAAGTAGCGGATTTGATATAGCCGTCGAAGCCATACGGTTCACAGCTTGCAACGTAAGCACGAAAATCACTTTCTGTTGCATTGTTGACCTTTAAATAAACGCTTTCATCCGACCCATTAATAACATCATATTTCATTTTAGGTGCAGGAATAATATTACCTAACAGCTTTGTTTTTGAAACCCCATTTATCCCTTGATTAGGATCGTCTGACGTAGAACAACCCGATACCAACGGGGCTACCCCAAAAGCACAACAAGTAAGCAAAAGAGCAATTACTTTTTTTAATCTTTTCATTTTTTTCTCCTTTCTCTTTTTTGTAATTATATTATATCACTCTATAAATTGAGTGTCAAGCATTTTGCTCAATTTAATGAGTATAATAATTGTATGAAAATATTTGCAGAACGATTATTAGAATTAAGAAAAGAAAAAGGTATCAGCCAAGCAGCATTGGCAAAACATTTACAGGTAAGTTATTCCGTTGTTTGTTATTGGGAAACAAATAGGAGTGAGCCTACTGCCCCCAACCTTGTAAAAATCGCCGATTTCTTTGATGTATCTGTTGATTATTTACTCGGTCGTAAAGAATATTGACAAAGAATCTTATTTTATTATTAGCCTTTTAACCACGCCGTTTGCGTGGTTTTTTATTTATAAAAAAGCCTTCCGTTTTTGGAAGGCTTTTATCGTTAATCGTTGCAGATAAAACCCGTAGACGGCGCTGCGCCCGGCTTTCTGCCTACGTCGGTATTATCCTCTGTACGGCAGCGAAGCTCGCGTATCGGGTTGGGCTTGGTTTCATAGCGGTAGTCCTTTCCACAACGCCGAATGTGGTTGTTGATGACGTTGTGGGACGGTACGCAAGCCACGCTGGGCGCAATCGTCTTTTGGAAGAAATAAAAATCCGCGTCGGACGGCAAAGCGTCCACTTTCTCGTAATCCTCTTTCACCGTCGTATACTGCACCGTGCTGCCTAAAATATCCCTGACGTACCCGATATTTTCGTGTAAGGATAACGGCTTGGGGAAGTTTCCGTCGGGAATGACCTGCTGCCATTCTTTGCCCTCGTACTTTTTCAAAAGTTCAGCCGCCTTATGCAAGTGGGCAAGTTCCATTTCAAAGTTCTGCTCCCAAAGCTGCTTGACGTACGCATCCGTTTCCGTCATATAGCACGACCAGTACAGATAACATTCCACGTATTCGTGCCACAAAAGCATTTCCAGCCACGTCGCGTTCGGGTCCATCAAAGAGCCGTAGTGGCTGACGTGCTCCTCTTCGACCAAAGCAATCTCCTGATACAGCCTGCGCGAAGCGTCGTTCTTAGCAAAGTTCGTGATGTTCATATAGTAGTTCATCGTCTGCTGCTCTGCCGCCGTGATAATCATCGTGGAAAGCACCGTCTGCTTGTCGGCAGTCTTGCTGTCGATACACCGACGGATATTGTCTTTAGGGAAACGGTGATGCGCGATCGTCGGCCGCCCCGGCATAATCTCCGTGTATCTGCCCACCAAACGTTCCGCCTGCACACCCTGCTCCATTTCCAGCTGGTTGGCGTAGCGATACAAATGGTCAAAGTCCTCTAAAAGCGCAAAATCAAACGCCTTTTTGACGTAGCAATCGGGCTCTCTTTTCGCAAGCTCTGCGGTCAAGTCTACCGCCAACTGTTCGTAGCCTATGGTATGCTCTAACGCGCTTTCCGTGCAGGGCTTGAGCAGAGATATTTTCAGCTGCTGCTGTTTTTCCACCTCACGCGCTAAGGCAAGCTCTCGCCGAAGATCGTTATCGTCCGTGTGCCTTTGGAATTGATGGGAAAACCAATTTGCCTCAAATTCCGTACCGTTCATTAAGATAATACGGGTTTTGGTATACGGGTCAACCTCCATTTTGTTGTACGCCTCGGGATACATCTCTTGAAAACTTTGCAGACTTTTGCAAATGGGCTTTGGGCTTTCATGAAACGGATTCATATTTTTCTCCTCCTTTTTTTTGCTCCGTAGTTATTATATGCCCAAGACACGAAAAGTTTACACCGCCAAGAAAAGAAAAAGTACTCCCAAAGCGAATTTGGGAGTACCATGTCTGCGTTTAAATATTTTTTGATTATCTTTGTACGCGTCCGCTTGCGTCGCCGCCGGCGAGCTTCTTCACTTCGTCTACGGAAACCATGTTGTAGTCCCCTTCGATAGAGTGCTTCAAGCAGCTTGCCGCTACCGCAAACTCGATTGCATTCTGGCAATCATAACCGTTCAAGAGCGCATAAATCAAGCCGCCGCCGAAGGAATCGCCGCCGCCTACACGGTCCACGATGTGCATCAAGTATTCCTTAGAGAAGTACGCCTTTTCGCCGTCGTACAGCATACCTGCCCACTTGTTGTCGTTCGCGGAAAGGGAAGTACGAAGGGTGATTGCTACGTACTGGAATCCGAACTTGTCTTTGAGCTGACGAGCAACCGATTCGTAAGCAGCCTTATTGAGCTTACCGCTGGTAACGTCGGTGTCCTCTGCGGTGATACCGAATACGTCGTGCGCGTCTTCCTCGTTGGAGATACGAACGTCTACGTATTTCATGAGCTTGGTCATCGTTTCGCGAGCCTCTGCCTTCGTCCACAGCTTGTTGCGGTAGTTGAGGTCGCAGGAAATCTTCACGCCCTTTGCCTTCGCTGCTTTACAAGCCTCTTCGGTGAGTTCTGCAACGTTCGCGCCAAGAGCCGGGGTGATGCCCGTAAAGTGGAACCAGTCCACGCCCTCAAAGATTGCATTCCAGTCGTATTCTTCCGTCTTGGAAAGAGCAAATGCAGAGCCTGCACGGTCATAGATAACCTTGCTGGCACGTTGGCTTGCGCCCTTTTCAAGGTAGTAGATACCAACACGCGCGCCGCCGCGAACGATTTTCGAGGTGTCTACGCCGAACTTTCTCAACGAGTTTACAGCCGCCTGCCCGATTTCGTGGGAAGGGAGTTTACTTACAAACGCCGCGTCTACGCCGTAGTTTGCAAGGGAAACGGCAACGTTCGCTTCGCCGCCGCCATAGGTAGCGCCGTATTTTTCTGCCTGTACAAAACGGGTGTAGCCCTCAGGTGCAAGACGCAACATCAATTCGCCCAAAGTAATAACTTTCATAATATTATCTCCTAATGATTTTTTTAAGTGAATTGCGCGATACCGCGCGTGAATTGACGGTAAACCGTCGTGAATTAAAAACTGCGTTTTTGTGAATTGACCGTTATAACGGTCGTTATTGAATGTTCCACAACGCAAGGCAAAGCCTTGCTTTTCACGACTTGCGCCGCAAGTCATTTCACGTTGTCCTACAACAATTCACGCCGCTAGGCAATTCACTTGTAAATAACTATGTTATTTATTTTCCGCTTCCCACTTATCGAGGGCTTCTTTTACCATAAAACTGCCGCCTACTGCGTACACCTTTTCAAAAGCAAGGAATTCGTCCAAGTTGTTTCTGTCTACACCGCCCGTGGGGATAAACTTAATCTGAGGGAAGGGAGCAGCCAACGCCTTCAAAGCCTTCAAGCCGCCGTATACGTTTGCGGGGAAGAATTTAACGACGTTGATACCCAACTCGATTGCCTGCATAATCTCCGTAGGGGTCACGCAGCCGGGATAGTAAGGCACGCCGCGGAATTTACAAATCTTTGCAACGTCTACGGACAAGCCGGGGGATACGATGAACTTTGCGCCAGCCTGCAAAGCTGCCTCGCATTGTTCACCGTTGATAACCGTGCCTGCGCCGACGTTCATGTCGGGAAATTTCTCGCACGCAAGCGCAATCGCTTCCGCCGCACAAGCCGTTCTAAACGTAATCTCCGCGCAGTTGATGCCGTGATTACGCAACGCTTTCATTACTTTTTCCGTTTCGGAAAGTTCTTTAATTACGACAACGGGAATGAGTTTATCCATTTTTATTCTACCTCCAAATACGCCACAGCGTTGTTATAAGAAATATCCTGCACCACTTTTCCTACGAACGCGAGGTCGGTGGTCATTTCTCCGTTTTCCATCATATTGCCTAAGTAGTTGCAAAGAATCCGTCTAAAGTAGTGATGACGAGGATAGGAAAGAAGCGAACGGCTGTCCGTCAGCATGCCAACGAATGCGCCCAAGTGCCCCGTCGCCGTCATATCCTCAAGGTGTCTTTCCATACCCACTTTGTTATCCAAGAACCACCAAGCAGGACCAAATTGCAGCTTGCCTCTTGCTACGCTGTCTTGGAAACAGCCAATCAGCGTCATAATCTCCGAGTTCATCTTCGGGTTCAGGTTGAACACAATCGTCTTAGGCAGAGCGTTTTCGTTATTCAATCTATCGAACAGACGGGACATATTGTGAATGCTGTTGAACTCGGAAATGCTATCAAAGCCGGTGTCTGCGCCAAGCACCGCAAACATCTTCGTGTTGTTGTTGCGCATTGCGCCGACGTGCAATTCGGTAGCTAAGCCGTATTTTGCATACAGTTTGAAGAGGAAATAGGTCAAATAACCCTTGAATACCTCTGCCTCTTTATCGCTAACGGTTGCCCCCGAACGGCGTTTTTTGAACACCGCCTCTGCATCCTCGCGAGAGGAAATCTCGTATACGTTTTCCAGCGCGATATCGGTTGCCTTACAGCCCACCGCAAGGAACGCCTGCAAACGGGTCTCGATTGCCCTTTCCAAAGCGTCCATATCGTCAATCTTCGTGGTGAGCGCCTCTACCTTTGCAATGAAGTCGTTGTACGCCGCCATCTCTACGCCCATCAGCTTGTCCGCACGGAAAGCAGGATATACCTTGAACGCGTAATCCTTCTTTGCGATCGCCTCGAAGGTGGACAAATCGTCAAACGCTTCGTTGGTCGTAAACAGGTATTTTACGTTCGATTGTTCGATCAGTTTTTGCGGCGTGATGTTGTTCAAGCGAATGTACTCGTTGCACCAGTCCCAAATCAGTTCGGCGTTTTCCTCGTTGATTTCGAGCTCGCAGTTGAAAAAGTCTTTGAGTTCTACCTGCGACCAATGGTACAGGGGGTTGCCAAACGCCGTACCCAGCGTCTTACAGTACGCAATAAACTTTTCCTTGTTGGATGCGTCGCCCGTAATCATACGCTCGTCTACGCCGTAGTTGCGCATTAAACGCCACTTGTAGTGGTCGCCCGCCAACCAGATCTCAAACACGTCCGAGAAGGGCTTGTTTTCCAAAATCTGCTTTTCGGGTAAGTGGCAATGGTAGTCGAAAATCGGCATATCCTTTGCATATCCAAAATACAGCTTTTGCGCCGTTTTTGTCTTTAACAAAAACTCGTCTTTAATATAGCTCATACGCTTTTATTCTCCTTATAAAGGAACTATATTCCTTTTCTTTTTTATTATACTGTTTTTTGCCCCGCTTGTCAACGCATCGACCGTATTTTTAATGCAAACTTTTAAAAACTGCATTGTTTTCGATCAGCTCTTCCAGCGAAACGGGCTGATAGCCGTTGACGTCCACCCCGGCGTTTAACATCCTTTCGTCGCCGCGAATCAACACCCAAAACGGCTGTCCTACGTTTGCATGCAAATGTCCGTGAATGTGATACTTTGCGCGGTGGTCCATCAAAGGATAGTGGCACAAAATTGCCGTGCCCTTGCCCGTGTTGATCTCTGCCAGCGAAGAAACACTTTCAAAATATTTGGTAAGGTCTACCTTTTGCGCCCAGCTCTTGTCGTGATTGCCCAAAATTAAATGCTTTTTTCCCTTTAACAGCTGCAAATACTCCTGCGGGTCAAGCGCCGATTTATAAATCAAATCCCCCAAAATATACACGGTGTCATTTTTGTGCACCTTTTTATTCCAAGCGGTGATCAGTCCCTCGTCCATTTCCTCCACCGAGGCAAACGGCCGATTGCAGAGCCGAATCACGTTCGCGTGTCCTAAATGTAGGTCGGAAATATAATACGTGTTTGCCAAATTTTTCACCCCTTATATGTAAGATCCTCAACCCGCCAGCTCTTCAGCACCTCGTGCATTTCCTTTCCCAGCGCCTTGGCGCCTGCAAGATCGTGATCGAGATAATTGCCGCATTCCTCTTTTTTATTTCCCGGGATTTCTCCCTCAAAATCACGGATAAACGCCATCGCCTCTTGCACCAGCGTAATCGCGTCGGCATACGCCACGCTTATCCGCAATAACAGATAAAAGCCTGTTCTGCACCCCATCGGTCCGATGTAGATCACTTTGTCGCCAAAAACGCTGTTGCGGGCGTAGGTCGCAAACAAATGCTCTAAGGTGTGGGCGGCGCTCATGGTAAAATAGTCGCCGCCGTTCGGCTTTTTCATTCGAATATCGTAGGTGATGACGTCCCCGTCAATACGGGAAACGTACATTCCCTTTTCTAAGAGGTCGTGATTGACCTGAAAGCTTGCAATCTTTTGCATTTTTTCTTCCTTTTCTATCGTAATGATTCCATGCGTACCCGCCACGCTAAAAGGGCATTTTTGTAAGCATATTGCGTGTTTCGGCTCATGGACGTAAGGTTTACAAGGCAGGTGCGGCTTTTTTGCCGTATCTGCGCAGCTTGCGCTATATCTCACCATTATAATTATAATTCACAAAAGGGCGTTTGTCAATAGCCGAAACAAAAAAATCCTTGATAAATCAAGGATCTTTGCGAAATAAGTTAGAAATTTTGTCTACAAAACGTAAAAACCATGCGTTGATCGCGTCGGCGTATCGCATGCTCAAAATAAACGCGGCAATCCCGATGACGGCAACGCCGCCTAAGACCCACAGCCCCCATCCTGAAAAGGGAATGATCTGCCCGGACATAAATAGCAACGTACCCCAAATGGAAGTGATACGGGTAAAAATCTGCATAATCAAAAACGCCAACCAAGAGATGGGCAGCACCCCCGCCACCGTACATAAAATATCGTCGGGAAACCCAGGAAAAAAGAACATAAAAAAGAGTAAAATATTTTCTCTGCCTTTGAGCTTGGCAATCCATTCGTCCGTCTTTTCTTTTCCGCCCGTCACCCAATCGACAAACGGCCTACCAATCCACCTACCCAGCCCAAAAGCAAGCATCGTACCCAGCATCACGCCGATATAGGAATACACAAACGCCATCCAAGTGCCGAATAAGTAGCTGCCCGCAATAATCGTGACGGCGGCTGGAATGGGAATAAAGGTCACCTGCACAAAGCTGACAAAGATGAACACCAACGGCGCAATCGCCCCCGTAGAGGCGATCCAGCTTTGCAGCTCTTCCTCCGTCATCTTCGTCCAGCCCAAAAGGTGTGCGATCAGGTACAATCCCCCAATCACCGCCCCTATCACCAGCGCGAATATGCACAGCTTTATCAATGCCTTTTTACTCTCTTTTGTCATCGTTTAATACGTACCTGCTTTGGTTATTTTGCCTCTAACATCTTATTTTTTGCCAAAGTGTACGCTCCGTATACCCCTGCGCGATTACCCAATTTTGCACCGACGATCTTCAAGGGTACGATATCCATCGCGATATACGTTCTTGCATCGACCGCTTCGCGAAGGGGCGTAAAGAGAGCCTCTCCTTCATTCGCGATTCCGCCACCTAAGACGATTGCCTCCGGTCGCAAAATATTGACGAAGTCGGCAATCCCTTCGGACAGATAACCCACGAATTGACGAACGACCTTTACCGCCGTTTCATCGCCAAGCCTTGCCGCCGCAAACGCCGTCCTGCCGTCCACCTTCTCCATTTTTCCGTCTACCAGCTTCCACATCTCGCTGTTCAAATCTTCCGCCATCGCAGCGCGGGTCTGCTGAATGAGCGCCGTTGCCGAGGCATACTTTTCATAACAGCCGCGACGTCCGCAAGCGCAAGGCAAGCCACCCTCTCGAATGGTGATATGCCCGAGCTCCGCGCCGGCGCTTTTAAACCCTTCGATTAGTTTACCGTCGAACACCATACCGCCGCCAACGCCCGTGCCGATGGTGAGGAGTATACTGCTTTGGTATTTTGCCGTCGCGCCAAATTTCGATTCGCCAAGCGCCGCAACGTTCGCGTCGTTCGCAACGTAGACGGGCTTGCCCGTCAGAGCCGATAAGCTGTCTGCGATCGGTGCGTTCACCCAACCGAAGTTGCTCCAACGCAATATTACGCCCTCGTTGCTATCCACAACACCGGGAGCGCCCATACCGATTGCGACAACCTCGTCCATAGTGCCGCCTACTTTTTCTACGAGTTTTGCGGTAAGCACAGCCAAATCCTGCATCGTGCCTTCAAAGCCGCACGCCGCGCAGGTCTTTACACGATCCTCCTCTAAAAGCACCCCTTCCAAGGAAAAAATCGCGCCCTTTGCGCTCATTCCCCCGAGGTCGATTGCAATGATGTATTTTTCCATACTTACTCCTTATTTATCGCCTATAAGGCAAACCTTTTCGCCCATTGTATTATACACCCAAATTCCCAAAATTGTCAATAGGAAAAACGATTTTTTACGAGTGAATTTACAATCTTTTACGTAAAAAACCCTGCCGTGTAGGCAGGGTTTTGCGTTGTTGATATTTTTTATTTTTTCAGCTCGTTCCAAACGCCCAAAGCGCCCTCAACAAGGAACAACACGCCGATGATGATAAACAGCCAATCGAACACCAGCCATTTACTAATCAGCAGCGCCGCCGCAATCACGACGATCACGACAGGCTTGATGTAGCAGGCAACGTCCTTTTTCTTCGCTTTGATTAGCTCGAACAACTCCAATGCACCGTATACCAGCACCACCGCCGCAACGATGATGACCGCTACGTCTACGAACAGGTGTCCGAACACCAAAACGCACACGCCGATAATTGCTTTCACTATGCAGGTCGTAATGTCTTTATTTAAGAAATCCATCACCGCAGACACCAGCAAAGCGACGCCCAAAATGGTAACCGCCAAACCAATGACGCCGCCTTTCATAATGAGGAACAGAATCCCCAGCGCCACCATAAACAAAGACGTTATCAACCCTTCGGGAAGCTTTAATTGCTTTTTCTTTGCCATATTCTTTCTCCTTTCACTTTTCTTTCGGAAACCGCCGAGGCATCAAGGCTTTTTCCGTCTATACTTATATTATACATTTTTTTAGAAGCATTGTCAAATTTGTTGATTTTTAACTAAACAAGTTCTTTAAATCGCAAGCCTCTAAAATCTCGTCGATTTTTTCAAAGTATTCTTTCGAGTCGGAAAGCTGTAAGTTGCAATTTTCCAAAATCGTTTCCACAAGCTGCACGTTTTTAAAGTGGCGCAGGTCGCGATGACAATGATAGACGAGCTGATTGATTTGCACGCCACCGTTGTTTTCCTTTTTGCGAATCGCCAAAATGTCTTTAAAGGTCTTGATTTTTTCCTCGTAGGTAAGAGAATCCCATTCCTGAATAATCTCCAACGTTCTCTCCATGTCCATACTTACGCCCAGCAAAATGGGAACGAATTTCTTTTCAAACGCGTTCATTTTTTGCAGCTCGTAAAAACAGTTGGAGCTGTTTAAGAAATCCTCGGACATAAACACGAACGCCGAAGTGCAGTTCTCGTGGTCGAGCGCCTCGTGTACGTTTTCTTTCCACCCCTCACTCCCCGGCGTAGCGGAAGTGATGTTTTTGAAATCCAAGAAATAATTGACGCCGAGCTTATCGAGCACCAAACAGTTTTGATATACTCTCGAACTATCCGCCGCAGAATAACAAATAAAGGAGAACGGCTTGGAAAAATCACACTTATGTAATTGCGCCAAAATCTCTTCGTTGTGGTATTCGGGCTTTTTCAAACTATTTAAATCGACGCTGATACATTCCGCAAGCAGCTTGACGAAGTTTTCATCCAGCTCGGTGATCGGCGCAGGGGGCTCGTCGTAAGCGTCGCCCGTATTAAACCAAATGAGTTGTCCGCCGCCGTAAATCTTCCCAAACACCAAAGGAATACGCAACCTCTTCCCCGTCTGCGGATCGACCACAACGGTGTCGAAAAAGATTTTTTTATCCTGAAGCTGCGAAATATCCCCCCAACAAAGCTCTCCGTCGGCAAGCGAAAATACGCTGGGCAGAGAGGAGAACGCTTCCACTTGCTTACAGTAGCTCGTCTTGGTGTACTTTACGTTGTTTTCTCGGGCAAAGTTATTGATTTTATAATGATACATTTCCTGCAAAACTTCGTTTCTCGTGCGGCGATAAACAACGTCGTGCGAAACGATCAACTTGTTCCCTTCGTCTGCAAACTCTTCTAAAAGCTCGCCGATTTTTTCTCGCTCGCTTTCGCTGGCGGAGAATTTCGTTACGTCCGTAACTTGTATCATCACGATTTGGTAATCGAATACGTCCACGTTCGGGGAAAGAATATCTACGATATGATCGAGTATGGTAAATTCCAACGACGGATTGATTTCCTGTAATTTTTTAATCAAATGCCGAGAATAACTTTTTTTAAAATCCGCCCAGTACAAAACCTTGGTTTTTTCCATTTTTACACCTCTATCTTTTCAAAAATAATCCCGTCCGCAAGCGCAAGCGCTTTTTCCAGCTTTTCAGGCGTATTGACCGTCCAAACAAAGAGCGGGTATCCCTGTTTTTGTTTTTTGCTGACATACTTATTCGGCAAATAATTGATATCGTAAGACACGAAATCCGCCTTCATCCAACCAAACAGAGCCAACGATTTCAAAAGATAGGCAGTCAACTTCCCCCTGCCCGAACGATACGAAGCCAAAAATCCGACCGAATATTCCTTCGTTTTCTTTTTCAAGTATCTCACCGCCGCAGGATGAAAGGACTGCAACGCGATTTTATCCTTATACGGATATTCCGCAAGCTGCGCAAGCAACGCGTCCGCCTGATTTTTGTCAAACTCTTTTTCGAATTTCAATTCGATTAAAAGCGGTACTCTCCCGTCGATGAGCGCCAGCGTTTCCTTGAGCGTAGGGATTTTTTCTCCGTTCAATTTCAGAGGGTAGTTTTGCAGCTCCGCCGAAGACAAGTTCTCCACCACGGCCGTTTGCCCCGTCACGCGGGTCAAGTCGGAATCGTGCACGACAGCCAGTTCCCCGTCGCGCATAAGATGAATGTCTATTTCAATAGCAAATCCCTTTTCAATCGCAAGCGCGAACGCCTGCAAGGAATTTTCGCTGACTGTGTCTGAATGAAGCCCCCTGTGTGCAATCTTGCTGCCGATAAAATTTTCGTTTAATGCATGGTACCCTTTTTTCATAAATTTACCCTCTGCTATCAGTATAACTTACAAACGAAAAAAAGTCAATCCTTTTTTTTATTTTTCGACAAGCAGACTTAAACGAAAAAGATTGACTTCTATGCGGTTTTGCATTATAATAGGTGTACATTTATCCTGGAGCGGACGTATTATGTACACAGTAATCAGTATCTTGTTTTTATGTATGGAAGCAGGGCTCGTCGGACTTCTTGGCTATCGAATGGTCAAAAAGAAAGCAGTAGTTGATAAAAACAGTCTTGTTTATTTAGTACCCGTCTTTCTATTGATCTATTCTCTGTATTTAACGGCGACAATCTATCAGGGTACTTCTCTTACTTTTTACACGTTATTCAAGCTGATTCACGAAACCCTTTCCATGATTGCTATGGATTTGAACGACGAGATCCTCTTGCCGTTAAGCGAGGCAGAGCCTTGGTTCTACGCAGCGACCATCGGGGCTTGTATCCTTTCCGTTTTGACGTTTATTTTCAGCGTTTTCGCGCTGTTTGGCTCGACGATTGCAAATGCAATCCGCAAGCACAAACGCTTTCTTTCAGGCGGGGATATCGTCATCGGCACGTCTGCCAGCGCCCTGGAGTATTTGAAAAAACACCCGACCGCCGTACTGTGGGTGGAAAGTATCGACAAGCAGGATTATTCGTCCTTACTCAAACAAGGCTACGCCGTACATAAAGCGCCGTTAACCTTGCAAATCGTTTCAAAATGCTTAAAAGGCAAAGAACATCATCTGATCGTCTTTCGGGACAGCGGATATTCCTATTCCTCGATTTTGTCGTGCTTTGAAGCTCTCAAAGCCAAAGCCGATAAGCGGTTGTTTTTGCATATAGAGGTGGACGCAAACGAAATGAGTATGGTTCGCGAACAATACCTTTCGGAAATTTCCAAAAACGCAAATTCTTTCGTTCTGCCCTTCTGCCGCTACGAGCTTATGGCAAGGCGATTCGTTTGCGAACACCCCATCACGAAATATATCCCGAACGATTTTTTCCGTGAAAATAAGACGCTGAAAGACGGAAAAGCAATCAACGTCGTATTTTTCGGCTTTGGAAAGGTGAACTACGAGCTGTTTAAATTGATGGCAACGGGCTTTCAATTCGCAAGAGAAAAAGACGGCAAACTGTGCTCCGCGCCCGTGCACTATTACGCTTATGAAAACAACGGAGAGCAGTTAAATAACGAATATTTTATCAAACTGTTGAACGAATACGAGCAACTGTTTGCACGTTCCGACTTACCCCCCGCGGAAAAGATTTGCGATTTAAGAGAAATTCAACCGATGGACGCGCACGATGCAAAGATTCGCAAGCAGGTTCGCGAACTGGTCCATGAAGACTCCTACACCTATTTTATCATTTCCCTCTCCGATGATTTTAAAGACGCCGCTTTTGCGCACGAATTGAACAACGCCCTCGAAGCCAAAGACCATTATAAAATTTTCGTCCGCGCAAAAGAAAAGGAAAACCGTTTGCTCAATCGCGACGATGAAAATATCGTTTATTTCGGAGAAAACGAAGAGGTATTCTTGCATGAAAACATCGTAAACGACGATTTGATGCAGCTTGCACAAAACGTCAACGATTTGTATAACGATTGTTCGAAAAGCAAATGGTTTCAGCTGCGAGAATGGCAGAAACTCCCCGTTGTGGAGCAGTATTCGAACGTCAACGCAGCGCTCAGTATTTATTTTAAGTTGTATCTTTTAGGGTTTGCGTTGAAGAAAGAGGCGGGAACAGGAATTTCCAAGGAAGATTTTGAAAAGCTTTGCCCCGATGCCTTTATGAAAGACTTAGGAAAAGATCGTCAATTTTTCTTTGAAACGAGAACGGCAAACGTCTTAGCATTTATCGAACATTCGCGCTGGAACGCTTACTATTTGTTGTCCGGCTATAAGCCGCTTCCCTTTAAGGATTTTACTTGGACGCGCAATTCAAAAGGCAAGGACGTCTTACAGCATAAGAACGTAAAAAATCTGCGCCACGCCTGCTTGACGACCTACGAGGGGTTGGACGCGCTCATCGAGCATAAACATCAAGTTATAAAAGCCGCCAGCGACAAAAAAGAAAAGGACGTCGAAACGGTGGACAAAAACGCCTTGGATTCCATTTATCGTTATGATTATATGGTCATCGACGGGCTGTACGACGCCTTGACGAAACTGGGATATTCTATTGTGAAAAAAGAGTAAGCCCCTCTTTACCAATCTTACAGCAAAACTCCCCGAAGTTGATTTTACCTTCGGGGAGTTTTTTTTATGTAATCATTCATTCCATGCGCCTAACGACTTAGTATCCGATATTGCTCTTTGAATAATTTTCGGGTTTAAAATCTTTGATATTGATCTGCTCGGCTTTAATATCAAGAAGGTCGCAAATCACAGACAAAACCCTGCCGCCTATCTGTTCCGTGCCTTCCGGCGTGTAGAAATGCACCCAGTCGGAATGATACGAATCAGGAAGGGATGCCGTAAGCGGATACAAATCGTTGATCACGGTATCCGTTCCTTCCAGAGCGCGCAGCGCAACGGCGTTGTATTTTTCGATGGTTGCGTTGTGGCGCATAAAGTCGGGGTTCGCGATTTTTTCGTTTACGGTCGTTGACGTTGCGAATACGAGTTTTGCTTTCGGGAACAGCATACGAAGTCTTTTGTCTATCCGCGCAATCGCTTCGCCGTAATAGGGAAGAGAGGTAAGCGGCTCGTCGCCGAACAATTCCAGCGCATCCCAGAGCCCTGCGTTCCAATGCACCAGATCAACGTCATCGCCCCAATTTCCCTTTGCTTTCCATTCGTGCATATACCGTAAGAGGTGCACGGCAAATCGACAATTGTCGGCAGGATAAAACACTTCGGCAGTTCCGCTCAAAGCGTCCTTAACGTACTTATCGTAGCCCATTCTAATAGAATCGCCAATCAAAACAATCTTTTTCATTCTTTCTCCTTTTTATTTTGACGGATTATAAACGCCAGTTCGCGCCTATTTAGAGCGCTATTTTTACCAAAATTTTTTTGATAGGAGCAGAATTACTGTCAACGGCAAGAGCCGGTTTATGGATATCGTTGGGGAAGAAAATCCCGTACTCCCCTGCTTCGACAAGGATTTTTCCTGCTTTCTCGGAGTCGTGATAAAATTCGACGTCCTTTTCTTCGTTGTAGTCGGTCTTTAACGTTGCTTTTTGAACGTCTACGACCTGCATATATTCTGCGCCGCAAGCGATGTATTGAATGTCGATATATTTTCTATGTCCTTCGTATTTTGCATCTGCCTCGGCTTTGCCATTGTATTCTTGCACGGAAGCGTGAATTTTTCTGCCGTCTATTTCATATTTACCGACGGCGTAGTTTTCTTCTACCGCTTTTTTGATAAAGTCAAACGCTTTTGCAAAAGCATTGTGTACGCCGTAATATTTTTCGCAGTTTTGTAAGGTATCAAAGATCATAATTTTTCTCCTTTTATTTATTTTAACGCTACCGTGAGGTGCGTTGTTTTTTATTTATCCGCTTTGCGCGCAAGGCAAACCAACGTCTCGACATAACTTTTCTCGTCATTATAAGAAAATAATAGTGTATCGTTTATAATATCGTATAATGTATTGTAATATCTAAAAGAGCAATTATTGACCAGTGATTGATCTCTTCGTTGTATTGATTTTGAATACGAACGGACGATGCGTTTACTTCATACGTAAACCCGTATGCTTTGTCATTTTCAGGCTCAAACTGTTGCCCGTCTACTGCGTTTCCGTCAACAAAGACGCTCAAAGATGCGTTGGTGAGTTTAGAATAGGTAACGGATATAGAATCTATACGAACCTCTTTTCCGTCAATATCTTTAAGCGTTAATTGAATATATCCCCCGTTCCCGTCGGCGGACGCAAAAAGGCACATACCCTTGGAAGAAATGGGATACCCTTGCTCATATACGGAAGGAGGCGTTACGTATTTGTAAACCAACGAGAATTCTCCGTCCGTGCCGAAAATATCTTCCCCATATTCTTCTTCGCCGTCAGGTTCGGCTAAATCGGAACGATTAAGCGCAACCGTCTTACTAAATTCCGTTCTCGTATTATCCGTTCTTTCCAACGTAATTACAGCGCTGTACGTACCGTCCTCATTTTCATAAATCCGCTCGACCGTGAACGCCCAGCCAAGTTTTTCGCCATTGTCTAATTTATCTTCGTTGATAAACTGCGATTTGAACGTCTGCATATCGAACGAATCGCCTTGCTCAAACAAAACCCCGCCCGTTTGCGGTCCGCTTCCCGTGTTGTACGGTTCGTTTGGATTGTTTCGAATTAAATGAACTAGGTCAAACTCACTCGTTACGTCATTATTAGAATAAGACAATTCATATCGTCCTGTATTCAGGATTTGAGAAGTTTTGTTTCCGCCGTCGTATACATCCGTCAATATGGAATTGACGTGCCATACTCTAATTCCGCTGGTTAATCTATTTGCAAAGGTAACTTTGGAATCAAATTCATTAATCCCGACGGGCGCAAATAATTCAACGATTAGATATTCGTCGTACAAGGAATTTGATGAATTCCACGTGTTGGTAAGAATGATATTTTGCCCGCTCGATTGAAAATCGTCCAAAAGAATCGTGATTTTTTCGCCCAACTGGTAATCGTTTGACGCATAAATATCAGGCTTGCTCCACCCTATTCTATTGACGTGATAGGGATCATGGCTCCCGTAGTTACGGTCCTGCATAATAAAGCTGCCTGCTGGCGAATACCGTTCGTCGGCAAATTGATCTTCATACAAATCGACGTTACCAAACATATGCCCCACTTCGTGAATGGTCGTTCTTGCACTGTCAATAAAAGCATTGCTGTATGTAGCGGATAAATCCGAGGACGTTAATTGTCCAGTCGGTTTTTTGTAATCCAGCCCATATAACCCACCGACCGGACAAAAGGACAAGGTGTTGAAGGCACATTCATACGAACTATGCGTTTTAATGGAAAACGCCGTTGTTCTGTTTTTATCGCTGTCCGCACCGTAATAATTGGAAGCGTAATACAAAATCGCACCGTCAAGATACCCGTCGCCGTTCAAATCGTATTCTTCAAACTTTTCTTCCGTATAATTCGCAAAATACCACTCAATCGCGTTCGTTCCCAAAGTATAGACGTTGCCTACTTTGCCTTCTATATTATCGGTGTAGTCTTGATAGGAAGTAGAAGTATGATAAAACTCGCTTACCGTGATATCCATCGTGATTGCACCGTAGCTTTGCGCTTCGTAATACTGCTTTAACGATTTGAGTTCACTGCTTGGTCTATTACCGTTTACCGTATATTCAATATCTTCTATAATTTGCTCTTTTTGAGACTCGTTAAAGAATAGGTTGGAATCGTTGAACCACACGGGGATAACTAGCATTTTTACCGTGCCTTTGTTAGGCAAAACTTGAACGCTGTTGCCAGTATTCGCAAAATAATCGTTGTTATCGTAAGCCGTAGTTTGCCCTTCGTATTCCGTTACGGTGTAATACTTTATATCATAGGTAACCGATACTTCCTCACCGTCTTCTGCGTAAGTAAACACGACGGTTTTGTATGCTTGGTTTTTATCGTAAAAGCGAGTGTTTATAAGCGATTTATCCGTAATCACTTTCGCCGTACCGCTTTGATAAGCCGCATACATACTATCGAGATAGTACAAGGTATCGTTGAGAATCAAAAAGCTGACGCCTTCGTTTTCCGCATACAACCTAGTCAAGTGGTCTTTCACTACGTTTACCGTAACGGTGATTTGTTTATCCGCGTAAGCAAAAACCACTTCGCTCGTACCGATATCCGTTGCTTTCAGCGTATTCGTGTCGTTATTTACCTGTAAAACGGAAGCGGAACCAACCGTAATCGCTTGCGTCTTTAATTCGTTGTTGTATTTTATATCAAAGGCAAGTTCTGTGCCTTTGTACATGGTCAGGACGTCCCCGTCTTGAATGCTTTGCGCGTTGGCTTTGTTTACAACCGTAAGTTGGTTAATAAAATCCGCACTCTTTTTAAGCGTTACTTGTAAAAATACGACATCCAGCATACCATTTGCACCCGTCAAACGAACGACAATTTCGCAGGCTTTATCTTCGCCCACTTTACTCGTCGTAATACGCCCTTGATCGTCTACCGATATAAAGGGTGCGTCGTTCGGATCGGCAAGAGAAAAGGTCATTATATACGCGGTGTTATAGGAAACGGTATAAGAGAGCGAAAAAGAGTTTCCCGACTCAACAGCAAGAGAATAGGTGGAAGTATTTTCGTCGTATTCCAAACCGTCGTTGGTCAAAGTTACGGTTGCATATTCCCCAACCAAAATGGACAAAATCAAATACTTTCGCTTAATTCTCTTGGTGAAACCCGTTTGATATAATTCCGCGTCAACGACAAAAGTTTCATTGCTTTCCAGGGCGGAATTTGTCTCTATTTTTCCGTCCTCGGACAAAGTAAACTTACCGTCAATATCGTCATCCGTCACGTATTTTATGTAATAATCTTCGCCCAGCTGATCGTCGACGGTAGTTTTTATTTGATATTCTTCCCCAGCGTACAAAACTAATTTGTAGTATTCATCATCGGAAAAATTTTCAATCGTCAACTTCTCATCCGTAATAAATTCAAAGTTATCAATCGTTTGCGCGGGTTGACTTCCGCCAAAATTTCCAGACGGCAAAAATCCGCATCCGCCTAACAAAAAACACAAACTTACTAATACAAGCAATAATTGACATTTTATAATTTTCATATATTACCTCCTTGGTTCTTACTTTGTGTTTTTGCTAAAATCGACCTATCTATTAAATTGTCCCACAATCTTATGAAAACAAGTGTTTCGTTTGGGGGAACATATATCCCGCAAAGCGGAATGTATGTCCGTCTCTCGCCGACGGCGAACTAAAACACTTGATACGCTCGTTTTTGTTTTCGTCAATGTGGTTAACGCACTCCTTATATCCAAATCCACCGATTATGTCATGCGTTATTACAACATCCTCGTCAGGCATTGTAAAAATATATTCCCAATAATCAGAATCGTTATGGGTGTTATCGAGCTTTACACCATTAGCGTATAAATCGAGGTTGGCGTCCATAATAGGACCTGTGCGGAGCACAACGATATCGCCGGGCTTTGCCCTTTTTGGTGCATAACCGTCCATTAATAACCTTTCCGTGTCAGCATCCTGATAGCTTATAGAACGAAATCCCGTAATACCGCACGATGCAAGACAGCATAAGCATAAAACTACTGTCAAGCATAAAGCTAATAACTTTTTCATTTGATTTATCTCCTAAACACTAATAACAACTTATTTTACGGAATCCTAGCTATTCTTTAACATTTGCTCACCGAACAGGCAATTCCGAGTGTCGTACTTCACAGTTAATACCACATTGAGACAAATATTCTTGTGTTGTTTTTTTAACCACTTTACTCTTGATAAATGGACTAATTAAAACTTCTGATAAGTACGATGCGCCATTTTCTATGGTGAGGTCTATATACGGAACAATTACTCCGTTCTGTGATCTGTATTTCACTTCAGGTAGTTCGTTTTGTAACAATTCGGGCTTGCTACATGGACGATAAAAAACAAAGCGATATTCTTGTTCCGAAGCGTAACAGTCGTGTTTAAATTGAAATTGGAATATTTTTAATGCGTGCTTGATAAAACCCATTGCGTTTTCTTCACAGTCTGGCTCTGTTTCTATTAACTGTTCATAAACTTTGAAAGTATCCAAAATGACATTTTCGAGCATGTTTTGTTTAGTTGCTTCATCGTAAATGACTTTATATGAAGAAATGTTGCTGAAAACAGCTTTTTCATCATAGTCAGAATACTCATACTCCTTATGTTTATCGAACATAAATGCATAAAGTTTTAACGCATAGCCCCCATCTCCCTTGGAATAATATCGCCACATATCCAAAGAATCTTCTTTTAATGAAAAACTGCAAATATAGGCATCGCACTCTGGACAATCAAGAACACTCATATGTGTATATTTTTCGTCGCTAGGAACAGGGAAACTAACGAAGTGGCTATTTGGTATTTCAATGTGTTTCAAACATTCATAAAAAGCATTGCTTATTTGTCCCTTACTTAACAATTCACAACATATTCTCTTAAATAAATCCAAAACATGCATCCCCTCAGAGGTGTCATTTAGACAATCACTACGAGTAAACCAAAAGTGCAGTTTTCCATGCTCTGAAGTTGCATTTTGTACAATACCCATAAGCCCATTAACACTGGTATAATGCCACAAAACAGAATAATTAGGAAGATTATCACTAAATTGGTGTTTATTGTATAGGTCTCTAAAATTTTTTAGCAGCAAAGATGTCATATGCACTTCCTTTTCTTTCGATATGTTATACCAAACAGATGTAAATAAGAGTTTTGAGGTTTGCTCAAAAATCACTTTTGTCCTATTTTAGTTCGCTTCGCTCACGCGATATGCACCTTCGGTGCGCGATATGCTCGCTCCGCGCGCGCGATATTGTTTCGTGTTGCGAAACAGCGATATGTTCGCCTATGGCGAACGTGGTGGAAAGCACGCTACCTATAAATCCTCACGCCGCGCAGTTCGCGGCATATCGCGCCGCAGGCATATCGCTTGCCACAAGGCAAATATCGCAAATCCGTGAGGATTTATATCGCTTTAGTTTGTCTGCTTCGTCAGACAAACTAAACTTTCCACGTGTTTGGTTTGGGGGAACATATATCCCGCAAAGCGGAATGTATGTCCGTCTCTCGCCGACGGCGAACTAAAACACTTGATACGCTCGTTTTTGTTTTCCGTGTAAAACACTAAAATATGTATCCTGCCCTTGCGTCAATAAACTCCCGCAGGGGGCGGATAGATATTTTAGTCCGCCTTGCGCGCAAGGCAAACCAGCGTCTCTACGTGTTTCGTTTGGGGGAACATATCATACGGCTGAATCTTCGTCGGAGCGTAGTACCCAGGCAGAGTTTCGTCGTCTGCTAAACCCTCGTAAGCAGGGTTTTTAATCAACTCTCCGTTTGAACCCTCTTTTTCAATCAGTCTGCCTGTCAAAATCCCCAAATCCCGCGCCAAAGTCGACGGATTACACGAGATAATCGTCAACGACGGTATCCCACTTTCCAGCAGCGCCTTTAATACGCTGCGGTGTATTCCTGCTCTCGGTGGATCGAGAATTAAGCGCACCTTTTCGCCGCGCTCTTGTTCCAGTACCGCCGCAAGTTTTTCCTCTACGTAGCCGCAGATGTTCGTCATATTTTTTAAGCCGTTCTTTTGCTTGAGCGAATTGGCGCAAGCCACCGCCTCTGGCTCTAACTCAATGCCATACACTCGCTTTGCGCGCTTTGCCAGCATCGCCGTCAATAAGCCGCCGCCCGAATAGGCATCTACCACCACTTCGTCCCCCGTTTCAATCACCGACTTGAGGGCGGCGTTGTATAGTTTTGAGCGCACGTTTTCATTGACCTGCAAAAAGGTCTGAGGCCCTGCCTCGTACAAAATCCCCTGTTCCTGCGCCTCGTAAACGGGGCTACCGTGTACGAGATGAAACTCTTTTCCAAGAATTACGTTGGTATCCTTGTCGTTTACGTTGATATACAGCGAGAAAACGGAAAACACCATCGAAAGCAGCTCGATAAGATGCGGCAGCGCCGGAAGGCTCTTTTGCGTGCACACTAGCGTGATTAAGAAGTTTTCACCGATTTCCCTTGCTACGATATGGCGCAAAACACCCGTTTTTCTGTCCTCATCGTACCCCTCGACACCCCACTCCGCGCAGTAGCGTTTGATGACAGCAATCAGTTTTTCCGCCCACTTTGGATGAATCGCGCAACTATCCGTCGGCACGATACGATGGGAGCGCTCGGCATAGAACCCGATGACGGTATTTCCCTCTTTGTCTACCCCCACCGGCAACTGCAACTTATTGCGATAGGCGTAGGGCAAATCGCTTTTTACCGTCGGCTTTACCTCGACGTTTAAGCCCCCGATTTTGCGCAAACAGTCCTTGACGATATTCTGCTTAAAGTACAACTGCGTGCCGTATTCCATATGCTGCAATTTGCAGCCGCCGCAACGCAAAAATACGGGACATTTTTCACGTACACGCTCTTCGGCAGGAGTCAAAATCTCCTCTATTTTTCCATATCCGATACCGTCCTTGACCTTCAAAACCCGAAAGCGCACCTTTTCACCCGGTAAACAAGCAGGCACGAAAAAGGTAATCCCTTCGTGCCTGACGATGCCTTCCCCGTTCGACCCAATCGCGCTCGTCACGGCGGTAATAATCGTATTCTTTTCTATCATTTCATCTTTCCCCCTTTTGAGAAAGCTTTTCACTTTTTTAAAATCCTCGACACCAGCGCAAAGACTTGCTGATTCAAACGATAAAAAGCGTAATCGTATAACGCAAAGTACAGCGTGCTGCCTACAAGCACAATCGGCAGAGCATACGCATCCAACCAACTGACGCCCGTCGTTTGCACCACTAACCACCAAAACAGTAGCATCGCCCCGTCAAACCACACGCATTTCATCAAGAACGCCAACCACTTTTTCACCTGCAACCTTTCCTGCAAATCGTTGAGCAGCGGATGCAGTCCAAAAAACAAAATAAAGGGCAGCAGGTCAATAAAATACCCTGCCGTGCCGATGATTAAAACGGTAAGCAGCAGCGTTGCCACGTATGCAAGCGCGTACCCTATGTACGATTTTTTAGCAAGAGGCAAGGAAAGCGCAATAGACGCAACCATGTACCCAACGAACATCAAAACGGAAGTAAAATTGCCCACGGCAAGAAATAGGGTGGCTATCGCCGTGGCTACCCCTGCCAAAGCCACCTCGTGCGCGGTAATTTTTCGCACCTTGCTTACCTACACATACAGCCGCGCAAACAGCTGTTAATACACATATTGGCACCGCAGCAGCAACAGCATTGTTCGCACATACCCATACCGCCCATCTGCGGCATCTCCCCGCTGGGCATTGAGCTGTAAGGGGCTTGCTGATTGCCAGCCGCATCCCTCTGTTTTTGCTCGTAATCCGCTTTGGCGTTCAATTTTCCGTAGGCATCTCGGTACTTGTTGCAGTCGGGGTTCATCTGCATGGCGATTTCGAGCTGTTTTTTACTGTCGTTCATCCAGCCTTTTTTATAATAAACAACCGCTTGCAAATAATGCCATTCGGCGCTGCGTTCGTTAAATTCGTCCAACACCGCCTGCGCTCCGTTGATATCCCCCTCTTTGAGCAAACGGGAAATCTCCTCGAACGCCGCTTCGCCCGTGGTGTTTTTGCTCTGACGTTTTCTCTCTGCCGTCAGTTCTTTATAGGCGTTTTCAAGCTCCGTCAACTTCCGTGCCGCCTCGTTACCCGGCTCGCCGTCCTGCCAGCGTTCTTCACGATACTGTTCACGCAGTCGCTCGTATGCGGCATTAAGCTCCTCGTCCGTCGCCGTTTCCGTCAACCCAAATAATGCATATAAATCCATTTATCTATCCTCTTTTTTGTGTTTTTCACAATCCTTGCAGCCACCTTGCATCACCCTTGCCGTTTCCGCAGGTAAACCGCGCAATAAGATATTGTCCACCAAATCCCGATTAAAGTGCATTGGCAGCCTTGCCAACCGTTCCCGTATATCCGTAAATAGCGTGCCGAAAATAAAATGCAGCTCCTCTGCTTGCGCCTCGATAAGAGCACACCTGCTCTCTGCGCCGTAGCAAAGCCGAAAGGGGTTGTAAGCGTTCTTTTTCACGTCCTTGTCGTAATCGTCCAGCGCGTCAATGAGGTACACCCACTTCCCAACGCTGTAAAACAAAGCGTAGGCATCCTCGCTTTTTCTGTCCCCTAAAAAGTATTCGGACAGCCTTGCCATCATCGTAGCGGAAGGGTCTGCGGCTCGGTCGATACTATCCGTACCCGCCTTTTCCACCACAGCCTGCTCCTCTATCCCTTTGCGGACAATGGCGCAAAGCTCCGGGTACGCTTTCTGCGCCCGTTTGTGCCCTCGGTTGAACGCCAACTTTTTGATGCCACCCTTATCCCCGTCCTCGATGTCGTCCACACACTTATAGTAGGCGAGTTCGGTGTTCAGCGCCCCAAGCTTTTTCGTCAGCTCGTCTACCTCCGCCATCTGCTTGGTACGAATACAATGGGTAAGACAATGCTGTTTTTCCACCTTTACGTCCTGCCCCAAAAGATTATGCAGCAGCGCCGAAAGAAAGGCAATATCGTACGTTAAACCCATTCGCGCAACCTGTCCGCAGACCCGACCGATCCCCTTACATACACCACAATACAGAGCCTCGTACAAGGTCTGGTCTTTGAGGTATAAATAGGGCATATCCGGACGGACGTATCCAAACATAAAGCGTTCTCCTTTGACGAAGAGCCAAAAATCCTGCTTTTTGCGTACTTTGGCTCAGTATCATTATAACACGCCCACCTGGAAAAGGCAAACGGAAAACTTGATTTTCGTAGAAAATCCAGAAAAATATCATCTTCTTTTCACACAAACCGCCTTTTTGTAGTTTGCGCCTTTCCAAAACCTTTCATACAAAAAAAGAAAACCACGGTTGTCCGTGGCTTTCTCTGTTTTTGTGTTTACTTTTCATCTGGTATAGGGACGATATTACCGTCTACAAAATCCAGCACCGCCGCCGCCATCTTTTTGAGGTCGTTGGGGTAGGTCTTTTTAAACCGCAAGGGACGATAACGAAGGTCAAGCAAACTCTTCGGCGGCTTCATTGCCGTTAAGAGGTTCAAACGCTTAATCCCCTTAAAACTGTCCTTGACGTCGTTGCCCGAAAGGGCGTACAAAACGTCCTGCGGGAATTTGTAGGGGTTCGCCGTAGACAATACCACCGTCTGCGTAATGTCCTTTCTATCCCGTCTATCCATAGCGTCCAGATACACCGCCAGCGCAACGCCGGTGTGCGTATCCATCGCATAGCCGTATTCCTCAAAGATTTCGTACATTGCCTCCACGGTGTCGTCCTCGCTGGCAAAGCCGCCGTAGAAATCCTCTTTGATTTTTGCAAGTTCTTCCGCCGTGATCGTATACTCGCCCTTTTCCTGTAAGGACTTCATTCTTTCGGCGGTCAACTTCGCGTTCCTACCGCTGATTTCAAACAGTAAGCGTTCAAGGTTGGAAGACACCAAAATATCCATAGACGGAGACATGGTACGGTGGAAATCGCGTTTTACGTCGTATTTTCCCGTCGCAAAGAAGTCGGCAAGTACCTTGTTTTTGTTGGAGGCGCACAGCAATCTTCTTACGGGTAAGCCCATTTGCTTTGCATACCAGCCCGCCAAAATATCCCCGAAATTGCCCGTCGGTACGACGAAGTCAATGGGTTCGCCCATATCCGCCTTGCCGCCCGTAATCAAATCCACGTATGCGGAGAAGTAATAGGCAATCTGCGGCGCAAGCCGTCCGAAGTTGATGGAATTCGCGCTGGAAACACGCACCCCTTTTTCTTGCAGAGCCTTATTGAAATCCTCGTCGCCAAACAGCTTTTTCACCGCGCGCTGGCAATCGTCAAAATTGCCGGAAACCGCCGCAACAAAGACGTTTTTTCCGTCCTGCACGCACATTTGCAGGCGTTGCATTTTTGCAACCCCTTCATCGGGATAGAACACCGATACCTTCGTGCCGGGCACGTCGCGGAAGCCCTCAAGCGCCGCTTTGCCCGTGTCGCCGCTGGTCGCGGTGAGAATTAAAATCTCGTCGTCAATCCCCAACTTTTCACAGCTGCGCTTCAAAAGGTAAGGCAATACGGTCAGCGCCATATCCTTAAACGCGCAGGTAGGGCCGTGGAAAAGTTCCATGATATAAAAACCGTCGTCAATTTTGACGAGGGGTACGGGATCGTCCCCTTCAAACGCGGAATACGCCTTCGTGCAGGTTTCCAAAAGGAAATCCTGCCCCAGCTCTGCGCCGAGGTATTTCCCGAGAATGAACGCCGCCCGTTCGGGGTAGTTCATCTCGCCCATTTTCAATAGTTCTTCCTCGGACACCTTTGGAAAGCTCTCGGGCACGAACAAACCGCCGTCAGAAGCGAGCCCTTTTACAATCGCTTCTGCGCCCGATACTTTTTCTTTGCTGCGCGTGGAAACAAAACGCATAATTTTACTCATAGGTATTCACCATCCTAGTCTATTTCGGATTATATTGCTTTGGTTAAATAATGAAACGCCGAGGCGCATATGCGTTTCGGCGTCTTTTGTCTTAAGCCGTGCGTGGAATTAAACGTACTTTGCCACGAAATCAGGCAATTCTTCTTTGGTTGCGGTTACCGATACGGTAATCGTCAAGCTTCCCTGCGTTGCCACCTTGTCAAGCATATAGAAGAAGCTTGCAAGTTCCGCTACGGGTTTGCCTGCAATGCGAACGATACCGTCGATGTATACGTATTCGTTATCGTGGTTGCCTGCGATAACGCCCTTGATAAAGCCGCACAGCGCCGCCTCGCCAGCGATGTCGTATTCGCTTACGTCAATGAAACGAATTTCACGCTCTAAATCGTACATACCGCGTTTGGAATCGGAAATAAAAATCATATGTCCTTTGGCTTGGGATACGGTTGCGTTCGCTGCGTCGATCAAAATCTTCGTTTTGCCCGTACCTTTTGCGCCGTAAATTACTTTAATCATAGTTCAAAATCCTCCGAGATTATCTTTCTCCCCCAAAACACGCCGCTTGACAGCATCGGGGTCAGTTATAGTGTAGCAAATTTTTTCGCCGATTTCAAGACCTTTTTGAAAAATTTTTCTGCTTTTTTGTAATTTTTTTACTTTTTTCACACGCTTTTCACGCCAGAGCCTTAACAAACCGGGCAATTCTCTTTAAACCCTCTTCGATATCGTCCTCGGACAGAGCGTAAGAAAGGCGTACGCAATCGTCTGCGCCAAACGAAACACCCGGCACGGTCGCCACCTTTTCTGTTTCCAACAATGCGTCCGCAAACGCAATCGACCCGTCAATGACCTTGTCGCCGTACTTTTTGCCGTACAAGCCGCCCACGCACAGCATGACGTAGAACGCGCCGTCCGGTTCAATCGCCTCAACGCCGTCTATCTGGGCAATCAACTGCAAAATCTTTGCCCGACGCGCGTCGAACACCTCTACCATCTTCCGCATTTCTTCCTCGGGGGAAGCCAGCGCTTCCAGCGTTGCGTATTGCGAAATCGAGCTCGCGTTCGAGGTTGCGTGGCTCTGGAAAGAGTCGATTGCTTTCGCCACGTCCTTCGGCGCGGCAAGGTAGCCGATACGCCAACCGGTCATCGCGTACGATTTTGAAACCCCGTTGACGACAATCGTCAGGTCCTTCATCTTCTCGCTGCAAGCGGCAATAGAAAAGGGCTTGACGCCGTTATAGCAGAGTTTTTCATAAATCTCGTCCGAAAGCACGAAAATCCCTGCCTCTTCGCACACCTTTGCAATTGCGCGCACTTCGTCTTCGCTGTATACCGCGCCCGTCGGGTTGGACGGGGAGTTGAATATCAGCATCTTCGTCTTAGGGCTAATCGCCGCCTTTAATTCCTCTGCGGAAAATTTGAACTTGTTTTCCTTCTTGCAGTAGAGATACTTGGGAACGCCGCCGCATACCTTTACCACCTCGGGATAGGTCAGCCAGTAGGGCGCGGGAATAATCACTTCGTCCCCCTCGTCCAAAATCGCGTAGCAAGCGTTATATATGGAATGCTTTGCACCGTTGGAAACGATGATTTGCGAAGGCTCGTAGGAAAGCCCGTTGTCCTTTTTGAATTTTTCGCAAATCGCCTTACGCAAGGGCAATAACCCAGAGGACGGCGTATACTTTGTATATCCTTTATCCAGCGCCGCTTTCGCCGCGGCAATAATATTGTCGGGGGTGTTAAAATCCGGCTCGCCTACACCAAAGGAAACGACGGACTCTCCCGCCTCTTTCATCGCCTTCGCTTTTGCGGAAATCGCAAGGGTCAAGGAAGGGGAAATGGATTTCATTCTCTTGGCAATTCTTTCACTCATTTCTTTACTCCGTTCGTAAATTCGCTGTTTTCTGCTCCGTTTTGTAAACAACAGATTTATTGTACCTTTTTTTTGCTAAGAAAGCAAGCAACCAACACACTAATTTATCAAATAAATCGTGAATTATCGAAAAAATTTTTTAAAACACGCTTTTTAATTCGTTTTTTCGATTGCTTTTATCAAGAAAATAGAGCGCAACCCGTCGCTCGCGCTCCAACTTTTTATCTTTGATTGATGATGGTAGGCAAAATCTCGGTAGCTGGTTTGCCCCCCTTCACTCCTTCCACGAGAAGCAAGTACGGCTTTGCGCCCTCTCTACCCGCGACGAACTGCAAACGCTTTACCTCGATGCCGTGCCCCTTTAAAACATAGCAAATTTCCGCCAGACGGTCCGCCCGATGCACCATACACAGCCTGCCGCCGTATTGTAAGCACTTCGCCGCCGCAGCCGCGATTTCCTCTAAGGTTAAGGTGAGTTCTTTTCGGCAGATTGCTTTCTCGTATTCGGCGTTATCAAAGCCCGTGCCAGCCCTCTCGTAAGGGGGGTTGCAAAGCACCAACGAAAACCGTTCGCAATAGTCCTTAGGAATTTCTTGCAGGCGGCAATTTTCCACCGTAAAATTCGTAAAGCCGTTCAGCGCCACCGTCTTTTGCGCTAAAGTGCAAAGAGGGGATTGCATTTCAAACAAGGTATAGGTAAGGTTGGGCTTTTCTTGATGATGCAGCGCGTGCGTATGGAAGGCAACTATCCCGCTCCCTGCACAAAAATCTGCAATCTTGTCCGACTTTTTCACAGAGGCAAATCGGGACAAGAGCACCGAATCGGAAGTAAACCGATACAGCGCCGTATCCTGCACGATTTTTAAATTGTCAATGCCCATATCCTCGATTACTTCGGTGGGCGACAGTACCACTTCCTGCATAGAAAAACCTCGCTCTTGGGGTATTATAACACAGCCGCGCCGCCAATGTCAAGAAAATGGAATATTCTGGACGAGAGTGCGGCAAACTACGGAAAATGGAAAAATTAACGAACAACTTACAACAAAACCAAGAGGCAGTAAAGGGGCTGCTGCCCGCCGAGGATATTCTCACCTTCGCGTTTGAAAGCGCGGACGGCGTGCCCTGCCTGCTTGTCTATGCGGACGGTATGGTGAACAAAGAACTTTTAGGAGAACAGGTGGCTCAGCCGTTGCAGCAGGTTGCTCTCCCCGAAGGGAAGGAACTGAAAGAGGTCGTCAAAACCACCTGCCGTTTCCCTGAATGTAAAGAAGTGGAAAGTCTGAACGATTGCGGCAGGGAGATTTTAGACGGCAACACCCTGCTGCTTGTGGACGGTATGCCCTTAGGGCTTGTCTTTGGGGCAAAACTCCTACCCACCCGCACCGTTGCCGAGCCGCCCACCGACGTGGCGATAAAAGGTCCGAGAGAGGGGTTTATCGAGGACGTAAAGACGAATATGACCCTTCTGCGAAAACGGTTAAAATCCCCCGATTTGCGCCTCAATACTTCCCGTATAGGACGGCGTTCGGACACCATCGTCTGTCTTTGCTATCTTGACGGCATTGTAAACGAGCAGGTGAAAGCTGAGGTGGAAAAGAGGCTGCAAAACATAGATATTGATATTTTGCCCGACTCCTCGTACGTGGCGACGCTTGTATCCGAACGCAGAAACTCTGTCTTTCGTTCGGTGGGCACGACCGAGCGTCCCGACGTATTCGCCGCCAAGCTCGCCGAAGGTAGAGTGGGGATTTTGGTGGACGGCTCGCCCATTGCTTTAACCCTGCCCTTTTCGCAGGTCGAGGATTTTCAAAGCAACGAGGATTACTACGTTTCCCCGTTCATGGCGACGATTTTTCGCGCGTTGCGGCTGATTTCCGTGCTGATTGCGCTACTCGCGCCCGCCTTGTACGTTTGCAGCCAACTGTTCAAAATGCAGTTGCTCCCTTTAAATCTAACGCTTACCATCGCAAAGAGCACGAAGGACATTCCCCTATCCCCAAGTATGGAGATGTTTTTGGTGCTGTTCGTTTTAGAGGTGTTAAAGGAAGCAAGCATTCGTATGCCAAAATACGTCGGCATGTCGCTGTCCGTCGTGGGAGCGCTCGTTTTGGGCGAAGCAGCGGTATCCGCAGGGTTTTTATCCACCCCTGCCATCATCGTCGTCGCCTTTTCGGGAATCTGCCTTTACGCCGTCCCCAACTTCGTGGAAACGGGCAGTATTCTTCGGTGGCTGTTCTTGATTACCGCAGGCAGCCTTGGCCCGTTTGGCTTGACCCTCGCCGTGGCGTTCGTGCTGTTCTATATGCTGACCACGGACAACTTTGGCGTGCCGCTACTCGCCCCGTTTGCGCCGCTGTCGAGGCAGGATTTGAAGGACTCTCTTATGAAGTTCGGGCTGGAAAGTTTGCGCCGCCGCCCGTATATGTACGGTTCAAAGAACCGTACGCGTTTAAAAAATCAAAACTATGACGAATAATTCTCTTGGCGCGCCTTGCTTGCGCACAAATTCTCAACGCATCACCGCGCGGCAACTCGCCTTTTTCACGGCGTTCCTATTGCCCGTCGGAAAACTGTTAGAATTGCCCTCTCTTTTAACCGCCTACGCAGGGGGTGATTTGCTGATTGCCGCCCTTTTGGGGCTTACGATAGAATTCATCCCGTTTTGCTGCCTGCTATTCCTTTGCAAGCGCAGTAAAACTGCCCCGATAGAGGCTTTAGAGCGCCGTTGCGGCGCGCCTACCGCGCGAATTTTTTGCGGCGTATACGGGCTGTTTTTACTCTCTTATGCCGTCCTGCCGCTGCTCGATTTGGAAAAGTTTTCCCACGCGGCGTTCTCGGACACCTCGCCCACGTTCTTTATCTTCGCCCCTTTTTTTGTGCTCTGCGGTTTTATCTGCACCAAGGGACTGTCTGCCTATGGCAGAGCCGCTGACCTTTTGCCCGTGCTGTTTCTTTTGCCCATTCTCGGCTTAATCGGCATGAGCCTTAGCGAAGCGGATTTTACTCGGTTGCTGCCCGTAATGGAAAAGCCGCTGACCGTTTCCCTAAAAGCGGTGTGGAAGACGACGGCGTATTTTTCCTGTAGCGGCCTGCTATTGCCGATGATGAGCGCCTATCAATACCGCGACGGGGACGAGAAAAAGTTGTTGCCTGCTTTTGGCGTAGGCGCTGCATTGACCCTGCTGTTTCTTGCCACTTTCTTCGCCGTATTCGGGCTGACGGGGGAAAAGGAGCATTACGCCGTGATGAAGTTGGCGCAATACTTTCCTGCTTTGAAGTTCGTCGGACGGATAGACCTATTGCTCGTATACACCCTTTCTGTCTGGCTGTTTTACTACACGGCGTTGCCTATTCATCTGTTTACCGAGTGTTTTACCCGCTGTTTCTCCATACGAAAAAAATGGATGATAGCAAGTATTTCGTCTGTTGCTTTGCTGCTTTTTACTCTGTTTTGCAACAAGTACAACAACGCCTTTCACGCCTTTTTCGCTGAGGCGATGCCGCCAGTCTTTTTGCTCTTTTCCGTTCTTTTACCGATTGCGTTTTTACTACTTTTCGGACGAAAACGGCAGGGCAGGTACGAGAATAACCAAAAAAGGGAAGAAACGGAGGTGCATCGTGAGGAGTAAAAAATCCATTCTTTATTATCTTTGTATTTTACTCTTTTTGCTGATTGCATTTTTTAGCAACGACTTTAACCTCGTCAACGTGCAAAAGACCGCCATTATCACAGCGATCGCCATTGACAAAGAAGAAGACGGGTTTTCCTTGACGGCGTTGATTGCCAACCCTGCCTCGCAAGGGGGCAGCGAGGGGGGAGCGAAGACCGGGCAAACCGCAGACGGATATGCCGCCGTACAAGGGCAAGGCAAAACGGTGGCGGAGGCGTTGGAAGACGTCAACGCCAAAACGGGCTGGTATCCAAAACTGGTGTTTTGTCGGGTGTTGTTGCTTGGAGAAAGCCTTTGCAGCGGCAACGTGTTCGATGCGCTCGATTATTTCTTGCGCAGCGACTATGCCGCCGACGATCCGCTACTCGCTGCCACCGACGGAAAGGCAAGCGAACTGTTGCAAGCCAAGCCGCCCTTAAAGGCCGCCGTCAGCGAGGCAATCGAAAAGGTGCTTTCCGACCAACCCAAACGGGTGGGCGCGGTGCTTACCGCCAGTCTGCGGCCGTTCGCTATCTCCTACTTTTCGGCAGGGAATAGTGGATATATGCCGCTGATTGTTAAGGAAACGGGAAAGGACGGGGACGTTTTCAACGCCTCGAAGACCGCTCTATTTCAAAACGGACGGCGGATCGGCGTGTTGGACGAAAAGGGGACGTTCGCTCTTTCGTGTATCAAAAATCCCCTGCGCCTTGCCGCATACACGGTGCAAAGCCAGGGGGAAGAAAACACCCTGCTCATCAAGCAAAACCAAAGGAAACTTCGCTTTCTTTTAGACGGGGACGAGCCTACGATGCGCATCAACCTCACCCTCTATGCAGAATGGACGGACGCGGCAAATAGCCAACCTTTAGAGGCGCTTTCGAGCAGAGAAAAGCAGTCGGCGCTATACACCAACGCAGGAAATGTTTTGTCAGAGCAAATTCAATCGACCTTTGCTTACTGCAAAAGCATCGGTTTCGATGCCTTTGATGCCATCGGAAAACTGCAAAAATATGAAAATAATCATTTCGCGCGGCTCAAAGATAGCCTCGTGCAACGGTTGCAATTACAGATTACCGTTCGCTTTGCGCCGGTACGGTAAAAGGACTTGCCTTAAGCTGGCAAGACTTGAACTTTTTAGGTTTTGACGGCGAGAAATCCCCCAACTGTACAGGATTTTCTCTTGCAATACGGACGGTATTCCTGCGCGAAAATCCTTTCATTTAAGAAATTTCGCGCTCGTGAAACCTGCGCAGCATCTTAAAATAGGGATTTTGTGATGAATTTAGGCGGTGGCGACCGCCGCCGTATCAGCATACTGCAAGGGCGCAACCGTCTTAAAGGCGCGCAAAATAATATTTTAAGACTGAAAGGTTCAAGTCTTGTCAGCTTATGCGTGTCTTCCGTTAAGGATAACACGCATAACTAAGTTTGCCCATGCGGGCAAGTGAAGTTTACTGTGTAAGTGAAGTTATCCTACGGATAGTGAAGTTTTGCCTTTGGCAAAGTGGGCAAACTTAACTTCACTTGTGCATAGTACAAACTTCACTGCAAAGCAACTTCACTTTTGCGTCAGGAAAAACTTCACCAACAAAAAAAAGAGAGACGTTTCGGCTACGAACCGATTTGTTCTCTCTTTCTGCTTGTTAGATTAAGCCTTCGATAAGCAATTTAATGCCGATTACTACCAAGACGATACCGCCCGCCAAGCCTGCTTTGTCCGCCAACTTGTTGCCGATTGCGCGCCCTAAGTACACAGCCCCTATGCACAGCGCAAAGGTGATGCCGGCGATGATTCCCACCGAGCCGAACACTCCAAGCGCCAAGCCCGTTTCCGTCATTTCCACCATGCGCAGGGTAATTCCCACCGCTAAGGCGTCGATAGAGGTTGCCACCGCTTGCAAGGTGAGTTTTCCGTAGTGCAAACGCTCTCCTATGCAACCCTCTTCCTCACATTCGCAAGGGCATTTATTGCATATCTCCTTGATAGCGTCTACAATCATTTTTCCGCCTAAAAACGCGAGCAGAATAAACGCGATTACGGAAGAAGCGGTTTCAAAGATCTCCATAAAATTCTCGGCAAACAGATGCGCGACGTAATACCCGATTAAAGGCATCGCACCCTGAAACACCCCGAAGAACAGCGCAATAATAAACACGTTAGAGGTGCGCCATTTTTTTGCCGTCATACCGTTGGTCATACTGACGGCGCAGGCGTCCATTGCCAAAGCAAGTGCCGTTAATGAAAGTTCTATAACGCCCATTATCAAAGATCCTTATGTACTAAAATTTTTCCGTTTTCAACCCCGAATACGTTTGCCCCCTTTTCTAAGGCTTGGATTTTTTCCGCTGTGATACGCTCCCCCTTGCGGATGAGCGGCAGACAGGGCGGAAACAAGCCGCAAACGCGCGCCGCAATCCTCCCCTCTGCCTCTAACAAAGGGGTTTTTTCCGTTTCGTACCCTTCCGTTTGGCATATTTCGACGGGGGCAGGGTTGGAATGAACGTCTTTTTCCGCTAAAAGTAGCCCCTGCTCGTTCGCTCTCTCCAAAAAGGCAACCAGTCGGTCTATCTCTTCCTTTCCCTGCGCAGGAGATAGATAAAAACACACCAACTGCTCGGTTGCAAATTCAGGGTAGATACCCTCGGCAATCGCCGCTTGCTCCATAGCAAAGCCGTCCGCGGCAAACACGCAAAGTTTGGTATAGTCCTCACCCGCGTAAAGATAGGGTTTTTCCTTTTTTAAGCCGTGCACAAAACCTTCCAACCATGCGTTTTGCGGGTACTTTACCGCATATTCCACCGATGCCATAATCGGGTAAGAGGGGCTAGTGGTACGGAAAATATCCACCGCCGCACAAAGCGCCTCTACGCAAGGTTTTTGCGCGGAAACCACCGCGCCCTGCGTGAGGGCAGGCAGGCTCTTATGCACACCGTCCACCCACATATCCGCGTATGCGCCTGCATACAGCGCGCAGTTATAATGTAAGTGCCCCCCGTGCGCGCCGTCGACCACCAAATACTTACCGTGTTTTTTACACATCGCTTGAATGGCTTTCAAGTCAGCAACGTTGCCGTAATAATCGGGCGAGGTCAAAAACAGAGCATCCGCGCCCTCTACGCCCTCTAAAACGTCCTCCCCGCAAATTTTACGAGGCAAGCCGTTGGCCCCCATCGGGGTTTCGAGCAATACGGGTTGTAAGCCCGTCAATAGACAGCCGCTGAAAAAGCTCTTATGCGAGGCGGTAAACGCCGAAACCGTGCGGCAGCCCAACGACTTTAACGCATACAGCATCGACAGCACGCCTGCCGTCGAACCGTCCGTCAAAAGGTAGGACGCATCCGCACCCAAAATCTCTGCAATATCCTGCTGCGCAGACAAAATCACGCCGCGCGGGCAGGCAAGATTGTCCGAATACCCGAGCTCGGTAATATCGTACCCCTTCCGTTTATGCCCAGGCGTATGGTAGGAGTAATGCTCCGCCTTTGCCTGCGCCTCTAACATTTTGAGGATATGGCAGCGCTCTGCCACGGAGCGATTTGCAAAATAGCCCTGCATACGCTTACAACTCCGTACAAACGTCTTGAATCAAGGCGTTTAAATACAGCAGGTTTTCATACTGAAAATCCTTGTCTAAGTCGTCGAAGGTCATAAACAGCGCGTTGAGATTATCCGCCGTGATCGCGCCGTCTAAATTTTCGTAATAGATATGCTCTTTGAGATTTTTCATCGTGGCGCTTGCGCTAGGACAAAGGTTGATGCCGTACGCGCCCGTAAGGGTATATTGTTCGTTGATTTCCAACGAAACCGTCGTCAACTCCACGTACCCTTTTTCTAAATAGGAAAAGATATTTTCATACGCCTCAAGGTAGGAACGGATACGCGCCTTATCCATCTCAATACCTTCCACGATTTGCGACTCTTTTTTAAACCGCTTGTCCTTGTTGTTCGCTACACGGGCGCGGAAAGCCGCTTCCACAGCCTCCTCGTCCAGACTGTCTTTATCAAAGGTTGCCTTCGTTAAGGATACGCCGCCAAACACTTTTACCGCCTCGCTTTTTACAGGATAGAATTTCGCAAGGTATTCCTGCATCTGCGTAAAGTAGCCCTTGCCTTTCTCGCTGTCGTCCAGACGGGTGAAATATCTACTGCCGTACGCGCGCAGCATTGCGTGCAAATAACTTTCGTCGTATTCGTATATTACGTTGCCTTCCGCATCCTTCAGTTCGTTGCCCTGCTCGTCCTTTTTTGCCGAACGACCCCTAGGCGCGTCCGCAACCATTAAGACGTCCCCATCCGAAAGTTCGAGGTTGGAGCTGAACAAATCTCTAAAAGTGCCTTCGCCGGCACGCATATTATCCACGATCTCTGCCTCTATGACCCCATAGGAATAGCTGTCGTAAATCTTCACCCTTGTACCGTAGTGAACCCCATAATAGTTATTGACGACAAAGCGTTCCGTAGTGGTGATACGAGTGGCTGTCATCGTGAACACGAGCATCCATACCATCACCGCCGCAAACGCCGCGAGAAGTATTTTTATCCAATCGTAAGAAAGCAAATGCTCTAACCGTTTTTTTGTGATTTTTGCATCCATATCATATTCTCCTATCCGTCTATTTTATCACTTGCTTGTGATAGACGTATGAAAAAACGCCGAAAGATTGTATCGGCGTTTTGTCTGCGCCGATGTGGGCGCTTATTTTTTAGGTTTCATCGTAGGGAAGAGAATGACGTCGCGAATGGTAGAACTGTCCGTAAGCAGCATTACCAATCTGTCTAAACCCATTCCCAAGCCGCCTGTGGGGGGCAGACCGTATTCCAAAGCGTTGATGAAATCTTCGTCCACCTGCGCTTCGTTGTTGCCCTTCGCGCGCTTTGCTTCCACCTGCTTTACCATACGCTGCTTTTGGTCGATCGGATCGTTCAATTCCGAGAACGCGTTGCCGTATTCGTGCGCGCAGATAAAATATTCAAAGCGTTCGGTGAACGCAGGGTTCGAGGGTTTGCGTTTTGCCAAAGGCGAGTTTTCTACGGGATAATCGTAGATAATAGTGGGCTGAATGAGTTTGTCCTCTACGAACGCGTCGAAGAATTCAATCAAGACATGCCCCTTGGTTGCGGCGTCGCCCTGTTCGAGTTCTAAGCCCTTTTCCTTTGCTACGGCGCGAGCCTGCTCGTCCGTTGCCCAGTCGTTGTAGTCCACGCCCGCGTATTTTTTCACCGCTTCCGCCATGGTCATTCTCGTCCATTCGCCCATGTGGATTACCGTGCCCTGATAGGTGATGTCCAGCGTGCCGCATACCTTCAAGGTAACCGTCTTATATAAGTCCTCGATGAGGTTCATCATATCGACGTAGTCGCTGTACGCCTGGTACATTTCAATCGTGGTGAATTCGGGGTTATGGAAAGCGTCCATACCCTCGTTGCGGAAGATACGGCCTACTTCGTATACCTTATCCAAGCCGCCTACGATCAATCTCTTTAAGAACAGCTCGGTTTCGATACGCATATACATATCCAAGTCCAGCGCGTTGTGGTGGGTCTTGAAAGGACGTGCGTCCGCACCGATTTCAAGCGTCAAGAGGGTAGGGGTATCTACTTCCAAATAACCCATACCGTCGAGGTATGCGCGGATTTCCTTGAGGATTTGCGAACGGATACGGAAGGTCTTTTTCACGTCGTCGTTCATAATCAAATCCAAGTGGCGCAAACGGTACTTCAAGTCCTGATTTTGTAAGCCGTTATACTTTTCGGGCAGGGGGAGCAGGGACTTGGTCAGCATAATCATCTCCTGCACGTGCAGGGAAATTTCTCCCGTCTGCGTTTTGAAAACAACACCCTTTACGCCGATGATATCGCCGATGTCGTAGTCCTTTTTGTAGGAAGTATAGTTTTCCTCACCCAAATCGTTGCGGGAAACGTACAACTGAATGCTGCCGCTTTTATCCGTGATATGGGAGAAGGACGCTTTACCCATAATACGTCTAGACATCATACGCCCAGCCACGGACACCAGCTTGCCCTCGTACGCCTCGTAATTCGCCTTGATCGCCGCCGAATCCGCATTGACGTCGTATTTTACCTGCTCGTAGGGGTTCTTGCCTTCCGAAATCAGTTTTTGCAGTTTTTCACGACGAATTCTCGCCTGCTCAATCAACTGCTCCTCTTCCTTAACTTCTACGTTCACGTTCTTATCCTGCATCGTACACCTCTATTTTACGTTTCGTTTACGCCAGCTCTACTTTTTTGATAACCAACTCGTAAGAGTTGCCGTTGGGTAAATGTACCGTTACCGTTTCCCCTTGCTTGTGACCAAAAAGGGAAGCGCCCATCGGGGACTCGTTGGAGATTTTATTCTCCTCGATATTCGCGTCCATAGAGCCGGTGATTTCGTACACCTCTTCCTCTTCAAACATATCGTCGTATACCGTTACTTTCACCCCGAAAGTTACAAAATCCACGTCTGCCTTGGGCGTACCGTAGATACAACGGTTTTTCAGTTTATGCTCCAATTCGAAGATTTCCCCTTCGTTGCTTGCCTGTTCGTTTCTTGCAGCGTCGTATTCCGCATTCTCCGAAAGGTCGCCGTGGCTTCTCGCCTCGGTAATTCTCGCCACGATCTCATCCCTCTTTTCCGTCTGTAAATACTTCAAGTACGCCTTCTTTTCTTCGTAGCCCTCTCTGGACATGTAGACCTTTTCTTGCTCGATTTCCGCAAGCGCGCCACTCTCCGTATAATACGTCTTTGCCATTTACTTTTCTCCTCCTGTCGCCATCACGGCGTAATCCCTATTAAACGCAAAAAAACCGCCGCGACCGAATTCGATCACGGTGATTTCGCTTCTATGGTCATTATTATACCCGTTTTTTTTACGCTTGTCAATTCATTTTTCCCCTATTTCCGTAGGAAAAAAAGAATTTTTTGCGTTTTTTTCGGGTTTTTTTCTTTCGTAAAAGCCTCTATACTTTTTACAGTTTCTTCATAAACGCCGCCATTCGTTCAAACGCCTCGTTTAATTGCGACATTCCCGTCGCGTAAGAAAGACGGACGTTTTCCGTCCCGAACCGCCCGAACGCCGTCCCCGGCACGACCGCTACCTTTTGCTCTTTTAATAAGCGTTCCGCAAACGTTTCGCTGTCCATACCCGTACTCTTTACCGAAGGGAAAGCGTAGAACGCCCCTCTCGGCTCAAAACATTCCAGCCCGATTTCTTGCAGGGAACTGAGCACAAACCGACGGCGTTTATCATACGCGTCGCGCATCTCCTCCACCACGGTAAATCCGTCCGAAAACCCCTCGGTCAGCGCTTCGATGCCCGCGTACTGCGAGGTAATCGGTGCGCAAAGCATCGCATACTGGTGGATTTTGAACATGGCATTGTCAATCTCCGCAGGTGCGGCAACGTACCCAAGCCGCCAACCCGTCATCGCAAACGCCTTGGAAAAGCCGCTGACGTACACCGTTCTCTCCTGCATTCCCGGCAGCGCAGCAATCGAACAATGCTTGCCGCCGTAGGTAAGTTCCGCATAAATCTCGTCGGTGATGACAAGTAAGTCGTGCTTGATGATGACCGCAGCAATCTCTTCCAACTGCTCCTTGGTCATGACCGCGCCTGTGGGGTTGTTGGGATAGGTCAAAATAATCGCCTTCGTCTTTGCAGACACCGCTTTTTCGATAGCGTCCGCGCGGACGATGAAAGCGTCCTCCTCCCGACATTCCACCGCCACGGGAACGCCGTCCGACATCGTGATAAGGGGGGCGTAGGACACGTAGGCAGGGTCGGGGACAAGCACTTCTTCCCCACGCTCTATGCAGGCGCGCAGGGCAAGATCTATCGCCTCGCTGCCGCCCACCGTGATAATGATATTTTTCGGGTCATAACGCAACCCGAACCGTTCTTCTAAATAACGAGAAACCAATTCTAACAATTTGGGCAAGCCGCGGTTGCCCGTATATTGCGTATAGCCTCTTTGCAGGGAAGTGATTGCCGCCGAGCGCACGCGCCAGGGGGTGACGAAATCCGGCTCGCCTACGCCCAGCGAAATCGCGCCCTCGGTTTCCCGTACGATATCGAAGAATTTTCGGATACCGCTTGGCTTTAACGCCTTTGATTTTTCATTGATAAAACTACGCATAAAAAACCTATTTACTTTTCATGTTTAATTCGACCGTTGCCGCATTTTGTAGGCAATAATAGATACCAGGTACGCGTTTACGCCTGTATAGAGATACGTCTATCTTCGTCCTTTTCCGTGCAAACGCCTTCCACCTTATACTTTTTCAAAATGAAGTGGGTCGCCGTCGAAATGACGCCGTTAAAGGTGGAGATACGCTCGGAAACAAAGCGGGCTACCTTTTGCAAAGACGCGTCCTCGATGAATACGGCAAGGTCGTAAGCGCCACTCATCAAATACACCCCCTTTACCTCGGGGAATGCGGCAATCTGCTTGGCAATTCCGTCAAAGCCCTCGACACTCTTGGGGGTAACCTTGACTTCAATGAGCGCCTCTACCAGCGTTTCGTCTGTCTTTTCACCGTTGACGATTGCGGCGTACTTGACGATTGCGCCCGATTGTTCCATTCCGTCGATGCACGCCTGCACGTCCTCCGTCGCTACGCCGAGCGCCGCCGCAATTTGCTTTGCCGTCAATCTTGCATCGCTCTTTAAGATTTCTAATACGTCCTTTTCTAAAGCCTTCATAGGTTAAACCTCCGTTAAAACAGATTTTCGATAAACAAATGGTCAAAGGGGATATCTTCTAAAAAATCGCTCTGCGTGAACTTCACGTGGTTGAACTTTGCGAAATTGAAGATATGCGCTTTCACCAACACGGGCGTGGGTACGTCCAACGCGCTGCATATTTCCGCCACGTAGTCAAAGAGTTTTGAATAGGTCAAAACTTCCGCTTTTTCGTACACCGTTTGCTTTTTAATTTTTCCGTCAGACATGACTTTTGCCCAAATTCTCATAATACGCTATATTATACACAATTTTTCTGCAAAATGCAACTTTTAGATAGCTCTTTTACACGTTGTTTTTTGCTATATTCCTATGAGTTTTACTTTGTAAACATGATTTTCTCGCTGCAGAACATTCTCGAAAGCACCCACATCAAGCCGCCTGCCACCGCCAAGTTGGTCAAAACGGTAATCACCACGAACAACGGCTGCGTCGCCATGGAGAACACGCCCCCGAGCGCCGCCGCGCTGTTCAAGAGGGGAATACAGAAGAAATACCATTCGTTCATCGGCAGGAAGGAAGTGCCCAGCGACACCAACAGCACGATAACCATTATAGGGGAAATCATCGCCGTCGCCTCTTTAACGCTCTTTGCCCAAGCCGAAAGGATAGAAACCAACGACACGAGCAGCAACACCGAGGACAGCACGATCCCAAACAGCGACGCGTACTCCGCAAAGCCGTAGCCAAGCGCCGACAGAGAGAGATTTTCCTCGCCCACAAGCTTTGGCAACGACAGCGTAATCCCTGCGCAGCTGCAAAGTCCGCTAAGCAGAGAAATCGTCGACAGCGAAATCACCTTACCTGCGGCAATATACCCTCTTTTGACGGGGGTAATGAGCATCATCGCGAAAGTTCCGCGCTCTTTTTCGCCCGCGATGCTCTCGGGTGCAACCGAAACGCAGCCTGCTAGCAACATCGCCAAAATCAGCATCGGCCCAACCGTGGACACTAGCATCGCGGAAAGATCCCCTTCCGTTGCGAGTCCTGCGGTATTAAAAGGAAGTTGGGCGCGCCGTACTGTGCCGCGGAAAGCGCCGCCGTCAGTAGCTGCGCCGCCATCGCCGACTCCGTGTCTGCCGAGTGCGTATACAGTTTCACCTCGCTCAACTGTCCGTTCACGCCGCCCAAAACGAAGTCATTAGGGAATACCAGGTACGCCTCAAGCTCCTCGTTCCGTACTTTTTCCTCACCGTCCGCAAGTTCCGTTTCCGAGGTTTGCAGCTCGAAATTCCCGATCGCCGAAAGCGTGTCCTCGGTCAGCCAAGAGGGAGCGTTCACCACGCAGACGCGATAGGTATAATCCTCGGACGGAGTCAGGCTGGGTATCAGCGCTCCACCCAAAAACGAATAGAGGATATAAATCATAATCCCGGGGAAAAAGAGGGCGAACAACATTCTCTTATCTTTAAAAAAGCGGGAAAATTCTTTTTTGGCAATCGTCCAAATCACCGATAACCTTTTCATACCTCACCCCCTTTTACCTGTTGGTAAATATCAAAGAACACGTCCTCGAGGTTCTTTTCCTTCGTCAGGGCTTTCACTTCGCCCTCTGCCACCATTTTGCCGTCGATAATCACGCCTACGCGGTCGCAAATCTTTTCCACCAACGAGAAAATGTGGGTGGAAAGCAGTATCGTCTTTCCGCGCGCCTTCAATTCCAAAAGGAAGTCGGTCACCACCTTTGCCGTCAAGACGTCGAGCCCGTTCGTCGGCTCGTCGAAGATGACGACGTCCGGGTCGTGCACCAAGGAAATGGCGATGCTCACCTTTTGTTTCATACCCGTAGACAGTTCCCCGATTTTCGTTTCGCAAAAGTCCAAAATGCCAAAGCGTTCAAACAGCTCTTTTTTTCGTTGGTCGCGTACCTGTACGGGTACTTTTTGCATTTCACTGAAAAAATCAAACAGGTAGTTCGGGGTAAAAAATTCGTCGGGACGAAGCTCGCTGGTCAAAAAGCCGATCCTTTCGCGCACCTGCTCGGGCTGATTGACAACGCCAAATCCGCACACCGTCGCGTCCCCCTCGTCGGGTTGCATGAGGGTAGATAAAATCCGCAAGGTCGTCGTCTTTCCTGCGCCGTTCGGGCCAAGTAATCCGTAAATCTCTCCGCGTTTTACCGCAAAGGAAAGCCCATTCACGGCCACGCGGGTTTTTTGTTTGGTTTTTTCAATCTGTTGTTGCTTTCTGGAGAGGGTAAATTGCTTTTTTAACCCACTCGCCACCAAAACGTTTTCCATAAGATACGTCTGCCTCCTATTTTTCCTGTTTAGTTTAGCATATTTCCCTCTTTTTTGTCAATATGATAGGGTATACGATTCGTAGAAAAGCGTCCCCGTTCGTAAAAAAGGGTCTACCCCTCGCAGAGCGCTTTGTCTTTCGACAAAACCTCTAATAACCTGCCAAAATGCCTTTCTATTCGCGCCAAGAACCATGATAAATTGGAGAAAACCGTATGAAATTTTTGTTTTTTCGTCATAGCAAACCGCGCACAACCGCTGCGCACGCTCTGCAGATCGCTGCCGTCGCTTTTGCAGTGTGGCTGACAGCGCTTTTCGTCCTGCATTTTGCCCTTACCGTGCCTTTGCAGGCAACCGCCGCCAAGCAGAGAAAATTGCCCATATACTCGGTGGAGCGACAAGAAAAACAAATCGCTATCTCCTTTGATTGCGCATGGGGCGTAGAATACACGGATAAAATCTTAGACGAATTAGACCGCCACAACGTCAAATGTACTTGGTTCGCGGTGGAGTTTTGGGTGGAGAAATACCCCGAATACGCCAAAAAAATCGTGGAGAGGGGGCATGAGCTTGGCACGCACAGCAAAACCCACCCGTATATGAGCAAACTCTCCAAAGAGGAAATGGTACAGGAATTACAATCCTCTTGCTCTGCCATTCAAAAGACGACGGGGGTTGCACCCACTCTCTTTCGTCCCCCCTACGGCGATTACAACGACCTTTTAATCGAAACCTGCGCCGAACTTAATCTCTACCCTATTCAATGGGACGTGGACAGTTTAGACTGGAAAAACCTGTCCGCTACGGAAATCTCGCTGCGAATTATCAACGGCGCGAAGGCAGGAAGCATTATTCTCTGCCACAATAACGGACTACACACAGCCGAGGCTCTGCCGATGATTTTTTCCACTCTGCAAAACCGAGGCTATTCGTTTATACCCATCGGACAACTGATTTACAAAACGAACTACACCGTCGATCATACGGGAAAACAACACCCTGCCGTTTGACGGAAAAAAATTAGAGAGGTACTTTTATGAATTACAACTGCGAAAAGAACAACCGAGTGTATTTGACGGGGGAAATCGTCAGCGACGCAAGCTTCTCCCACGAGGTGTACGGCGAGGGCTTTTACGAATTTTTCGTCAAGGTCTTGCGGCTTTCGGGGCAGGCAGATATTTTGCCCGTTACCGTTTCCGAACGCTTGATTGCCGGCGGAGAATTGCAAAAAGGCAAGCGGATTGCCGCCGTCGGGCAATTTAGAAGCTATAATAAGTTGGAAAACGGAAAATCGCGCTTGATGCTGACTGTGTTTTTACGGGAACTTATCAACGAAGACCCCGACAAAAACCCGAATAATATCCTGCTTTCAGGGTATATCTGCAAGCCGCCCATTTACCGAACGACCCCTTTCAACCGCGAAATCGCCGACGTTTTGGTGGCGGTCAACCGCGCCTATAACAAATCCGATTATATCCCCTGCATCGCTTGGGGTAGAAACGCGCGCTTTGTCAAATCCCTCTCCGTGGGGGATCGGATTGCGGTGGCTGGAAGAATTCAGAGCCGCGAATACCAGAAAAAACTGTCGGATACGGACGTGAAAACGATGACCGCCTACGAGGTGTCCGTCTCTAAGTTGGCGGCGTTTGACGACAAAGAGGACTTTGACCTCGAAACGGAGTTCGCCTTGTACTCTGTTCCCGAGGTTGATACAGTTCTTGATACTGTGGTATAATAATAACTTATATTAGACGGCGTTTTTGCCGTCTTTTTTCTTTGCTTTTTTCGCGATAGTATGGTATAATACTCATAAACGATAGCGGGATAGGAGAAAGGGCTATGCAGAAGATTGCACCGGAAAATTTAATTTTACTTTGCGGCGAATTGACGACGGACGGTACGCCCGTCTGCAACGGCGCGGGAAAGGAATATTTCGAATTTTTGATGAAAATCACCCTGCCGACGGGGGTGGATATTCTGCCCGTTTTGATCGCAAAGGAGCAGATGGACGATACCGTACAAAAGGGAGCAACTCTCTCCTTGACGGGCAAAATCTTCTCGGAAGAAGTTGTGGACGGAGAGGATCGTACCCTTCTTTTGAAAGTGCGCGCGGAAGAAGTTTACGCAGGGGAAACGGAAATCACCAGCGGTGTGTTTCTGACAGGCAACGTCTTTAGAAAACCTTATTCCTACGCAATCGGCGAAGGGGAACGGGCAGAGTTTCAACTCACGGTAGACAGCGCGGACAACCCGCTTGTGTACGTTCCCGTCATGGCAAACGAAGAGAATGCCGTTATCGCCAAGCGATTACAGCTTGGGGACGCCGTTTCTATATTAGGACAATTACATTCCTATCAGTATATGGATTTAGGCGACGACGGCGCAACCACGAAAACCGCTTACGAGGTCGAAATTCTCCGCTTTACCGCATTGCCTGAAATATAAGAGGCTTTTATATATATCCTCTATACGGGCAGGGCAGGTATTTGTGTACTTTTCAATCTCTTTAATAATATAAGTTGCGGTTATAAGATACTCTTTGTATACAATTCGATAAACAATACCGATCTTCGACAAAAGTCGTGGGTCGGTTTTTTGTTTTTCTGTTCTCTTTTTAAGACAAGCCGCATATATTAGAATACAAATGAAAACGAAAGGAGTATAAAGTATATGGACGAAGAAATGGAATACGCTGAAATGCTGGAAATCCCGGTATCTACGATAGACGTAAAGAAGAAAAGGGGACGCAAGCCAAAGAAGGCGCAGGATTTAAAAGAAGAAGTGATCAGCAAGGTGAACGACGAAAACAAGACGACGAAAACGAAGCGCGGAAGAAAACCTACGGCGAAAAAATCCGCGCCCGTCGAAGAGCCTGCCGCGGAAACACCTTCTATGGCAGATACGGCTGCAACCGCAGAACCCCCCGTTGCAATCGAAACGCCCGAAATCAACCTGCAGACAACCCCCATGGAAGAGGCTGTTCCTGCACCGATTATAGAGGAGAGTATCCCCGTGGCAATTCCCAGAAGAAGAAAACGCCCCTTCTTTGCGCGGTTGTTTGGAAAAAAGGAAAGCGCGTGGGAATTCGAGGAAATCGACACTCTTCCCGCTTTTACACCGGCGCAAGAGGACTTTTCAAAAGCCGATAGCGCAGACGTCCCCTCGGAAGAAAGTTTACCTATCTATAACTATGGCTTATATGAAAACGAGGAAAACAACGAGCAACAGCGACGCTCAAAACGAAACGCCCTGATTGTCGGCATGGAATTTGCGGCTTGTTTTGCCCTCTGCCTTGGCATTTTTTTGACCAACGTGTTTATGCCAAACAGCGCAATCAACACCTTTTTCCGTTCGCTTAGCGACACCACGCAGACGGACAGCCGCACCTATGCAGATTTCAAGCTTTCCTCCATTCTTTCCGAGGAAGACGCCGCGCTGACCCTTTCCCCGTCGGGCATTTTGTCCTTCCGTGAAGTAGGCTGCGTATATCCTGCCGTGGACGGAAAGGTGGAAACGGTGGTGCAAAACAGCGACGGAACTTGGACGGTGAAAATCTCCCACTCCGACACTTTTTCGGAAATCATCAGCGGCTTGTCCTACGCCGCTTGCTCGGCGGGCAGCCTCGTAAAGAGCAACGTTCCCGTGGGGTACAGCGACGGGAATGCCGAAGTACAGGTTTCCATGTACGAAGCAGGGGCGCTGCTCAACTGCTTTACCCTGACGGAAGATGGCGAACTTGTCTGGGCGGAATAAGAAGACGAAAAGCGGCAGACGCCGCTTTTCCTTGTTTTACGGACGATTGCGTATTCATCCGCTGTTTTTACTGCTCGGACTTTGGAATACGCTGGTGGGGGAATTCCCCGTTTTCTTCTGCTCCGTTGTTTGCGCCGTTCTACACGAATTTGCGCACGCCGCGCAAGCGGCAAAATTGGGGTACGCCGCAACGCAATTGACGTTGATGCCTTACGGCGCGACGATTCGTATGGATATCGAGGATGCGTCCGCAAAAGACGAACTCTGCATCGCCTTAGCTGGCCCTCTTTGCAATCTCTGCACCGCCGCCCTCTTTTTGGCGTTATGGTGGTGTTTCCCCTCTACTTATCCGTATACGGAGACCGCCTTTTACACCTCGCTGTCCTTAGGGCTTTGCAACCTAATCCCCGCGCCGCCCTTGGACGGCGGCAAAGTGCTGTATTGCGGCACATATTCCCTGCTCCACGCATACCTGCCCCCTGCAAAAGCAAAAAAACGGGCAAATCTCGTCTGCAAAATCAGCACCGCCGTCTTCTGCATTGTAGGCGCTGTCCTCTGCGTGCTTTCCGCCGTCCACGGGGCTTTCAACCTGTCTTTGGCGGTGTTTACGCTGTTCCTATTGCTTTCGCTTTTCGACAAGGGAGAGCCTCACTACGTGAAGTTGGATTTTTCCGACCGCAGAGCCTTCGAACGGGGCACACCCATCAAACACGTCGCTGTTTCTCCAAACTGTACTGTTAAAAAAGCGCTCACCTTTCTTTGCGCGGACAGTTATCTCGTCTTGGACGTATACGACGAAACCGAGGGGTTTTTAGGCAGCATGACGCAAACACAGCTATCTGACTTTTTTCAAAAAAACCACCTATACGCCACACTTGCTTGGTATTTTTCTTAATTTTTATGAAAAAACACGGTAGATTTTTCATAAAAACCCCTTGAAACGGCTGGAAATATATGGTATACTATCTAAGGTCTGTCGCCCGTCTTAAGGCAGCGGCACACCGTTATTCATCGTGCTTGGACGCAGAACTTTTACGCCCCTGCATACTCAAAAAATGCTATGGAGTGTTGAGTTTTTATGAAAAAAGAATGGTTTTTCGACAGATACTGCGGTGGGCAGTTCGTCGCCCTTTTAGAGGACGGCAAGGTCGTGGAATTCGAGAGCGAAAACGAGGAGAACGGCAGCATCGTCGGCAATATCTATAAAGGCAGGGTCATGAACGTCCTTTCAGGCATGAACGCTGCTTTCGTGGACTGTGGCTTGGGCAGGAATTGCTACCTCTCCACCGACGACACGTACGCGGATTGCACCAAATACGACGGGATTTTAGACGCACCCGCCGCCACGCCCTTATCCGAATTAAAAGAAGGGGACGAAATTATCGTGCAGGTCACCAAATCCCCTCGCGGCAATAAGGGCGCGAAACTCACCTCGCACCTTTCCTTTGTAGGAAAGCACCTGATTTACCTGCCTAAAACCCTCTTTTTTGGGGTTTCAAGGAAAATCACCGACGAGGCGCAACGGGAACGGTTGATGGCGGTAGCGGAATCCTTGCGACAAAAGAACGAAAACGCAGGCTTTATCCTGCGTACGAAAGCCCCTTCGGCAACCCAAGAGGCATTGGAGCGAGAGGCAAACTATCTTAGAAAACTGTTCGCCCTTACCTCCCAAAAAGCGGCAACCGCACCCGTGGGCGCGCTGCTCTATCAAGAAGAAGACTTGCCCGTCCGCGTCATGCGCGACAGTTTCGGCGACGAAATCACGGCGATGCACGTGGGGGACAAGGAATTGTATCATAAACTTGCTCAGTTCATCGAAACCTTCGGTGAGGTGGATAAATATAAGCTTTGCTTATATTCTGGGGAGCGTTCGATGTTCCGTGAGTACGGGATTTCGCAACTCGTATACGACGCCACCAAACCTCGCGTACCCTTGGAAGGGGGCGGGTCGATCATTATCGACCATACCGAGGCGATGACGGTCATAGACGTCAATTCTGGTAGTTTTGTCGGGAGCAGCAGTTTGGAAGAAACGGTGTTTGAGGTCAACCTTCGGGCAGCGAAGGAAATCGCCCGTCAGGTGCGCCTGCGCAACATCGGCGGCATCGTCGTAGTGGACTTTATTGATATGCTAAACGAAGAACACAAGCAGCAGATTACCGAAACTCTGCGCGAATACCTCTCCCAAGACAAAGCAAAATGCAACGTGTTGCCGATGAGCGAACTCTGCATTACGCAATTCACCCGTAAACGGGTGGGAAAGGATCTTGCTACCTCGCTGATTAAACCCTGCCCCCATTGCCACGGCAACGGCTCGGTGCACAACGACTTGTTTATGTTGACCAACCTTCGCGAGGATTTGCTGGATTGTTTCTTTGAGGGGTATCAATCCGCCGTCGTCGATTTAAACGAGGGAATGGCAAAGAAAATTTTGCAGGATAAAGTCTTTTCTAAGGAGTTGGCGGGTAGGTGGAAAAGCAAGCGCATTTACCTTGTTCCGCACAAGACGTATAAGGAGCATACTTTCTTCGTCCGCGGAGAAAACGACCGCTTCCCCACGCTGTCTGAAAAGGCAATTTTGGTGGAATAATTTTTACTTATATTTGCAAATGAAAAAGCAGAGCTTTGCTCTGCTTTTTTTATAGAAATTCTTTCAACCTTTTTTCGTAGTTTTCTTCCAAGTCAATGAGCTCCGAAAGGAGTTTTTCCACCTCGGGATCGGGATTGATGGGCAAGTCCGTCTGCGTGGTTCGAAGGGCGGTAATCCCCATCACCGTGCCCCGTATCATCATTTCCGCGATATGGTTTTTGCTGCCGTCTATCATCGCGCTCATCTTAATCGAGCTCCACATCATCGCTTTTTTGAACACCCCCGGCTCTTTCAATGCAATCCCTTTGTCCTTTGCGATTTTCGCCGCTTTCGAGCCGATTTGCGAGTAGCCTTCGTGCTGCGCGCGAAGTTCCTTGGTCATTCCATCGTGGTCCACTTCAGGCAAAATATCTTCGATAGACTGCATAGCAAGGTTGGTGTTGCGGTAGATTTCCGCCAAAGCTTCTTCGCTCTTTTTGCGTTTACATTCGTTTTCCATAGCTTTATACCTCCGTTTTGATTTAGTATCCCTGTTTTTCGTAGAAAATATGCAAATTTTTTTATAAAAAAGAAAGAAAAACGCTTGACGGGAAAATCGGGAGTGTGGTATAGTATTAGTCGAGCCGATAGACACGGGCTTTTTAAGCGATGCAATTTTGCATCCGCCTTGGGGGACTTCGAGACTGGAAAGAGGAGGTAAAATCTGTATGTACGCTATCATCGATAACGGCAATAAGCAGTACAAGGTTGCAGAGGGCGACGTAATCCGTTTGGAAAAGCTCGCGGCTGCAGAAGGGGAAACCGTTTCCTTTAAAGTGCTGATGGTTGCTGATGAGTCCGGTATCAAAACGGGCGCGGAAGTAGAATCCGCAAAAGTGACCGCTACGGTCGTTGAACACGCTAAGGCAAAGAAGATCATCGTCTTTAAGTACAAAGCAAAGAAGAACGAACGTAAAAAGCAGGGTCATAGACAGCCCTTCACCGCAGTAAAGATCGAAAAGATCGAACTCTAATTGTTTTAGAGATTTTGCTGCACACCGCCCTCGCAAAACGCAGGGCATGAGAAAAAAGAATGAAAAGGAGAAGTAAATATGATTTTTATCCGTTTATTCGCTCATAAGAAAGGTACCGGTTCGTCCCACAACGGACGCGACAGCGAAGCAAAACGCCTTGGCGTAAAGCGCGCTGACGGTCAGTTCGTTCTCGCAGGGAACATTCTCGTTCGCCAGAGAGGCACGAAGATTCATCCCGGCACGGGCGTAGGTATCGGTAAAGACGACACGCTGTTCGCTTTGGTGGACGGCACCGTTAGATACGAAAGATTGGGCAGAGATAAGAAACAGGCTTGCGTTTACCCCGCAACCGAAAAAGTGGCTGAATAATTTTTAGCAATTAAAAAACAAAACCGACGAGACACCTCGTCGGTTTTTTGTTTCTTATCAAATTCTTCCAAGTGCTAATCTTTAATCTATTTTTATCGTCCTGCCTATTAACTCATCGAGAGAAATTCCGTAGAAATCCGCCAACACGACCAGTTTTTCAATCCCCGGCTCGCCTTTATTGTTCTCCCAATGGCTAATCATTTGTTGGGATAAACCCGTTCTTTTCGATAACTCACTTTGAGACAAACCAGCCAATTCTCTTTGCGCTTTAAAATATTCTCCGTATTTCATACTGTTCCCCCCCCCTTTTTTTGTTATTATACAAAAATTTCTGTGGAAAGTCTTGACTTACAGATATTTCTGTGGTATACTTCCATTATCTATTTTATTTGGGAGATTGTTATGAAATTAAAAACACCTATTTTGAGAATGTATTATGGGGAACTAATAAGCCCTGATTGTGTTGCTGTAAACACAAAAGAACATGAAGCATTTTTAGACGAACTCGTAAAAACAGATGAAGAAATCCAAAAACTTCTAAAAAGGGATGATACTGTTTATGCTCTGTATAAAAAGGCTATGGATTGCTTAGGCGGAATGATGAGTGAGGAAGTTGCCGTTTATTATGCGGAAGGTTTCCGTGCAGGTATCTTGTTGGGTATGGATATAGCTGGTTACTTCGATAAATAATTTTTTATAAAAACTTATTCTTTCAAATATTCGCTATGGGGGTTGGGGGTGGCGAGGGCGGTTTTATAGTCGGTGTAGACGACAAACCCTGCCTTTGACTTCGACGGCTTTTTAACAAACCGCTTTTCGCAGTAGTCTACGGGAATTTTATCCCCCGCGCGCCCGTCCGAATAATACGCGCATATCTCGGCGGCTACTTTGATGACCTCGTCGGGGACTTTTTTACCGCCTGCCAAAATCAACACGTGCGAGGAATGGTATTTTTGCGTATGCAACCAAATATCCTTGCCGTCTGCCGTGCGTACCAGTCTGTCGTTTTGCAGGTTGTTCCGCCCCGAAAGTATGGTAAATCCGCCGTAAGAAAATTCCCGATAGGGGGTGATAAGCTCTTTCTTCTTTACGCCTGCCCGTTCCTTGGGTGCTTTTAACAGCCCCAGGGCAATCAACTCCGCCTCAATTTCCTTTAAGTCGAGGTCTGTTTCCGCCAAAAGCACGGACGAAAGCACGCTGTGCGCGTACCCCTCTTCCGTTTCCTCTTGGCGTAAAATCGGGGTTAAAATTTCCTGCGCGCGCTTTAATTTATTGTAGGTCTTAAAGTACTTTTGCGCGTTTTTTGTGGGGGGCAGGGTTGGGTCTAACGAAATTTTTACCGTCGGACACCCCTCCTCGTACCAGTTTTCTAATACGACTTCCTTCGCCCCTTTTTCAAGGCGGTAGAGGTTGGCGGTCAGCAGCTCCCCTTTGACGCGGTAGGTTTCCGCTTTTTCTGCCTCGGCAAGCCGTTCTAAGGTGTCCTGCTTTTTCTTCGCTATCTTTTTGATGAGCGCGCGAATTGCGCTCTCCAACTTGCGTTTTTTATCGGCAAAGCCGCGACGGCTCTCCTTGCCCGAATAATAGCAATCCGCCGCCTCCATTAAGCTGTCGCAAGGCACGCCGCCCTCGACGGGAAAAGCAAAAAAGTCGGTGGTTTCCCCTGCTTTTTGCACGACGCAGGGGGCAGACGCAAGGCTGTCGCAAGCCCAAGCCAAACGCTCGGGAAGCAACAGGCGAGGAGCAGGTTGTTTCAATACTTCTCTTGCCGTCGAAAGAGCGAATCCCGCTACGTTATCAAAGATAAAGCCCGCCGTTTCCTCGTCGGAAACGCTTTCTCGGTTCGCGCAGAATGCTGCGTACCGTTCACGCACGGCGGCGGTATCGTAAGGGGACGCTTTGTCCTGCGGATGGGGGTAAACGAACTGCGCCCCCGGGAACAGCGGTCTGCCGTTCAAAGTGTCCAGACTGGACGGCTTTAACGCCCCTAAAATCACACCGTTTTCGGTGAGGGTGAGGTTGGAATACTTCCCCATAATCTCGGCGTGCAACACTCTATCGCAAGAGGAAAAATCCCCGGTACAATGAACGGTGATTTCTAAAATACGCTCAAAGCCGTACTGACGGACGGACAAAATCTCGCCGCCGAGCAGGTGTTTTCGTAAGAGCATACAAAAATTCGGCGCGACGGGCAGGGGCTCTTTTTCCGTTTTTGTCAAACAAACGCGTGCAAACGTCGCATTTGTGGAAAAAAGCAGTTTAACCACTTTGCCTTTTGTGTATATATAGAGGGTAAGCTCGTCCTTGGAAGATTGTGTAATCTTGTTAATCTTCCCGTGGACAAGCGCCTCTCTCAGCTCTACGGCGAGCCTTTTTAAATGGAATGCGTCTAAAGGCATATTCTTTCCTCGTTGCTACTTTGCGATACTATTTTTGTAAATTATACCGCAAAATTTGAAAATTGTAAACAAAAACGCTTTCTTTTTAAAAAGAAATGTGTTAAAATATAGCTTGCTGAACTGTGCGCAACGATAAGATGCCACCTCTTGAACCTCGAAACCCGTTTTGGATTCAGAAACAAGCAGGTCAAGGCGGTGCGAAGGAGCGTACCGGTAGTACGCGACTGAACAACAACGAAGAGATGCGCAGTTTATCAACTCAAATAAAATAAAAAACTATGGTTTTAGGAGATATAAAATGAAGTATACCACCAAAGCTGCTGAAAAAAGCACCGTAAAAATCACCATCAAGTTTGACGGTGAAGAATGGAAGAAAGCGTTGTCCGACGCTTACATGAAGACCCGCCACAAGTACAACGTGAACGGCTTCCGCAAGGGCAAAGCTCCCAAGAACGTAATTGAAAACGCATACGGCAAGTCCGTATTCTACGAAGATGCGCTCAACCTTTTGATTGCGGAAAACTACGGCAAGATTGAAGAAAAAGAAAGCAAAAAGCACGTTTTCGTTGGCGAACCCGAATTCGCGCTTGATAAGTTCGAGGACGACCTTATCTCTATCATTGCAACCGTTCCCGTAAAACCCGAAGTGAAAATTTCCGCTTATACGGGTATGAAGATTGAAAAATTTGCATATACTGTAAGCGATGCTGACGTTCAAGCAGAACTCGACAGATTGCTGGACAGAAACGCAAAGAAAGAAGAGGTTTCTGACCGTCCCGCAGCAAACGGCGACATCACGACGATTGACTTCGTTGGTACGGTGGACGGCGTGAAGTTCGACGGCGGCGAAGCGGAAGGCTTTGACCTCACCTTGGGCAGCGGCGCATTTATTCCCGGTTTTGAAGAACAGGTCGTTGGTATGAATATCGGCGAAACGAAGGACGTAAACGTCGTATTCCCTGAAGATTATCAGGCGGCTGAACTCAAAGGCAAAGCGGCTGTGTTCGCGGTTACCTTGCACAAGATTCAGGCAAAGGTAATGCCCGAGCTCACCGATGAGTTCATCAAGGGTGCAACCGGCGACGAAACGGTAGCGGCTTACAAGGAAAAGACGGCTGCAAGATTGCAGGAAAACTTGGATAGACGCGCAAATGATGCTACCGAAAACAGCATTTTGGAAGCAATCGCTTTGAACACCGAAGTGGAAATCCCTCAGGTGATGATCGAAAGAGAAATCGACAACCTTGTAAAGAGATTTGAATATCAGCTGATGTATCAGGGTTTGAAGCTTGCCGACTACCTCTCCTTCTTGAAGGTTTCCGAGGCAGACTTCAGAAAGAACTACCAGGATCAGGCTGAAAAGAACGTAAAACATCAGCTCATCATCGCGCAAATCATCGACGAACAGAAGATCGAAGCAACGACGGAAGAAGTGGACGCGAAGATTGCAGCGCAGGCTGCTTCCGTGGACAAGTCCGCAGAAGAATACAAGAAGACGATGGATCCCAGACAGATCGACTATCTTAGAAACGACGTTATCATCACGAAGTTGTTTGACTTCTTAAAGGCAAACAACGAAATGTACGTGGAGGAATCCAAATAATGGAAAAGAACGTTCTCATCCCTTACGTTGTAGAGCGTACGTCAACAGGCGAACGCTCCTACGACCTGTATTCGAGGCTGCTCGAAGACAGAATTATCTTTTTAAGCGGTCCGATTGACGACAACGTGGCAAACACGGTGGTTGCTCAGTTGCTTTACCTGGAAGGTAAAGACCCTACGAAGGATATCTGTCTGTACATCAACTCCCCGGGCGGCAGCGTTTCGGCAGGTCTTGCTATTTACGATACGATGAATTATATCAAATGCGACGTTTCGACGATTTGTATCGGTATGGCTGCATCGATGGGCGCGTTCCTTCTCTCCAGCGGTACAAAAGGCAAGCGATATGCTTTGCCCAACTCGGAAATTATGATCCATCAGCCCCTTGGTGGCGCGCAGGGTCAGGCAAGCGATATTAAAATCCACGCCGAGCACATTCTTCGCACGAAAGCGAAGCTCAACCGTATCCTTTCGGAAAATTCCGGCAACGACCTTGCCACCATCGAACGTGATACCGACCGCGACAACTATATGTCTGCGGAAGAGGCGCGTGTATACGGCTTGATTGATAAGGTGTTCGTAAGAAGATAATTTTGATAGCGTAAAGCCACCAACGATGAGGTTTTACGCTATTTTTATAAACTATAACACGGAGTGTTAAAAAAAGTATGTCAGAAAATAAGCACTACTGTTCCTTTTGCGGAAGAGAAAAAGAAAAAACCAGCGAACTGATTGCAGGCAACGACGCTTTTATCTGCGAGGAGTGCGTTCGTGTCTGCTACGATATGGTAGAGGCAGCTGAAACGCAGCCGCAAACGGAAGAAATCCCCCTCAAAAAGCCCTCTGAATTAAAATCCGAGTTAGATAAATATATCGTTGGACAAGACAAGGCAAAGCGCGTGCTTTCCGTTGCCGTCTACAACCACTATAAGCGTATCAACGCAGGTATGAAAAAGTCCAAGGACGACGAAGTGGAAATTGAAAAGAGCAACGTGTTGCTGCTCGGTCCTACGGGTAGCGGCAAAACGCTGCTGGCGCGCACTTTGGCGAAAATCATCGGCGTACCCTTTGCTACGACGGACGCTACCACTTTGACGGAGGCAGGCTACGTCGGTGAGGACGTCGAAAATATCCTTTTAAAGCTCATTCAAAACGCCGATTTCAATATCGAAAAGGCGCAGCGCGGTATCATCTATATCGACGAAATCGACAAGATTGCCAGAAAAGGCGAAAACGTTTCTATCACTCGCGACGTGTCGGGCGAAGGCGTACAGCAAGCACTCTTAAAGATTATCGAGAGCACACAAGCGAGCGTTCCCCCGACGGGCGGCAGAAAGCACCCCTCGCAGGAGTGTTTGAAGATTGACACCACCAACATTTTGTTTATTTGCGGCGGTGCGTTCGTGGGCCTCGACAAGATTGTGTCGGCAAGGACGGAGACTTCGTCGCTTGGGTTTGGCGGCAAGGTAAAATTAGGCGAGGGCGAGGCGGATTACTCTCTTTTAGAGGACGTACAGCCGCAGGATTTGACGAAGTTCGGGTTAATCCCTGAATTCGTAGGCCGTATCCCCATCGTCGTCAATTTAGAGCCTTTGGACGAAAAGGCGCTCATGAAGATTTTGACCGAGCCGAAGAACGCCATCATCAAGCAGTACCAAAAGTTAGTGGGCTTAGACGGCGTACAACTGACGGTAGAGGAAGAGGCGGTACGCGAAATCGCGCAGACGGCAATCCGTTTAAAGACGGGCGCGCGCGGGCTTAGAACGATTATCGAAGGCGTGATGACGGAAGTCATGTACAAAATCCCTTCCGAGGAAAATATTTCCGAGGTCATTTTGACCAAAGAGTGTATCACGCAAAAAGCACAACCCAAAATTATCTACAAGGAAGCGGTTTGACACCGCTTCTTTGTTTATAACAACAGGCGGAGCGTGTTTCCACGCTCCGCCTTTCGCTTTATTTCACATCATTCATATGTGTAATACTACCTTTAAATTGTTCTTCAAATTCCTCTATTGTTCCTTCTATGATTAAATCTTTTTGACAGGCGAAATATTTATGATGAGGAAAATAAAATTGAACATAATACCAATCTCCACAATCAATGACACATTTGACATCCAACAACGAGCGTGTTATTGTTCCAGATTGACATTCTAACCAAACTTCGTCGTTTGTTATCGTTATTGATTTAGGATAGCTAAGCATTGCGTTTTGAGGCATTGAAAAATAATCCCCTGCGACAATCAAAAAAGGGAGAAAAAGAAAACTTAAAACAATCCAATCGTAAATTGCCGCTAAAAAAATAATGCCTGCGCTTAAAACAAGTACAATTATCGACCATAGAATCCATCGCCCATGCAAGTCTTGCTTTTTTAAATATTTTTTACAGCTTTTCGATATCTCTCCTTTAAAAACTATCACTTATATTCTCCTTTCCTATTACATAAAATCTTTTAAATTCCTTAATTTTCTAAAAAGATTTTTTACGTTTGAATTAGGGCTTTGATTATTCTTAACGATACCATTCGTGGTTGTAATTCCTGAAACAGGATATTCTATAGCATCCTTATAAGAATTGCCTCCTATTTCTATCAGCTGCATACTTTGTCCTATTAGCGGCGCAACTATCGCACCAAAACCATTATATGCCAACGCGCCAATAGCAAATGCTTGTTTAACCGTTGTTCCTAAAAAAGCAACTTGACCAAATGCACCAGCAACAACAGAGGAAACCGTTATAGCGGCTCCAGCAACAGCAACCCCTATGGTTGCCCCTAAAACAATATCCCCTGCAAGTTCCCAGCCTCGATCACCGCTGTTATACGCTTCTACTCCACTTAAAATACCGCCCGCTACTGCACCTAAACCCAAAACTACTAATAGCCAGAAGAAATTCCCGTTCGGGTCAACGTACATAATGGGGTTGTTATTACAATATGCGTAGAGATTTAAGCCGTGCAGGTAGGTCGGGTCGGCGTATTCCACGCTGTCCATATTGATGAAACGGCAGGTTTCGGGGTCGTAATATCTTGATTTCAGGTAATATAACCCCGTTTCGGTATCGTAATAATACCCACGGTATCTAAACGGATTCTTATGCCCGATATGCTGCGTGTCCGTGATTACCGCGCCCGCGCTGTTTAATACACGGTGGTTGCCCCAAGCATCGTAATCATATTTTACCACAACATTCTCGTTTTCGTCAAGTATTGCCGTAATATTTCCAAACACGTCTTTGCAATAAATGTATCTTACGCCGTTATACGCACAACTTATTACCTCGTTATCGGCGTAGTAATAGTCTAACACGCCACCTCTTACCAACCTATCTCGGCTATCATAATAGTAGCTTTCGCTGCCTTTTTGGATTCGTCTACCCCTCGCATCGTAAGTGAAATTTAAGCCGTCGTAAGAAAGCAAGCGTTTCCCTTGACCCCACACCAAGGTCTTCCCTTTATAGGTAGTGGGATTACCTAACGCATCATATACACACGCGCTACCATTGTAAGCCGTCAACAAATACTTTCCGTCCGTGCTGTACGTATAGGTTTTCGTTGTAGGTTTAAAATAGTTTCCATTAAAATCCTTTATATACCTTGTCTTTTGGGTAATATCTCCTTGCTGGCTATACGTATATTCCGTCTTTTGTGATATCGACAGATTTTCTTCCGTGGTCAATCTTCCCTGAATACTGTACGTGTATTTTTTAATGAGGTTGCCCCAGTTGTAGATTTCCGTGATATTCCCATTTTTATCATAGGTATAAGTAAAGCAGTCTACCGAGTTTCTAAATTCCTGCACCTGATTCGTTTCGTGGTCGTTTACGGTTTTATACTTTATATCAGACACGTCATAGCAACCATTCAGCTCAACTCCTTGGTATTGTAAACGCCCGTATTTATCATACGTTTTCCAGCACGCCACGTCGCCGTAGCTGATTCTCTCTAACAACCCTCGCGAATCGTCCGTGTATTCTCGCGTTTCCGTTCTGCTTGCCACACCCGTATACACAATCTGCGATATCTGTCCCTTATTGTTATACGTATACGTTTCTCTGATAAGGTCTCCGTCGTAATAGGTTAGCCTACCTGTCTCGTCATATTCGTACGTTTCATCATAGTGATACGTATCGCCGTAGACGGTTGCATCTAATTTCACCAACTGTCCGTATTCGTCGTATTCGTTGGTAAACAACAAGGTTTCTTCAGGGGTAGGGCTTTCCTCAGTAGCAGCAGGGGTGTAGAAATACCATTCCTTTGCGCCCTTTACATCGGACAAGAGTTTGAATTTTTCGACGTTGGCGTTGTTCAGCTCAATCCTGTCCACGTCGTATTCGCTGTAAGTTTCGTTCTCGCCATACTCCATACCCTCGTACACGCTACCGCCAAACGATACCTGTGACAATCGCTTTCTTGTGTCGTAAGTAAACTGCAACAGCTGTTCGTTGTTCTTTACACCCATTACGGAAACGTTGTCTGCGGTATACCCCATAACGTTATATGTGGCTGTTTCCGCCGCCTTGACTAATCTATCCCGTTCGTCATAGGTGTATTCGATTTGGTGTTGTGAGGTAGTCCCTGGTCTATGCTCTCGCTTTAAAAGTTTGGTATTCTCCGTATACGTGTAAGCCGTATAATACAGCCCCGTTTCGTCCTTTTTAGATACCACGTTGCCGTGTTCGTCATAGGTCTGCTCCTGCACGAAGCCCAAAAGAGTGGTGCTATCCTCTAACCCTTTACAGGTACAATCCCCGCTGCATTCACAAATCTTTCTCACCGTCTTGGTTTTAATTACTCTGCCTTGGCTGTCGTAGGTATAGAATTCAAACGCGTATCCCGTCGTTTGCTCCTCGCCCTCTACGTAGGATACTTTCTTTTGTAAGCCAAGGGTCGTTGGATTGTAAAAGCTTTCTTCTACGTAAGCGTAGCTTTCGCCCGTGGAGTACGTTTCTACCGTTCGGCGTTTTACAGGCATTCCATATTCGTTATAAGTATACGTCGTATGCACGTCCTTGTTGACTGTTGGTGATACCTCGATATTCTCCTGCGTTTCCTCTAAAACCAGTTTTCGACGATCGTTCTTTACCGTGTGGATAATCGGCAAGCTGCTTGGAACCGTTGCCTTGCAAAGCTGTGAACGCTTTGGATATTTCGTTTCCCGCACGATAAGCCCGCTTCTTTGGGCAATTAAATAGGTATTGTATGCCGTTATCTTTCCGTTCACCGTCTGTTTATATTCGTTGATATACGGAATCTCCGCGCCTCTATAAACGGTGTATTCTTCCTGCGTGCCTTCTTCCTGCGTGCCTTCTTCCTGCGTGCCTTTTTCGGCGCTGACAATAACCTTTGTGTCGGTGTATAAAAAAGATAACGTTTTGTTCTGCGGCTGGTAGGTGATTTTGGTTAGCGAATTTCCCTCTTGCGTGGTATATTCTAAGGTCGCGCTTTCGCCGTCTGAAGATGTAATAGTGGTCTTGTTTTGCTTTACGCCGTCTACGATATGGTGATTATAGGTTAAACTTTCATACGAAGTACTGCTGCTTGCATTCGCGCGGTATCTGATTTTTTGGACTCTTTGTCCGTCGTACGTATAGAGAATTTCTCTACCGCGGCTGTCTGTGATTTTTTGCAGTTTGCCGCTACTGTACTCAAAGGTAATCTCTCTGCCCTCATGGTCAAAAATACGCAAAATCTTGTGCCCATTCTCTCGCACAATATACACGAATTGACCTGTACTGTTGCCAATCTGAATTAGATACCCAGCTGTATTGAATACTTTAATTTGGTTGCCTTTCCTAAGATAATATGCTTTCGTAGCCATACCTGACGTTTCACCTTCGTCGTGATTGCTTTTTACGGTGTTTAAGCTGGTTTCCATTACGCTTAAAACCCCTTGCACCGTTGGCATTTCTTTGGCAGATACAAATCTCCATCCGTTTTTTGTCTGCCCGTCGTATTCCACCTTTGCGGAGCCGTGTACGTAGCAACCAAGCGTTTGGTCGTACGTCATCTCGTTTATATCCGCTTCGCTTAATACGTAGCTGCTGCCTTTATAATAATATTGGTTTTTAAAACGCTCCTGCTTGCCAACCTCGTCTGTGTATTTGTAGTAGCTACTATCCTCTGTGTCTATCCGCAATTCCTCGCTGAAATTAAATCGAATGCCGCCGCCAAAGACCGTCAATTCGTTGCTGGGGTTATGTATCTGCAACAATGTAATACCCATCGTTGTGTCCTTGCCTTGAATGATCGGCACGGACATTGCGTAGCTCTTATCGTCAAAATTGACGTGTGCTTTCACGCCTTTAATCAATCCGTATTCCTGCTGCACGTTCGATATTTCATGCTTAATAGAATCATCGCCTTCGGTTGAACCCGGTTCCGGCATCGGCGTTGGTGTGATGATTATTTTTCTGCTATTTCCTTCCATAATTCTCTCCTTAAAATTTATTTTCTTTTTTACTTTTCCCTTTTACGTATTCAATTTTTTTGTTTTTTAGCTATCCTTTACACGTAAACACCCCCTTATTAAAATATAAGAACACCGAGCCGTTTCCCCCTCAAAACAAACTCGGTGTCCGCATTATATCTTATATTTTTCCTTTGTCAAGTTTCTACTGCCACTTTTTTTTATTTTTTTATATTTCTTTAGAGTAAAAAAGCTCTGCGATAATGCAGAGCTTTTTGTTGTTCTTGTTCTTATTCTTCGTCTTTCTCGTCCTCGTCTTTGACGGGCGCGTTGCCTTTTTTAAATTTGATTTCCTCGACGGGGAAGTCTTTGTAAATCAGACCGCCGTTTTGGTCGTCGATCTTGACTTTGACCGTCATTTTCAGCATATTCACCGACGCAACAATCCCTTTGCCGTCGGGCGAACCGACTTCCGAACCCACTTTGGGTACTTTCTTGTACGCGTCTGCGTAGTATTCGCTCTCATAACTAAGACAGCACATCAATCTGCCGCAAAGCCCGTTGATTTTTGCAGGGTTCAACGCTAAACCTTGCGTCTTTGCCATCTTAATGGTCACCTTTTTAAATTCAGGCATATTGCCTGCGCAGCAGCACACTCTGCCGCAGGGCGCAAGTCCGCCGAGGTACTTCGTTTCGTCCCTCGTGCCCACTTGTCGGAGTTCAATACGGTTGTGGAAAGTGGAGGCAAGGTCCTTTACCAACTCGCGGAAGTCCACACGGTTTGCCGAGGTGAAGTAGAACACAATCTTGCTGCCGTCGAAAGCATATTCGCAATCCACAAGCTTCATCTCTAACCCGTGCTTTGCAATCCGTTCCCGACAGATACGCATCGCCTCGGGTTTTTTCGCCTCTGCCGCCGCATAGAAATCTTTATCCTTTTGCGTGGCGATACGAATGATGGGTTTTAAGGGTTGTACCACCTCTTCGTCCTCCACTTCGCGAGTGGGGTACGCCACCCAAGCGTATTCCAAGCCCTTCGCCGTTTCCACGATGACGGGCATATTCCTCTCGTACACTTCCCCGTTTTTAGGGGCAAAATAATACAGCTTTCCGCCGTTTTTAAATTTTATAACTACTACTTTTACCATACTGTTTCCTTATTATTTCACTAAAATCCTCGCCATACACAGCTCAATAGCCTGCGTGAAATTCGCGTTGAATACTACCTCTTTTTCCACCGCCGAGAGCCGTTCCTGTGCGTGGGTGAGGGCAGCGTAAGAAAAACGCTGCGCGATGCGGGAAATCCGTTCTTTTTCGGGCGCAAGCAGCATCTGCGCCTTTTGACCAAGTTTTATAAACGCCGCATCTCTAAAAATTAAACGCAGAATCGACACCAACTCTTTTTTGTTTTTGGTTGCGCCTGCCTGCTTTGCCGCAATCGGCAGACGGTCTAATTCGCACTCGCAGAGGGCAAAAGCGTCGGTCAGCAAAGTCTTATAATACCCTGCCGCAAGTAAGCCTTCCGCCGTGCCAACGCTGCCGCAAGAGAGTGCAGACACCAACTGAATTTCCTCTGCATTTGCGGTGATTTTTTTGTTTCGTCGCAGACACGCTCCTACTTTTTCTATCGGGAAGGGTGTAATTTCCAGTTTTTGCGTTCTGGATAAAACCGTTTGCAAAACGGGATAGGTTGTCCTTGCCGACAATAAGAATACTACCCCTTCGTGCGGTTCTTCTAACACTTTCAATAATTTGTTTTGCGCGGTGGGCAACGCCTCGTCGATACGGTCGATGAGAATTACCTTCCTTTCCCCCTCGACGGCGTGGATAAAACATTCCTCGACGATACGCTCACATTCCTCGACGTTCAACCTTTTTTCGTTTTTTGGATAAACAAGGCAATCGGCGTACTTCTCCCCGTCTATAAGTCGCGCAATGCGTTCTTGCTCGAAATTACCGTACTCGTTATAGCCGTTCTCCTCTGCGTAAAAGAGGATTTTTGCCAGCGCTTTCAACGCCGTCTTGGTGTGTACGGGGTCGTCGTACACGAGTAGGTAGGCGTGAGAGAGTTTTCCTTCTTCCCTTTGCGACAACAAACGGGTATACGCGGTTGTGTTTTGTAAAATCTCTTGCACCCGTCCTGCTCCCTTTTTTCTTTTTTAGCCGCCGGTATAGCGCCTCTTCCTTGTAGTATAGCATATTTCCCGCTTTTTTTCAAGCGGTTAAGGGAAGATTTTTACAGTTATTTCTTGTAGAAATACTTGCTTTTTCGTAAAAATGGTGCTATAATGTCATTTGAACGGCTTACTTTTCTTTTAGAAAAGAAAGCGGATACGATTACATATCAGTTAAAAAGGAGAATACCATGAACGAAAATGAACAGCTCCAAAATGAAGAACTTAGCCTGTTGGGTTTATTAAAAATCCTGTTGGCGAAAATAAAGATTCTCATTCTCGTATTGTTGTGTGGAGGTTTGTTGGGTGGCGCAATTGGTTTTGCAACGTCTTACAACGTCTATTACTGGGGTACGAATATGGAATTCTACGTCAACCCTGTGCGCCCCGATAAGGAAGAAGATATGGATTTGACGGGTGGTTCTACTTACGGCGTTTACGGTGCTTACGGTAAGAACGTTATGGACAATATCGTACGACTTCTCAATTCGGAAAGTTTTGGGGAATTACTCATTTTGAACGGCGACGTTTTACCTGAAACCGGTAAGTGGGTAGACCCTCTCAATGAAAAGGAAGTCGCTTTGGGTTTAGACGATAAGATTGTCGCTGCAAGAGCAGATTATAACGTAGCATTGGAAAAACAGGACGACTACCTTGCGGCAAACGCAGAAAAGAGTGAGGCCTATAACATATATAACGCGGCTTTAAAGAAACTCAACCCACTTTGGTTAAAGCATTTTAACGCGGATGAAGTTGCTAACTCCACCTTCAACGAGGAAGAATATTTGCGTTTGAAAGAAGTCTTGAAAGACGAGTATTTGGACGAAGCGTATAGCGAGATGAAGAGTGCGGAGAATGCTTACATTAGCGCAAAAGATGCTGCAGCGGAAGCGAAAGAAATCTATCTCGCGGCGGCAAAGACGGCAGAGGAAAAAATCACCGTTGCTTTGAACGCTTGGAGAAAGACGGCAAGCTACCAAGAACTGCTTTTGATTATTTTGGATTCAGTTGAATTCTCCTACGTACAAGACAAAAAAGATTTGGACAACGCCGTCGACCTGGCGCGAAGCTTCATTTACGTCGAACTGTCCGTTTTAGGGGAAGATAATCAGCCGTTTGCAGAAGATCTGTTGGCGCGCGTGCAGTCGGAATTGCCTAAGTACGTATGTGAAAAAATGATCATTCCTGATGGTTATACTTCGACGAGTTGTACGCAAATCACCACCATCACCGATATCTCCCTGATCAATGAGGGATATATTTTAAAACAGTCGATTAAATTTGCTTTGCTGGTTGCGGCAATCGCTGTTGTAGTTGCTTGCGTTGTAGTCATCTTCCTTGATAGATCGGATAAGCGCGTCCGTGATTACGACTTGGTTGCTCGTCAACTCAACGTTCCTCTTCTGGGTGTTATTCCTTCCATCGGCGAAGAAGAAGTAAACGCTCAGAATGAATCTGAACAACGGAATAAGGAGGTGTAAGTATGGGATTTTTTCAAAACTTAAAAAACCGTCGTCATGAAAAAGACGCAAAGAAACATAAAATTCCCCGTAAGGTATACCTGTTGGATAAGAACACGCCCTTCGATATTACGGAAGCATTTCGTAATTTAAAAGCATCTCTTTCCGTTTCCATTCCTGAAAAGCAGGGAGGCTCCATCCTCACCTTTACTTCCTCTTACCCTGAGGACGGTAAGACTATGGTTACGGTAAACCTTGCTTTGATGTTTGCAATGTCGGATGCAAAGGTCGTTTTGATTGACGCCGATATCCGCAAGGGCAGAGTTGCAAAATATTTCCAATGTAAATCTTCGCCCGGTCTTAGCGACTACCTCTCGGGTTTGGTTTCTTTTGAAGAAATTTTACATCACTCGACTGTAAACGAAAATCTGTATTTTATTCCCTGCGGAACGCACTCTCCTAAGCCTTATGAATTGCTTGAAAGCGACAAAATGGCTACGTTCTTAGAAGAACTTAGGAAAAAATTTGATTATACAATCATTGATACGCCCCCTGTTTTGATGGTTTCGGACGCTTTGGCTATCGCGCCGAAAACAGACGGTGCGGTGCTGATTTGCAGACACAACGTTTCCTACGTTTCGGACGTACAGCGCTCTCTTGCGACGTTGCAGTTCGCAAAATCAGAAGTTTTAGGGGTGGTTGTCAACGATTACCACGCGTCTCAAGGTAAAATCTATAGCAATTACCGCGGCTATTATCATTATTCTAAATATGCCTACAATTACGGGTATACTTGTGATGAAAACGACGTAGACGAAGATGATACGAAGAATCCGGAAGAACAGACAGAGGAAACATCCGTTCAAAATTAAGCTTGCAAAGCAGGTACTGAAAACGCCTCTCTTTAGAGGCGTTTTTGTATAAATTACTTGCGTTTAAAATACTTCGTTTTTAGGTTATAATTAGCATATGGAAAAAAATCAAGAATTTCAAAAAATCAGGGAGTTGTCTATCCCCTTAATTCCCCTTCGGGGAAAAATCGCATTTCCGCACGTTTCGATTATCTTCGAGGCGGGGCGAGAACGCACCTTAAAAGCGGTAGAAAAAGCCTCGGAAAATGCAGACCGTCTGCTTTTCATCGTTTCTCAAAAGGATAGTAAACGGGACGAAATTACCGCCGACGATTTGTATACCGTCGGGGTCGTCGCGCGCGTTCGTCAGATTTCTAAACTGCCTGGCGGTACGATTCGCGTACACGCAGACGGGCTTTATCGCGCGAAGATTTCTGAATTTTATCAAGACGATCTCTGCTTTTGGGCGCACGTCGTTGAGGTTGCGCCTAAAAAGGGAGACGACGTATTGACAGAGGCGTATTTTCGCACGGCAAAAGCGCTCGTTTCCGACGTTTTGGGAACGGATGGGAAGATTGCAAAAGAGCTGTTGCAAAAAGCAGATCTTTGCTCTGACCCCGACGAGTACGTAGATATTTTACTTTCTTCTATGCGCGTTCGCAATGCTATCAAGCAGAAAATTTTGGAAGAACCGCGCGTTTTAGAACGGTTGAAATTGTTTGAAAAGTGCTTAAACGACGAGTTGGAAATCGCAAAAATTGAAAAGAAAATCGCAAACGCCGTCCGTCAAAGCATCGACAAAAATCAAAAGGAATATTTCCTGCGCGAACAGCTTCGCGCTATCCACGAAGAATTGGGAGATACCGGCAAAGAGGAAGAGGAATATAAGCAAAAAATCCTCGAAAAACATCTGCCGCCTGAAGTGGAAGAAAAGTGCTTGAAGGAAGTTTCTCGCCTTAGTCGTATACAGCCCTCTGCGCCTGAATACACGATTATTACCACTTATTTAGACCAAGTTTTATCTCTTCCCTGGACGGAAGAAACGAAGGATACCGAAAAACTTTCCGACTGCGTAAAGGTTTTGGAAAGCGATCACTACGGCTTGGAAAAAATCAAAGAGCGTATCACCGAATATTTGGCAGTATTGAAGTTGACGGGGAATATGAAAGCCCCGATTTTGTGTTTGGTAGGTCCTCCCGGTGTGGGAAAGACGAGTATTGCAAGTTCGGTGGCGCGCGCGCTTAATCGTAAATTCGTGCGCATGAGTCTTGGCGGTGTTAAGGATGAGGCGGAAATCCGCGGACACCGTAAAACGTACGTCGGCGCAATCCCCGGCAGGGTTTTGTATGCGATGCAAAACGCAGGCTCGATTAACCCCGTGTTCTTACTCGACGAAATTGACAAGATTTCCTCGGATATGCGCGGCGATCCCGCCTCTGCTTTGTTAGAGGTTTTAGACCCCGAACAAAACCCCACTTTCCGCGATCGGTATTTGGAAGTTCCTTACGACCTTTCCAAGGTGCTTTTTATCACGACGGCAAACTCCTTAGACACCATTCCAAAACCTCTTTTAGATAGAATGGAAGTCATCCGGCTTTCTGGCTACACTTTGCAAGAAAAGATGGAGATTGCAAAGCATTACCTTATTCCTAAACAGTTAAAAGCAAACGGTATCACCGAAAAACAGGCTTTGTTTACCGAAGAAGGGTTGCAGACTTTGATTGAAGGTTATACTTTAGAGGCAGGCGTGCGTACTTTGGAACGAACGGTTGGCTCTGTTTGCCGTAAGATTGCGGTGAAGTATGCAGACCATAAAAAAATGCGTCCCGTTTCGATTACGAAAAAGAAGGTTATCGAACTGTTGGGCGCACCCATGTACGTATTGAACGAGGAAAAACGCAGCCCTGAGGTAGGCGCTGTAAACGGCCTTGCTTGGACGGCGTACGGCGGGACAACCTTGACTGTCGAGGCAACCAAGGTAGCAGGAAAAGGGGAGATTCTCTTGACAGGTAAGCTTGGCGACGTCATGAAGGAATCTGCGCGGGCGGCGCTGACCTTCGTACGTGCAAACGCTAAGGAATACGGCATCGACGAGAATTTATTTGAAACGAACAACGTACACGTACACGTTCCCGAGGGAGCAACCCCTAAAGACGGCCCTAGCGCAGGGATTACGATTGCTACTGCAATCCTTTCCGTGTTCACAGGAAAGAAAGTACGCACCGACGTCGCTATGACGGGGGAAATTACCTTGCGAGGGAAAGTGCTGCCCATCGGCGGCTTAAAGGAGAAGGCTTTGGCAGCGGCGCGCGCTGGGATCTCCACGATTATTATCCCGAAAGCAAACGAACGGGATATTCAGGATATTCCTGCGGAGATTGCAAAAACGCTGCGTTTCGTACTTACGGAAAACGTCAGCGAAGTTTTCGACGTGGCGATAGAGAAATAAAAACGACTAAGGCAGGTAAAAAATGCAAAAGACTGTGCAAATTAAAAACGCTACGTTTATCACCTCGGCGGCAACCAAGGCGCAGTTTATCACGCCTACAAAGCCGATGATTGCCGTCTGCGGCAAGAGCAACGTGGGGAAAAGTTCGTTTATTAATATGCTCGCAAATCGTAAAAAGTTGGCGAAAACCAGCAGCGCCCCTGGCAGAACGAGGCTGGTTAATTACTTTGACTTTGGGGAGTTTATCCTTGCAGATTTGCCCGGCTACGGCTTTGCGCAGGTATCGAAAGCAGAGAAAGCGAAGTGGGCAAAAACGTTGGACGCGTTTTTTAAGGAAAAACAAAACGTCGCGCACGTGTTTATGTTGGCGGATAGCCGCCACGACCCCACGGCGGACGACGTGCAAATGATTGAGTACCTGCATTTCAACATCCTGCCTTTTACCGTGATTTTAACGAAGGCAGACAAACTGTCGAAAATGAAACTTAAAGAGCATAAAAAGGCAATTGCCGCCGACCTCTATATGGGAGAAAGCAACCTGCTGGCTACCAGTTCGGAAACGGGCTACGGAAAAGAAGAAGTATTGCAGAAAATCGCCCAAATTTTGGATGTTTATTATGGCGATAAGGAAGTAGTCGAAGAAACTTAAATCGCAAAAGGAAACGCCTATGCAGCAGCTTTGTATCACCACAACCGAATATAAAAGTTGCGCCATTACGGGGCATCGTGATTTGCCTAAAAATCTCTCCCGCGAGAAGTTAAAGGCGGATTTGCGTGCGCTGATACAGGCAGGCGTGCAATGCTTTTATAACGGCCTTGCGGTCGGTTTTGATTTGCTGACGGCGGAACTGTTGATTGAACTGCGGTTAGAGTTTCCCGATTTGCATTTATGCGGCTGTATCCCTTTCCACGGACAGGATAGGTATTACTCCGCCGAGGACAAACGCCGCTATTATAAGGTGCTGGAAGAATGCGACGATGTGGTCGTCTTTTGTTCGGAATATCAAAGAGGGTGCTACTTTATCCGAAACGATTATATGGTAGAAAAAGCGGATTTACTGTTTGCTTACTGTCTTTCGAAATCGGGTGGGGCGGCGTACACCGTCCGCGCTTTTCAGAAGAAAAAAGGAAAAGAAAACGTTCGATTTTTCGTATAATTTTTTACGGCTTGGATATAATCGAACTACCTCGGCTGTCGTTGTGTCCAAAATTCTCTCTTGTTTAAAAAAAGACTTTTTCCTTGTGGTAGAAATAATGACACAATTTTTTCAGCCAGCCTATAACAGAATGATGGTATATATACAAATTAATTTAGTAGTATTAGTAGTAGAGACTGTGGAGATGTGTATAACCGTTGAAAACACACAAAAAAATCCTTACAAAATCAAGGCTTTTAACGATTTTTAAGGCGGTGTATAACCCGCCAAATCACGGTGGATAAAATTGTGCAGTATTTGTGTATAAGTGGAAAACCTATACAAAGACACCCGCGTATTACAAAAATAAATATTCAAATTTAATGAATAAAAAACAAAAGAAACAGTTATCCACAAAGTTGTATACAAATGTGGATAACTTTATACACAGACAGGTGGAAAGGTATGCAATTAGAGGAATATAGCGTATTATTAAAAGGGGAATATAAGGAAAAATTCGATGCGTTTCGCGCGTTGCTACTCGAATATAACACGCGGTATAATCTGACGACGATTTTAGAGGAAAAGGATATGTTTTATAAGCATTTCCTCGACAGCGTCGCAGGCGAAAAATTCTTTCCGAAGAACGCCAAAGTGATTGAGATCGGCTCGGGCGCGGGGTTTCCTTCGATGCCTTTAAAACTGCTGCGCGACGATCTATCCTTTACGCTGGTAGAGAGCGTGGGGAAAAAATGCGAATTTCTGCACGCGGTTGTGGATAAATTGGGGCTTTCCAACGTGAATATTTATTCAAAACGAGCAGAGGATTTGGCTCGGGAGAGTATACATAGGGAAAAGTACGATATTGCGACGGCGCGCGCGGTGGCGAGAATGAATACGCTGAGCGAATACTGCTTGCCTTTCGTACGCGTAGGCGGCGCGTTCGTTGCTTATAAGAGTGGGGATACGACGGAGATTGAAGAGGCGAAATCTGCCTATAAAACGCTTGGGGCGAAAATAAAGACGTTAGTGAAATACGAATTACCCGAGGGGTACGGCGAGAGGACTTTGGCGGTAGTGGAAAAAATACAGCCTACGCCGAATAAATACCCTCGTGGGCAGGGCAAGGAACGCAAGAATCCGTTGTAAAAAAAACGGTATATACGATAAAAAAACTCCTTTAAAAAGGAGTTTTTTCTTATAGAAAAGGTTTTCTATACAATTCTATTGACGAGTGGATTAAAAAATGATAAAATGATTTTGAATTCTATTACTTTTGATTGCGGAGGGTGATTATGAAAAAGAAACGTTTACTTTTTATTATGACAATCACGACGATGCTTGTATGTATATTCGGTTTTTCTGCGTGCCGTGAACAACACGAGCACGCTTATACGGCGGAAATCACAAAAAATGCGACTTGTATAGAAAAAGGTTTAATCACGTACACTTGCTCCTGTGGCAGTGCTTACACACAAGAAATTCTTGCGCTCGGGCACGATGAAAAAACCCACGAGGCAAAAGCCCCCACCTGCACGGAAATTGGGTGGAACGAATACGTAACCTGCGAAAGAGAAGGGTGCGAGTATTCCACCTACCAGGAAATTTCCGTAACGGGCGTACATACTTGGGATGACGGTACAGTAACCACCGAACCGACTTGCACGGAAAAGGGTGTAAAAACGTTTACGTGTACTGTTTGTGAAACAGCGACCTATACCGAAGACGTAGAAGCCCTTACGCACGATGAGAAAACACACCAAGCAAAAGCCCCCACCTGTACGGAGATCGGTTGGGAAGAATACGTAACCTGCGAAAGAGAAGGGTGTGAGTATTCCACCTACCAAGAAATCCCTGCGACGGGCGTACATACTTGGGATAAGGGCGAAGAAACCAAAGCCCCGACCTGCACGAAAGAAGGCGAAACGACCTATACGTGTACGGTTTGCAAAACGGCAACGAAAACCGAGCCTATCGACAAGCTCCCCCATGAACACAGCACGGAATGGGAAAGCAACGACACCCACCATTGGCATGAATGCGAGTGCGGTGATAAAGAAAACGAAGAAAAACACACGGCAGGTGCGCCCGCAACAGTAAACACGCCGCAAACCTGCACCGTTTGTGGCTATGTACTTCAAGAGGAAACGGGTATTTTATTCAACACCCTTACCGTGGACGGCACGAACGTCTACGGCACGGTGCGAAACGCAATAACGGAATTTTCGTTTGTAGACGAAGTCGCGGTAGTAGGAAAGGCGAAATTTATTCTTTCTTTTGATAAAAACGGTGTGCCCCCGATTCCAACGAAAAAGATAACTTTACAAGAAGGAAATAACGTCGCATACGTATTTGAGATGTTGGACGACGAGTTGCGCAATACGTATACGGTAAACCTTTACCGTTTGCATAAGTACGAAGTAATCTTTGACGTAGACGGCGGTACGCCGGTGGAAAAGCAAACGATAGAAGAAGGCTATCTTGCCACCGAGCCAACCACAACAAGGACAGGTTATACCTTTACAGGGTGGGATTACGATTTTACAAAACCGATTACGGAAAACACGACCATTACGGCAGGTTGGTATGTGAATAAAGACACAAAATATACGGTCAATTATTATTTGCAAAACCTTGACGATGACGAATATACCTTATACGAAACCGAAAAACGTAAAGGGGAAACGGATACTACCGTAGAAGCAGAGATTAAGGAGTATACGCATTTTACACTCAATCAAGAGTATTTTAAAAACGTATTGAGCGGTAATATCGACGGCGACGGTAGCCAAGTTTTAAGCGTATATTATAAACGGAATTTCTATACGATTTCCACGACGAAGAGCAACGATAAAGCAGGTGTTATTTCGGGCGCAGGTACGTATAAATACGACAAGCAAATCACGTTGACAGCAAACACCAATGCAGGGTATACTTGGCTTGGTTGGTACGAAGGTGAAACTTGCGTTTGTAAAGACGAAGTATTTACCTTCAAAGCGGAAAAAAGCGCATCGTATACGGCGACTTGGTCTGTAAACACCGATACGAAATACACGGTTATCTATTATTTGCAAAATATCGACAATGATAACTACACGCCGCACGAAACGGTGGAAGGCAAAGGAAAAACGGATACCACCGCAACGGCGGCAATTAAGGAATATGCGCACTTTACCTACAACGCAAGTATGAGTACGGTAAGTGGCAATATCGACGGCGACGGCGGCCGTGTTTTGAGCGTATATTATACGAGAAATGCTTATGTATTATCGGTAAATAATACCACTTACGGCACGATTACAAACAAGGGTACGTATAAATACGGCAAGGCTATAACGGCAACGGCAACACCTCATTTAGGCTATGAATTTATCGGCTGGTACAGCGGAAATGAATTGCTTTCTACCGATTTGGTATATGCATTCACGGTGGATAAAAACGTGACGGCAAAGTTTGCGTTAAAAGCGGAAATGAGCGGTTTTAACTTCACGTCTACAACGACCACCTGTGAGATTACGGGCGTAAAAAATAAATACGTGACGGAAATCGTCGTGCCCGACTACGTAACGAGTATTTCGGAAGGCGCATTTAGCGGTTGTTCTTCGCTGAAAAGCATTACCATTCCATTTGTGGGTGGCAGCAGAAAAACAGCAACCGATACTTATCAATATCCGTTCGGGTATATTTTCGGTGCGAATAGTTATACAGGCGGAACAGAAACCGTACAATCTTATTACGGTTCAAGCACAAGCAGTACAACCAGCACCACCTACTATATTCCGACTTCGTTAAAAACGGTAGTGGTTAAAGGCGGTAATATCCTTTACGGCGCGTTTGAGTCTTGCAACAACTTGACGAGCATAACCATTCCCGACGGCATAACTTCGATTGGTGATTGCGCGTTCGAGTTTTGTAAGGGCTTGACGAGCATAACCGTTCCCGCCAGCGTAATTACGATTGGCGAAAATGCGTTCTATTATTGTAATAGTTTGACGAGTATAACCGTTCCCGACGGTGTAAATTCCATTGGGGATTATGCGTTTGCTTATTGCAACGGATTGACAAGCATAGCTATTCCTGATAGTGTCACTTCGATTGGAAAAAAAGCGTTCTATGATTGCTCTTACTTGACGAGCATAATCGTATCGGAAAACAATACGGTGTATCAATCCATAGATGGAAATTTATACAGCAAAGACGGAAAAACACTTATTCAATACGCAATCGGCAAAAGCGCCACTTCGTTTTCACTTCCCATCAACGTAACGGCGATTGGGGATTACGCGTTCGCTTATTGCCATAGGTTGACGAGTATAACCATTCCTAACAGCGTTGTGAGTATCGGGAAAGGTGCGTTCTGTTATTGTGATAGCGCGACAGGTGTAGTCATCGGCGAAAACGTAATTACGATTGGTGAAAAAGCGTTTGCTTATTGCGCCAGCGTGAAGAGCGTATCCCTTGGCAATAGCGTAAATACGATTGGCGATTACGCATTCAAGGATTGCAATAAGTTGGCAAGCATAACCATTCCTGACAATATAACGTCTATTGGCGAAGGTGCATTCTATTATTGCAATGGTTTATGGAAGGTATACGTTGATAGTCTTGCGGCTTGGTGTAATATTTCGTTTGGGGATTCTTACGCCAACCCTTTATGGTATGCAGGGTCGTTGTACGTAAACAATGAATATATAACGGATTTGGTGATTCCCGACGGCGTTACTTCGATTGGTGATTATGCGTTCGAGTCTTGCGAAAATATGAAGAGTATCACCATACCTGCCAGCGTAAATTCAATAGGCAATTATGCCTTCGGCTCTGGAATGGACACAATGTTAAAAGGGATATATATTACGGATCTTGCGGCTTGGTGTAATATTTCGTTTAGCAATTCTTCCGCAAATCCTTTATGGCGAGTAGAGAATTTGTATGTAAACAACGAAATCATAACCGAGTTTGTGATTCCCGACGGTGTAAGCACGATTGGAAATTATGCGTTCTGTCAATTTAAGAACTTGACGAACGTGGTTATCCCGAACAGCGTAACTTCTATCGGTGAAAAAGCGTTTGCTTATTGCGATGGTTTGACGAGTATAGACATACCCGCAAGCGTTATTTCGATAGAAAAAATGGCGTTCTATGGTTGCACTAACTTGGCGAATGTAACCGTTGATCAGAACAACACGGCGTATCAATCCATAGAAGGTAATTTGTATACGAAGGACGGGACAAGGCTTATTCAATATGCAGCCGCAAAAACGGCGACGACGTTTATCATTCCGGACGGAGTAATCAGTATTGAGAACGGTGCGTTTAGCGAATGTTATCATTTAACGAGCGTTGTTATGCCCGATAGTGTGGTGTATGTTGGCGACGATGCGTTCTATTGGTGCAATCGCTTGAAAAGCGTGGAATTTTCCAACAGTATCACTACGATTGGGGCGTACGCCTTCTATAATTGCGGTAGTTTGACGAGTGTGGTTATCCCGAATAGCGTTGTTTCGATAGGCGAAAAGGCGTTCTATCAATGTAATAGACTTATAGAAGTTATCAATAAGTCTACGCATATTACTGTGGAAAAAGGTTATTCCACCAACGGCTACGTAGGGTATTATGCTTTGGCGGTATACAATAGCGATAGCGGTATAACGGAAAGTCAATTGCTTAACGACAACGGCTATGTAATTTGTACAGACGGAGACCAAAAGGTTTTGGTTGGATACGTGGGGACGGAAACGGACTTGGTTTTGCCTTCGTATATTACTGAGATTCACGAACGCGCTTTCTATAATTGCAACACTTTGACAAGCGTGGTCATTCCCGACAGCATAACTTCGATTGGCGTGAGTGCGTTCTATGGCTGTTCATCGCTGGAAAGTATTACGATGCCGTTTGGTTGGTACAGAAAAGACGGGTTCGCAGATAAGCCCTTGGGGTATCTTTTCGGGGGGAGTAGTTATAAGAATAATGCTAGTTATGTTCCTACTTCCTTGAAGGAAGTAAGAATTACGTGTGGCGGCATCGATCAGTATGCGTTCTACGGTTGCAACAGTTTGACGAGTGTGGTAATTGGTGACGGTGTCACGTCTATCGGTGATTATGCATTTGCCACATGCAGCAGTTTAACGAACGTGGTCATTCCCGATAGCGTGACGAGTATCGGCATTCAAGCTTTCTATTCTTGCGGCTTGACGAACGTAGAAATCGGTGGCGGTGTAATGAGTATTGGCAAAGAGGCGTTCTACAAGTGCGGCAATTTGGCAAGCGTTACCTTTAAGGACACGTTTGCTTGGTATCAAACAACAAACTTGTATTCTTGGCAAAATAAAACGGGCGGTACAAATACAAGCGTAGAGGATTCGTCCACCAACGCAAAATATTTTAGGATGACATACTACGATTATTATTGGTATAAGTTATAAAAATAAAGGCGGGGGTTGCCCCCTGCCTTTTTATTTTTTATAAAAATAACTTGGAAAATTACGCTGTTTTCACTTGCTTAAAAAAGGGGAATATGGTACAATATACGGGAACAAAACGCTAAGGAGAAAATGAATATGAAATTTATGTGCGACGGTTTGGTGTTGGCGGATGCTGCGATTACGGTATCGAAGGCTTGCGCTACGAAAACGTTAATTCCTGCCTATGAGTGTATTAAAATTTCCGTCAAAAACGACAGTATTACGCTGACCGCATTCGACGGGGAAATTTCCATTAAAAAAACCATGAAAGCAGAGGTTTTAGACGAAGGGGAAATTTGCGTAAACGGTAAATTTTTCTCGGATTTCGTCAATAAGATTGCGGACAAGCAACTTGTTATTTCTTACAAGGAAAACGGTATGAAAATCCATTATGGCGATAGTTCTACCCTGCTGCCCACTCTGCCTGCGGAAGAATTTCCCGTCATTCCTGCCGACCCTACGCAGGATTACCTCGAGGTAAAGCAAGAGGATTTGAAAAAACTGATTGCGAACACGGTATTTTGTTGCGCTACCGACGACAGCCGCCCCATTCTTCGCGGCTGCCTTTTGGAAACGAGCGAAGGCACGTTGAACGCTACCGCTTTGGACGGGTTTAGAATGGCGGTTTCTTCCTGCCCCCTGCAAGGCGGCTCGGGCTACTTAAAAATCGTATGCCCCGCAAGAACTTTGACGGAAATCGCACGTATTTTGGAAGGGGATGAAAACCTCAAACTGTACGTAGAGAAAAATATGCTGTCGGTGTCCGTAGGCGATACCGTTTTGAAATCCAAGTTGTACCTTGGCGAATTCGTCAGAAAGGAGCATATTTTCCCTGCGGCGTTTACGACGAAGGCGACTGTGGACCGTGCGGAACTCATAGATTGCGTAGAGCGCGCAATCGTGATTATGCGCGGCGATAAATACAACCTCATCGTTTTGGAGATCAAGACGGGCGGTATCGTGTTGCAGGCGCAGAGCGATATGGGCAACGTCAATGAGATTTTGGAAAAGAGCGAAGTGGAAGGCAAGGAACTGAAAATTGCGCTCAACGGTAAGTATCTCTTAGAGGCGTTGAAGGCGCTGACCGGGGAAAAAGCGGTGCTTTCCTTCAATTCGCCGATGTCGCCGTATACGGTAGAGGGCTTAGAGGAAAACGGCAGCGAGTATCTGATGATGCCCGTCAAAATGGACAACTAAGCAAAAAAAGGTTGAAAAATCCGCGCCTATAGGCAAAAACGAGGAAAAATCGCTTGACGAGAAAGGTGGATTTCGGTATAATATGTAAGGTTGCGGGAAAAACGACGTTTTTGTCCGCCATGAACACAAAGAATAAAAAAATCCAAAAACAGGAGAAATGTTATGAAAAGAACTTATCAACCCAAGAAAAGACAGAAGAGCAAGGTACACGGCTTCCGTAAAAGAATGGCAACGACGGCAGGCAGAAACGTGTTGAAAAGACGTAGAAACAAGGGTAGAAAGAGATTGACCCACTAATTGAAATGACATAAAACCGCCTTGTTCAAAAAAAGCTGGGCGGTTTTCGTGTAAATTAGCCGCTTTCTGTTTGCCCCCTACAACGGGGCGAAAAGGAAGAAAAAAAGGCTAAATTAAAAAAAATTAAGGGCGCGTGTAGACGGAAGAATGAAATATTACAGGTTGAAAAAACAATCGGATTTTCAAAAGCTTTTTACCGCAGGTACAAGGCTTTTTTCGCCGTCTTTAACGATGCTTGTACGCCCTGCTAAAAAAATGACGCTTGGGATTTCCGTAGGAAAAAGACACGGAAAAGCCGTGCAACGCAACCGTATTAAGCGGCTGCTCAGAGAGGCGTTTCGGATGGCGATAGGGGAAATGAAGGGGGCGTATGCCGTCGTTTTACTGCCTAAAGTAGGGGAAAAATATTCCTTCCACACCTACAAAGAGGATATAGAGCGAATGATAAAGAGGGGACGTCTATGAGGATTAACCTTGGTCTGCTTATCCAAGAAAACGGCAGGTTTTTACGTAAAACCGTGTGGAAACCGTATGGTAAAATGCTGTGTATGCGGCTGATTTTGCTCTACCAAAGACGGCTCTCTAAGCATACCTGTATGTTTCGCCCGACTTGTTCGCAATATACCTTAGAGTGTATTAACAACCACGGGGTGATCATCGGGATTTTTTTGGGAGCGTGCCGTATTTTGCGGTGTACGCCGTTTGTGAAAGGTGGTACTTACGACCCTGCTCCTGAAAACCCGTTTAAGAAAAAATGGGTATTGTAATCAGGTTTAATCGGACAAAATAATCATAGAACGGCGTTTGTAAACGCCAAAATGGAAAGAATCAATATGGAAATAATACAACTTCTCAATGCGATAGAGTTGAACCACTTTGGTCAAACTTATGATATTTCGCTGAACTGGATCGGTCAAATTATCGAATGGCTGATTACAGGTATCGGCTCGGTTGGTATTGGCGTTATCGTATTTTCTCTGCTTTTGAAATTGATTGTTTTGCCTCTTGATATTTATCAAAGAGTGGTAATGCGTAAGCAAAACAACAAGATGCAGGAAAATCAAGCGAAAATGGAAAAACTGCAAAAGCAGTATGCCAACGATAAGGAAAAATACAACCAAAAGGTTATGGAAATGTATAAGGAAAACGGGATCTCGATGTTTTCCTCTTGCTTACCCATGATCCTTTCGATGGTCGTGTTCTTTACGGCAATCGGCGGTTTCAACGCGTATGCAAAGTATGCAAACGTGCAAAACTACAACTGTTTCGTCCACGCCTATAACCAAGCGATTGAAAGTTTTGCTCCCGAAACGGAGAATATTAACGAGGACATGCTCACGTACGTTTGGTACGAGGCGACGGAAGAGGAATCTGCGCACGGCACGATCACCGTACAACAGGACGGTAAGGCGGTTTATTATACGATAAAGACGAGCGAAAACCTCACCGATTTGTCCAAGGAAAACCTTGTAAGATACGTCAAAGCGGCGGTTGCATATCAAACGAGTTATGAAACCGTAGAACAGGAGCAGAAAACCGTTCAGGCGGAAAAAGCAAAGTACTATACGGACAAGGATAGAACCTTGGCGATTGCGCCTACGTTGACGTTGACGGGGAACGACGATGAAAACGAAAACGTAATCCGCAATTATTATTACCAAATTGCGCGCGAGGCGGTACGCAAGGACTATGAAGACAATTCCTTTACGCGCGTAGGCTTTTTATGGGTAAAGAACGTTTGGAACGTGGACGCTGCGTACGAGCATCCTTTGACTGCGCACGAAAAAATGCTGCCTAATGGGGACAAAAATACGTTTAACGTGAACGGAACGGCGGTGGATTTCACCAACGTGCAAAAATTTAACGCATCCCCTTACAGCGAAGTGGCGTTTCATGAAATTACCATGAACTTGACGCAAGCAAAGGAAGCCCCGAACGGATACTTTATCTTGATTGTTTTGTCCATCGGTACGATTTTGCTGCAGCAGTTTATTTCGATGCGTTCGCAAAAAGCGCAGAACAAGTATTCGTCCGTAGACGGTCAGCAGGCGGCGACGCAAAAAACGACCATGATCATCATGACCGTTATGTTCGGTATCTTTGCGTTTATGTATAGCGCGGCATTCTCTATCTATATGGTTATATCCAGCGTCTTCTCGTTGTTGTCTACGATGCTTATCAATAAAATCGTGGACGTTACGATGAGCAAGAAGGAAGAAAAGGCGATGCAGGAAAGATTGAACCGTACGCTACCCGGGCAGAAGGACAACAAGGACGAGAAAGGTAAAAAAGGCAAGGAAGATAAGCCGAAAAAAGAAAATAAAGAAAATAAGAACAAATAAGAGAGAGTAAAGGAAGGAAAAAAGCATGCAATACAGAGAGTTTACTGGCAAGACGGTAGAAGATGCAATCCAAAAGGGGCTTGCCGAGTTGAACGTGGAAAGAGCAGACGTAGAAATCCGCGTTTTGGAAGAAGGAAAGAAAAAATTGTTCGGCTCGATTCCTGCAAAGGTAGAAATCGGTGTGCCTGAGGCAGAGGTAGCGGCGGAAGTTGCTGGCGAAGAAACGACTGCGGAAGCAACGGACGGCGAAAGAGCCATTGCTTTCTTGGGCGGGCTGTTTGAGATTTTGAACATCGAAGCGGTGTCGCAGCTCGTATCCGAGGACAAGAAAATCGAAATCAACGTAGTTGCGGCAAATTCGCAATCGGTGATCGGTAAGCACGGCGCAATGCTCGACGCGATCCAAACCCTCGCTGGCGCGGTGGCAAACAAGGGCCGCGAGGATTATAAAAGAGTGGTGGTAGATTGCGAAAATTACCGTGAGAGCAGAGAGGCTACCCTCAACCGCTTGGCAGAGAACTTGGCGGCGAAAGCCATTCGCTTAGGCAAGAAAATCAAATTGGAAGCGATGAACCCCTACGAAAGAAGAATTATCCACGCGGCGTTGTCTGAGTACGAGGGGGTTAAGACGGAGAGCGAAGGGAAAGAGCCCAACCGCTACGTAGTGATCGTACCTGAGAACTTGGAAGACCCCGATGCGCCTGCAATCGCTGCAAGATCGGAAAGACGCGACGACAGACGCGGTGGCAGAAGGGACGACAGACGCGGCGGCAGACGTGATGATAGACGGGGCAGCCGTGGCTATGACAGAAAGTCGATGAACCGCGACAAAAAGCCCTCTACGGGCGGCGGCGGTACGTCGATGAAGAAGTCTTCTGATTTCTTCGGCACGTTCCTTGGCAACAGTAAGGATATGTAAACAGTAGATACCTGCTTTTAAAGCAGGTATTTTTTTATAGAAAAGCCTTGACAAATGATACGGGTTTTTGCTATACTCAATCGTACGGAAGGTTTTCGGTAAACACTTCCGATTAAAAAAACCGAGGAAATTGTATATGAGAGAGTTTTTTACTACCCGTCGGCTGTGCCGAGCAGGGATTATTGCGGCTTTATACGTCGTGCTTACGTGGGTGTTTTCGGCTTTGGCTTATAACGGCTTTTTACAAATCCGACCCGCCGAGGCGCTGTGTATATTGCCTCTTTTTTACGTAGAGGCTGTGCCAGCGCTGCTTGTCGGTTGCGCGGTTGCGAACCTCGTGTCCCCCTTTGCCATCTACGACGTTGCGGTGGGTGGGGCGGCGACCTTGCTGGCGGCGCTGTGCACCTATTTTATCGGTAGGCTCTTCCAAAAAGACGGCGGCAAAATCGTCTTGGGAGGCTTGCCCCCCGTACTGTTTAACGCTTTTTTAATTCCTCTTGTTATCGTGTTCTTGTGCGGAGATATGGGCGGTCAAGCCACAGCCGTCGGCGCGTATTTCTTTTTCGCTGCCTCGCTTGCCGCAACCGAAAGCGTTTGGGTGTACGCTTTGGGTGTTCCGCTCTATTTCACCATAAAGACCTTACGTAAAAAAAATCTGCCCTACTTTTTGTAGAGCAGAGGTAGCCTATAAGGCGCTTTGATAAGAATGATACGCGCGCGCGGAATAGTCGTGCAGCAGGGTAGCAATCCCCTCGGAGATTTTGTCTGCCATCGTATGCACCAGCCTGAGCCGCGTGTTGTTAAATAGGGCGTAATTTCCCATGCTTTTTTCGGCAACTACGCCCAGCACCGTGGCGTCCCCGAAACTGCCCAATTGTTTATTTGCGCCAGCGCCTGGGGAAAGCGGAGAGGAAGTGATCTTGACGATACCGATATCCTCCACCCGTCCAACCGCCGCGTCTACGGCGATAATCGCACGCCCCGGATGGGTTTTTCGTAAAAAGTCCTTTAAATATTTCACCTCTTTTGCGGTGATAGGGCTTTGCAAAGTACCGTAAATATACGCTCCAAGCCCCTGTGTTTTAAAGGCGAGCATACTTCCGGTTAAAGGGCCTAAACTGTCCCCTATGACTAAGTCGCTGCCGACGCAGACGACGATGGGCAACGTAGTCCCAGAGGCGCTTGAATTAGGCTCGGGGTTGTGCCCAGGTTGCATACTTTTTAACGGCAGTAAGCGTTGCAGAGAGCTGGCTACGCCGCCCGAACAATGGGAGTTGTAGGCGTGAAAAGAGTGTTCCATGCTTCAATCATAGCCGAAATCCCTTCGAAATATACGACAAATTTGTAAAAAAGTCTTGTAATGTGCGGCTAAAATATGCTATACTTGTATATAAGATAGAAAGGTGCGTGCTGCGCGAAGAAATAATCAAGAAAAACGGAGAGCGAAATGTTGCTTGCAATAGGTTTCAAAGCAGAATATATAGCCGATATCGTCTTTTTGATAGGCTTGGCGATTTGGGCGATTGTAGATGGGAAAAAAGGGTTTATTACCTGCTTTTTCTCGTTCGTTTCCGCAATCGTTTGCACGCTTGCCGTGCTGTTCCTATCTGCCCCCTTGTTAAAAATAACGGGCGGATTGTTCGGCATTGAGGGGTGGATGCAAGAAGGTTTGGGTGGCTGGCTGTCTACCATTCGACCCTTCGATTTAGATATTTCTACGGAAGGTTGGCGCGCAACGTTAGATACGATGTCCTTGCCCGATTTTTTGAAGGACGCCGTATTGGAAGAGATTGCGGCATACGTGGGCGAAATCCCGGCGGGAACGCTGCTCGGGCAATACGTAGGCAGCGCAATTGCATCTTTCCTCGCTACCGTGCTGTGCGGCGCTTTGATGTTTGTTATCGCCAAGCTGCTGATGTTGCTGTTGCGCGGTATTTTGAATAAAGTTGCACAATCCTCGAACTTTATCGCAAGAATCAACGTCTTGGGCGGGATTTTGGCAGGGTCTTTTAAAGCGATTGCCGTTGCAAGTATCTTGCTCGCCTTGCTTTCGTTGATTCCCGTGGAGTGGATGACGACCTTCTTTAACAATACTTTAATCTTAAAAGGCATGTATAACAATAACCCTATACTGACCGTCTTTTCTTGGTTTGTGGTGGCGTAAAGCAAACGGTTTCTGGATAGAGAAAAAAATACAATGTGAAAAATGTGGATAAATGCGACTGCAATTATTCACATTTTATTCATTTTGTGGAAAAAAATAGAAAAAAATACCCTGCGATTGTGGAGAAATAGAGAAATTCCACCGAAACCTTTTCAAAAATGTGGATAAAATATTACAACACTTTACAATATTTTTAAAAAAGCGGTAAAAAATACATAAAAAAGGCAAAAACAAAATAAAAATGTGGATAAACCCCTCGATTTTTACGCAAACTTATGAAAGATTATTGGAGAATTGCCTGTGGATAACTTGTCGAAAAGTGTCGAAAATGTTAAAAAATCACACAATATCAACAGAATATTGCCTATTTTTCCACAAACGTATGTTCGAGAAGGTAAGTTATCCACATTTTTTACGGTAATGAATATTCAACTTGGATTGCGATTATAAAAAAAGGCTTGTGAAACGTAGGTGAAAGTTTATTTTTTGCCGCAGAAATGCTTGTAAATAAAAGGGCTTTTGTGGTACAATAAAAATGTTTCACAGGTAAAGAAACTGGTTATATATATTTCGTGAATAGGCTATAAGGAGAAAATATTTTGAGCAAGAAAACAAAGACGATTATTTGGATTGTCGCTGGCGTTTTGGTGGCGGTGTTGTTGCTGTCGTTGTTTACTGACGTGTTCGGGGGAACGACGACGATTTCCGCAGCGAAGTTTAAGGCTTTGTTGATTAACGGAGATATCAAATCGTTTACGGCAAACGCTTTCGTGTGGGAAGCGGTAGGCAACGACGGAGTTCGTTATACCGTCAATATGCCCAGCGTACATTATTATGCCGATTGGTTGGCGTTTCAAGCGGAGATGGGTCCGGCGCTCAACGGCGTAGAATACACCTTAACCAACCCCAACGCAGGCAGTATTTTGGATTATCTCTTCCCGATGCTGTCTATCGGTATCGGTTTGGTATTGCTGTTTGTGATGTTCCGTCAAATGTCGGGCGGCAGAGATCACACGATGGGCATCGGTAAATCCAAAGCGCATATGCAGAACAACCTGAAAGTGCGCTTTTCCGACGTTGCCGGCGCAGAGGAAGAAAAAGAGGAGTTAAAGGAAGTTGTAGAATTCCTCAAAGCCCCCAAAAAATTCTCTGACCTCGGTGCAAAAATTCCTTCGGGCGTGCTTTTGGTCGGCCCTCCGGGTACGGGTAAGACGCTGTTTGCGAAAGCGGTGGCAGGGGAAGCGGGTGTGCCGTTCTTCTCCGTTTCGGGTTCAGACTTTGTAGAAATGTACGTGGGCGTTGGCGCGTCCCGTGTGCGCGACCTCTTTGAAGTGGCGAAGAAGAACCAGCCCTGTATCATCTTCATTGACGAAATCGACGCCGTAGGCCGTCGCCGTGGCGCAGGTCTTGGCGGTGGACACGACGAAAGAGAACAGACTTTGAACCAAATTCTCGTTGCGATGGACGGCTTTGAGGAAAACCAGGGGATTATCGTCATGGCGGCAACCAACCGCGACGATATTCTCGACCCTGCGTTGCTCCGTCCCGGCCGTTTCGATAGAAAAATTAACGTAAATCTTCCCGACGTCAAGGGCAGAGAGCAGATTTTGAAAGTACACGCAAGAAATAAACCGATGGCACCCGACGTCAACTTCAAGACGGTGGCGCGTATCACCGCAGGTTTCTCGGGGGCGGAACTTGCCAACCTTTTGAACGAAGCGGCAATCCTCGCCGCAAGAGCAGGCAAAAAGCTCATCGGCAACCTCGAACTGTACGAGGGGATCAACAAGGTGTTGATGGGTCCTGCGAAAAAGAGCCACGTTGTCACCGAGGCGGACAAACGCTTGACGGCGTATCACGAGGCAGGACACGCGGTGCTCGCTTGCTTGTGTAAGTATTGCGACCCCGTGCACGAAGTTACCATTATCCCTCGCGGCAAGGCAGGCGGCTACACGATGACCCGTCCTGACAGCGACGACGAGAGATTTACCTTTAACTATTTGACCGACCGTATCTGTATGGCGCTCGGTGGGCGTGTGGCGGAAGAACTTGTCCTGCACGACGTATCGGGCGGCGCTTACGGCGATATTCAGCAGGTGACGGCGATTGCCCGTCAAATGGTTACTCAATTGGGTATGAGCGACAAGCTCGGCTTGGTGGCGTACGACAACGACCAGCCCGTCTTCATGGGTATGGAATACGGTCATTCGGGGCGTACCTGCTCCCCTGAAACGGCGGCAATCATCGACCAAGAGGTGCGCCGCATCATTACGGAAGCACACGAGCGCGCAAGAAAGTTGCTCAAAGAAAACCGTTCGGTTTTGGATAACATGGCGCGCGTGCTGGTGGAAAGAGAAACCATCTACAACGAAGAAGTTATGATGCTTGTCAAGGGCGCGGGCTACAAAGAAGTGCTGGAATATATGGATAAAAACGACGGTAAGACCATTGATAGAATGTCTGCAGTCGCAATCAATCCTGCCAAGGAAGCGGCTGTAAAAGCAGAGGTGGAGGCTGAAGCGGATACTAAAGCGGAAACCGTAGAAAACACGAACGAAACGACGAACGAAACGACGGAGAAAGAAAACTCTGATAACGAATAATGCGTAGAGCAAAGAGTGATTTAACCAAAGTTGAATATTCCTTAAAGCCCCTGCCGCTTGCGGAGATTGTTTGCCGAGGTGAAAATCGGTGGACGGAAAAGCAGCTGCGCGCTTTGGCGGCAAAGTTCGTGCTCGAAGGAATGCCGCACCTGTCTGTGAACTTCGTGGACGGCGAGTATGAACTGCTTTCGGGCGAGAGGGCTTACTTTGCGATGCGGTTTGCAGGTGTGAAGACGGTGCTTTGTAAGGTGTACCGCTTTACGGGCGAGGATGCGGAAATTTTTGCGATAGCCGAGCGTGTGAAAGAGGGCTTACCTGCCATGGAAGAGGCGTATTTGATGGGCAGGCTGGTGAAAGAGTATGGTCTTACGCAGGACGTCGTTGCGGCGATGGTGGGTAAATCCCGACCTGCGGTGGCGAATACGTTGCGACTGCTGACGCTCTCCCCCGAGGTAGTGGGCTTGATTGAGAGTGAAAGACTGTCGGCAGGGCACGCCCGTTCGCTGGTGAGAATGCCTAAGGATAAGCAATACGCATTTGCGCTGTCGGTCATCGAAAACGGGTACACCGTACGCGACACGGAAAAAGCGGCGCAAGCGTTCTTGGGCGAAGAAAAGGCGCGCAAGAGCAAAAAAAGCGGAGATAGAGAGGCTTTGAAGGCGTTGGTGGAACGGTTGCGTTCGGCGTTCAAGACGAAGGTGGTTTTAATCGGCAACGAAGAAAAGGGGAAGATTGTGCTGGAGTACTATTCCGAGGACGATTTGTACCGCATGGAAGAACTACTGGAAAAAATCGAAAATTAAATAAAAGGCTGTCTGCGTTTGCGGACGGCTTTTTTCTTTTAGAAAAAAGGTTTTTATAAAATTGTATTGACGGACGGGGTAAAAAGTGGTAAAATAAGGACGTATAACAGTTTTTTATGCAGAGGTGGATTGTGAGAATAAAACGATTTTTTATCGCGATTATGGCAGCGCTTTTTGTTTTTTTTGCAGGCGCAACGCTTTTGACTGCTTGTAATCCTATTGAAGAAGAAAAAGAGAATGAGGGGGCAACTGCTGGTGTTGTGTACGAGATTAGAGGCACGGAGGCGTGCGTAGTTGGGTATAAAGGAACGGAAACAGAGGTTCGTATTGCAGAAAGGTACACGTTTTTTCTTGTTACGAGCATAGATACTGAAGCGTTTTATGATTGCGATCATTTAACGAGCGTCGAAATTCCTAACACCGTGACAACTATTGGGTCTTCCGCGTTTCGCGGCTGTGATAAGCTAACAAGCGTGGTCATTCCCAACAGCGTAACAGATATTAAAGAATGTGCGTTCTATAATTGCAGCAATTTAACAAGTGTGGAAATCCCCGACAGTATGACGAGTATCGGTTGGGGTGTGTTCTATAATTGCACTAGCTTGACGAGTGTGGAAATCCCCGATGGTGTAACGAGTATCGGTGGGAGTGTGTTCAATAATTGCAGTAGCTTGACAAGCGTGGTAATCGGCGACGGTGTGACGAGTATCGGTGAATATGCGTTCAGTGGTTGCAATAAGTTGACGAGCGTGGAAATCCCTGACAGCGTGACTTCGATTGCTGATTCTGCGTTCTCTAGTTGCACTAGCTTGACGAGCGTGGTGATTGGAGAAAGTGTAGAGACTATCGAACCTAATGTGTTTTCTGGTTGTTATAGACTGGTAGAAGTTGTCAACAAATCTACGCATATTACGGTCGCGAAAGGCAGTTCGTCTAACGGTTATGTAGGGCGTTACGCATTGGCGGTTTATAACAGCGGAGATGCGTTTACCAGTAAACTCTCTAACGACAACGGCTATATCGTTTATACGGACGGAAAAGAAAAGATTTTGGTGGGATATAATGGAACGGAAACGGATTTAGTATTCCCTTCTTATATCACGAAAATCAATCAATACGCGTTCCGTGATTGCGATGATGTGACGAGCGTGACCGTTGGCGGTGGTGTGATGAGCATCGACAAATGTGCGTTCTATAATTGCGATGGCTTGACGAGTGTGGAAATTGGCGATGGCGTAACGGGTATCGGTGAATATGCGTTCAATAATTGCAATAAGTTGACGAGTGTGGAAATTGGCGACGGTGTGACGAATATTGGGAATAATGCGTTCCGTGATTGCAATAAGTTGACGAGCGTGGAAATTCCCGACGGTGTAACGAGTATCGGTTTGGGTGTGTTCAATAATTGCAGTCGCTTGACGAGTGTGGAAATTGGCGACGGTGTGACGCGTATCGCTTGGGGTGTGTTCGACGGTTGCGGCAGTTTGACGAGCCTAGTGATTGGAGAAAGTGTAGAGACTATCGAACCTAATGTGTTTTCTGGTTGTTATAGACTGGTAGAAGTTGTCAACAAATCTACGCATATTACGGTCGCGAAAGGCAGTTCGTTTAACGGCTATGTA
>JAFQVL010000062.1 GCA_017408045.1 Clostridia bacterium | reverse complement strand
ATGAAGGTGCTTATCAAGCAGTACGTTGAGGACTTGAAGGAAAAGTATCCCTCGTACGATAAGACCCGTTGTTTCATCACTCATTCCTCTGCTGAACAGGACTTGGTGGATGCGGCAAAGGCAAAGGTGGCGGAATTGTTCGAATTTGACGAAGTGATTGAAACGGTAGCGGGCTCGATTATCACCAGCCATTGTGGCAAGGGTACTTTGGGCGTACTGTTCATCTACAATGAGTAAGGCTATGGTACAGACGGTTTACAATGACAACGACTTTTTGGCTGTGATTGCGCAGCGTAAAAGGATTTTAGGCGTATTTTTTGCCGTAACGGCAGCATACGTCGCTTTTTGCATAGGCTGGCTCATCTATTATATGGGTTTGCCGTACGCGGACCAAATGCAGGCGTTGCCTAAATGGATGGTAGGGGTTGCCAGCGTTTTATACGTTTTATTCCTCTTCCCGTATATGGGGATTAAATACCACCGCGTCAACAGTTATTATAAGATGTTGTATACCTTCTCCGAGGGTATCAAAGGGGAAGAAAAGTGCTATTTTGCTTACTTCGCGGAAAAAGAGGTGCAAAAGGAGTCGATGGAACTAGTTTCCTGCATCTTCAAGATTTGGAATAAGAGAAAACAGGAATGGATGGAGCGCGAAGTCTATTTCGATATTGAAAAGGAATGGCCGGATTTAGAGCAGGGCGATTTTGTGCATTACGTCGTGCAGAGTAATTTTCTCATTCGCTACGAGGTGTTGCAAAGAAAGGCGTTGACGGCGGCGGAGCTGGGTGAAGACGATGCCGACTATGAGGACGACAAGGGTTTAGAAGAGAACGTAGAACAAACCGAAGAAGGAGAAACGGTATGAGAGCAGTAGTTACTGTAACGGGCAAGGACAACAAGGGCATTATCGCCAAAGTCAGCGGATTTTTGGCGGAAAAGAAGGTGAATATCGAGGATATTTCTCAGACGATTTTGCAGGATTTCTTTGCAATGATTATGCTGGTGGATCTCTCCGAAGCAACCGAGGGGATTGCAGAGCTTGCAAAGGAATGTGTAGAGCTCGGCAAGGAAATCGGCATGAGTATCTACATACAGCACGAAGACATCTTCAACGCGATGCACAGCATCTAAGGCGATTCTGAGGGATAGATATGTTTACGAATTTTGACGTATTAGAAACCATTCAGATGGTAGAAAAGGAACACTTGGATATTCGTACGATTACGATGGGGCTTTCCCTACTTTCGTGCATCCGCGACAACGCAAAGGACACGGCGCAAAAGGTATACGACCTCGTGTGTACGAAGGCGGAGAAGATTGTCAAAACGGCGTCCGACCTTTCGGGGGAGTATGGAATTCCCATCGTCAATAAGCGTGTATCGGTTACCCCCGTATCCCTGCTTTGCGCGGCGTTTCCTAAGGACGCGCCCCTGATTGCAAAGGCGTTGGACGATGCGGCGGAAACGTTGGGGATTGACTTTTTGGGCGGCTATTCCGCCCTCGTGCACAAGTCGACGGCAAGCTATGAACGGGAGTTTATGCAGACCATTCCAGAGGTTTTGGCAAGCACGAAACGGCTTTGCTCCTCGGTAAACGTAGGCTCTACGCGTACCGGTATCAATATGGAAGCGGTAGGTCAGCTGGGCAAAATTTTCAAAGAAGCGGCGTTTTTGACGAAAGACGCGGACGGCATCGGCGCGGCAAAGCTGGTGGCGTTCTGCAACGCGGTAGAGGATAACCCCTTTATGGCAGGGGCTTTCCACGGCGTGGGTGAGGCGGACGTTGTCGTCAACGTCGGCGTGTCCGGCCCCGGCGTTGTCAAAAAGGCATTGGAGAAAATCCCCGATGCAAATCTTACCGAGGCGGCGGAGATGATCAAGCGCACGGCGTTCAAGATTACCCGCGCGGGTCAGCTGATTGCCAAGGAGGCGGCAAAGCGATTGAACGCGCAGTTTGGTATCGTGGACCTTTCGCTTGCGCCCACGCCTGCGGTAGGCGATTCGGTGGCGCACATTTTAGAGGAACTCGGTGTATCCACCGTAGGCGGACACGGCACGACGGCGGCGTTGGCGCTTTTGAACGACGCAGTAAAGAAAGGGGGCGTTATGGCGTCCTCGCGGGTTGGCGGACTTTCGGGCGCGTTCATTCCCGTATCCGAGGATATCGGTATGATTCAGGCGGCGGAAAAAGGGGAAATCACCTTGGATAAGCTGGAGGCGATGACCTGCGTATGCAGCGTGGGCTTGGATATGATTGCTATTCCCGGCGACACCCCCGACACGACGATTGCAGCGATGATTGCAGACGAGGCGGCAATCGGTATGATCAACAACAAGACGACGGCGGTGCGTATTATCCCTGCACCTGGTAAGACGGTAGGGGATGAGGTGAGCTTTGGCGGACTGCTGGGCAGAGCGCCCGTGCTCCCCGTACACGGTACGGACAGCAGCCGACTGATTTTGCGCGGTGGCAACATTCCCGCGCCTATTCACAGTTTTAAAAACTAAGGCAGTAGCAGTAAAAAATAAGTCTGGAGGATTTATATTATGGAAAGAAAGGACATCAGCACCGCTTATAAGTGGGATTTAGAGGCGATTTACCCCACCGAAGAGGCGTGGCAGGCAGATTATAAGAAGTTGGAAGACTTGGTTTCCGCGCCCGTAGAGGCTTACAAGGGGAAACTGGGCGACAAGGCAACCTTGCTTGCGTATTTCAAGGAATCGGCGCAGGTAGAACGCCTCTTGGAAAAATTATACATGTACGCGCACATGCGCCACGACGAGGACGTTCGCGTTGCGAAAAACACCTCGGCGGTATCTATGCTGATGAGCCTTGCGGCAAAGCTCTCCGCAAAGTATGCGTTTGTAGAGCCTGAATTGACTGCTTTGCCTGAGGAAACCTTGCAGGCGTTTATCGCAGACCCCGACTTTGCGGCGCAGGAATATATGCTGCGTAGAACGGCGGCTGGAAAGGCGCACGTATTGAGCAGCGAAGAAGAAAAATTGCTTGCTCTTGCATCTGACGTTTTGGGTGGTTTCCGCAACGTGTTCACGATGCTGGACAACGCGAACTTGAACTTGCCCAAGGCAATGCTCGGCGGCGAGGAAGTGCAGATGAGCCACGGTTTGTACGGCGTAGCGCTCCATTCGGGCACGGCAGAAGAAAGAAAGGTATGGTTTGAAAAATACTATCAGGCGTATATCAACCTTATTGACGCTATCACGCAGACCTACTACGGCAACGTGAAAAAGGACATCTTCTATTCGACGGCAAGAAAGTATAACTCTTGCTTGGAACGCGCGTTGAGCAACGAGGACGTGCAGCCCGTCGTTTACAACAACCTCATTGAGGCGGTACACAACGCATTCCCCGTAATGCACGAATATATGTCCCTTCGTCAGGAGATTTTGGGTATCGAACAGCATATGTACGATATCTATGCGCCCCTCGTAGAGGATGCGGAAATCAAGCTTCCTTTCGACGAGGCGTACGAGCTGGTCATCGAGGGCTTAGCGCCCCTTGGCAAGGGATACGAAGCGTTGTTGCGTAAAGCAAAGGAAGAACGCTGGATTGACGTTTACGAAAACGAAGGCAAGCGCAGCGGCGCATATTCGACGGGCTCTTACGACACGCACCCGTACGTGCTTTTGAATTACCAAGAAACGACCAACGATATCTTCACGATTGCGCACGAAATGGGGCACGCAATCCACACCTACCAGTCCTCGGACGAGCAGGTTTACGAGAAGTCTTCCTATACCATTTTCTTGGCGGAAATTGCTTCTACGGCGAACGAAGTGTTGCTCTTAAAGCACTTGTATAAAAAGACGAACGATAAGAAGCTGAAGAAGTATCTTCTCACCTATTATATGGATATGATCCGCGCGACGATGTTCCGTCAGACGCAGTTTGCGGAGTTTGAACAGAAGGCGCACGCGTTGGTAGAAAGCGGTCAGCCCTTGACGAAGGATAACCTTTGCCAGCTGTACTATGACCTCAACAAGGCGTATTACGGCGAGGGGATCGTACACGATGAGCAGATTGCGTACGAATGGGCGCGTATTCCTCATTTCTACACTTCCTTCTACGTATACAAGTACGCAACGGGTATCATCTCTGCAATCTCCATCGTTCGTTCGATTTTAGAAGAGGGCGAGCCTGCGCTGCAACGCTACTTCAAATTCCTTCGCAGCGGCGGCAAGACCGACCCCGTTAGCATTTTGAAGGAGGCAGGTGTCGATTTAACGACCAAAGCACCTTTCGAGGCGGCTATGCAGGAATTCAAGGATACCTTGGAAGAATTTAAAAAATTAACCGAAGAAAAGTAAGGGCGTGATGTGCGCCCGATGAGGGGAAATTATGGCAAACGAACAATTGACAATGCCCTATAACCGCGACGCGGAAATGGCGCTGCTTGGTTGCATTTTGATGGATGCAGAGATTGCGGCGGATATCGTAGAAAAGCTTTCCGCTGCCGATTTCTACGTGGAATCCCACCAGGTGATTATCCGCGCGATGAACGAGGTCTTTACGCAGAGAAAGCCGATTGACCTCGTAACCGTTTCCGACCAGCTGGATGCAAAGGGAGAACTGACGAAGGCAGGCGGTATCGCTTACCTGACCGAGTTGGCGCAGATTACGCCGTCAGCGGCAAACTATAAGTCCTACTTGGAAATCGTTTTGCGCGACTCCACCAACCGCAAGTTGATTCGCGCGGCGCGCAAGATTATCGAAACCTCGCTCAAGAGCGTGGACGGCAACGAAAGTATGGCGTATGCGGAAAAGTTGGTGTACGACATTTCCAAGCAGTCCGACCGTTCTACCCTTGCCCCGATGTCGGACGGGGATATCGTAGGGCAGGTCATTCATAAATTCGAACAGCTGCAAAACGACCCTGATTCCTTTAAGGGAATCCCCACCGGCTACAAGCGCCTTGACCAGATGATGAACGGTCTGCAAAAGACCGATCTTTTGGTGCTTGCCGCTCGTCCCGGTATGGGTAAGACTTCGTTTGCGATGAACCTCGTCGAAAATGCAGGCATCAACCACGGTAAGACGTGTGCGGTATTCTCTTTGGAAATGCCCCGTCAGCAGATTGTGCAAAGATTGCTCTGCTCGTATGCGAAGGTGCATATGGGCAAGGCTTTGCGAGGGCAACTGACGCAGGAGGAGTGGAAGAAAATCATTCTTGCCTCGGACAAACTGCGTAAAAGTAAGATTTACGTGGACGATTCCTCGTCGGTAACCCCTGCGGAGATTTTGTCCAAGTGCAGACGCTTGAAGTCGATTGCAGGGTCTTTGGACCTTGTGATGATCGACTATATCCAGCTGATGCGCGGCGGCTCTTCCACCGTTGCGGGCAGCGAAAATAGACAACAGGAAATCGCGTCTATCACCCGTGATTTGAAGATTATGGCAAAGGAGTTGGAAGTGCCCATTATTGCGCTCTCGCAGCTCCGTCGTATCCAGTCCAACGAGCCCACCCTCTCCGACCTTCGTGAATCGGGTGCGATCGAGCAGGACGCGGATATCGTTATGTTCATTCACCGCCCCGAAGCGCTTGCCACGGCGCAGGATATTGCGGCAGGTAGGGTCGTTAAGGGCGCGGCGGATTTGATTATTGCAAAGCACAGAAACGGTGAGCAGGGCAGAGTACCCTTGAAATTCATCGGCGAATATACCAAGTTCGTGGACGTAGACAGCCAAGGGGCTATGGATGAGCCCCCTCAGTACGGCAGACCGCAGCAGCCGCAGAACTTTGAAAACGAAGACCCCACGTCTGCGTTCAATGGCGATGATGGGCCGTCTGCGCCCCCGTACGGTGGGTACGAGGATGACGAAGTCCCTTTTGAGTAAGATGCAGACGAGGATAGAAACGATTACAGAGGAGAGCCTTGCAGAGGCAAAGCGTATTATCCTCGAGGGCGGTGTGGTAGGCATGCCGACGGAGACGGTGTACGGCTTGGGCGGCAACGCCTTGGACGATGCCGCCGTGCAAAAGATTTTTGCGGTCAAAGGCAGACCTGCGGACAACCCCTTAATTGCGCACGTGCATCGGGATTACGACTTATCAAGGCTCATAGATTACGACCCTCCGTATGCGAAGGCTTTACGCGAGGCGTTTTTGCCCGGACCTTTGACCCTCGTATACCCTTCGACGGGCAAGGTGAGTAGGTACGTGTCGTGTGGCTTGAACACCTTGGCGATACGTGTACCCGCGCACGCGGGCGCGCAGGCGTTCTTAAAAGAAGTAGACTTACCGATTGCCGCCCCTAGCGCAAACCTTTCCAAACACGTGAGTCCAACTTCGGCTGGGCACGTTTACGACGATTTTAACGGTAAAATTGCGCTCATATTGGACGGTGGCGAATGTATGGGCGGTATCGAAAGTACCGTCTGCGACATCACGGGGGAAGTTCCCGTCATTTTGCGTCCCGGCTTGATCACGAAGGAGATGATTGCGAAAGTGGTTGGGGCTTGTGAGGTATACACGCCGCAACTGCAATCGGGTGAAAAAGTGAAAAGTCCAGGGGTGCTGTATAAGCATTACGCGCCCCGTTGTCGGACGCGCCTGTTTTCGGCAAGCGCCTTGGACGAGGCGGTGGAATATGCAAAAGAGTGTGAAAGAAAGGGAGAGCGTGTTGCCTTCCTTTGCGACAGCGGCATAGGCAAGAAGATACTTTGTCCTGCGACGGTGTTGGACTTAGGGGGTACGCCCGAGGAAATGGCGGCGAGTTTGTACGCGCGCCTTCGAGAGGCAGAGAAGATTTGCGACCGATTAATCCTCATCGAGCCTACGGACAGAACGGAAAAAATGGTGGGCGTACTCAATCGCCTGCATAAGGCGTGCGCGTCGGTGGACGTGCCGCATTGAGGTAATAGTATGGAAAACGCTGTGGTGGAAAAACTCGTCGTATTCGTTTGTACGGGGAATACCTGCCGTTCGCCGATGGCGGAGGCGATTTTCCGCTATGAAGCAAAGCGCAGAGGCTTGCCTCTAATCGTTCGTTCGGCTGGGTTGGAGGCGTCTGCAAGTGGGAGTATGCACTTATACTCTCTACGCACTTTGGCAAACCACGGCTTGTCGATAGAAAACTTTACGCCGACTCCGCTTTCTGAACAGTTGATGAGAGAGGCTGCGGCAATCGTCTGTATGACCGAGCAGCAAAAAGAGTTGGCGGCGTATTGTTGTACGCGCGTTTTAGGCGCGGAAGGGGCGCAAAAAGTATACGCTTTTTCCGATTTTTGCGGCTACTCTATCCCCGATCCTTACGGTCAGGGGGTTGAGGTGTACGAGGACACTTATAAGGGATTGGAGGGGGGCATGTCTGCGTTGATTGACTTTTTGTTTCCCCAAAAGCCGTTGTCTAAATCGGAAAAAAGCACGGCGAAAAAGAAAGAAGCGGTGAAAGATACGGAGAAAACCGCTACAAAGAAGAAAACAGCGGGCGCGCGCAAAGGCCGACCGAAGAAGGAGAAGATAACGGAATGAAAATTGCTTTGGCTTGCGATCACGGTGCTTTGAAATTGAAAAAAGCCGTGATGAATTATCTTGTGAAATGTGGACACGAATGCGTGGATTTTGGTACGTATGACGAAAACTCCTGCGATTATCCCGACTTTGCCCTTTTGGCGGCAGAGGCTGTGGCAAGCGGAGAATGTGATAGAGGGATCGTGGTCTGTTCTTCGGGGATAGGCGTTTCCATAGTCGCCAACAAAGTACCTGGGGTGCGTTGCGCGCATTGTCATGATACCTATTGCGCGAAATACACCCGCTTGCACAACGATGCAAATATGCTTGCGATGGGGGAAAAGGTGGTAGGCGTAGGCTTGATGGAAGAGATCGTTTCCCTGTTTTTGAATACCGAGTACGAGGGCGGCGAACGTCACGATAGACGTATTGCGAAAATCAAGGCGATTGAAGAGAAATATAGCAAATAACATGAGAGGACAAGGTATGGAAAAGCTGGAATTTTACAACAATCCGAGATTTCACCACGTACAGCATCCGCTGATCGAACACAAGCTGGCGATTCTGCGCGATGAGAATACCAAGACGAAGCAGTTTGCCGAGCTTGCAGAGGAAATTGCGATGCTTTTGACCTACGAGGCGACGAAAGACTTACCCTTGGAGGACGTTTTGGTGAAAACACCTTTGGAAGAAACCACCTGCCATATGGTTTCGGGCAGAGCGGTAGGCATCGTTCCTATTCTGCGCGCAGGGCTTGGTATGGTGTCTGGCGTACAGAAACTCATTCCCAACGCAAAGGTGGGGCATATCGGGCTTTACCGTGATGAAACGACCCACCAGCCCGTGGAGTATTATTGCAAGCTGCCTGCAGATGCAGAGAGCAGAATTTTGCTTGTCGTAGACCCGATGTTGGCGACGGGCGGCAGCGCGTCCGATGCGATTACGATGATTAAAAAGCGTGGTGCAAAGCAGATTAAACTTTGTTGCTTGGTTAGTGCGCCCGAGGGGATTCGCCGTATCTTAAACGATCACCCCGACGTGGATTTGTACGTTGCGGCTGTGGATAGACAGTTGAACGAAAATTGCTATATTATGCCCGGTCTTGGCGATGCCGGCGATAGACTTTTCGGTACGAAATAAGGCGGATATTGCAAAAATGGCGGGGGCAGGTACGAAACGAATTATTGCTATCGGCGGCGGAGAGCTAAAGGAAAGGACCACGCTTGCCATAGACGAATACATAGTTGGGCTCGCAAAAGCGGCGGCAGGAGAACGCAGAGCAAACGCTTTGTTTATTCCTACCGCTAGCCACGACTTTATGCCGTATTATAATACTTTTCACAAGGTCTACACGGGGGTGTTTGACGTAAAGACGGACGTTTTGCTGTCGGTGTTTAAAGAGCCGGACGTTGAGAAGTGGCGTGGAAAGATTGCCAAAGCGGACGTAATCTACGTAGGCGGCGGCGACACGGTGTTTATGATCGAGCATTGGAAGAAGGTGGGCTTATTGCCGCTTTTGGAGGAGGCTTATCATAGCGGAAAACTGATAGCAGGTTTATCGGCAGGGGCGATCTGTTGGTTTGAGGATATTTATACGGATTCGCTAAAAACGGAGGACGGAACGCAGTATGCGATGTTCCAAGGTTTGGGTTGGATAAAAGGAAAAATTTCTCCGCATTATGGCGCAAGAATGCTTGACTTCGATAAAATTGTGTGCTATAATTACCAACGTGCTTTGGCGATAGAGGACAATGCGGCGTTAGTCATTGAGGACGGCGAAGTGGTAGGCAGTATCACGTCGGGTGGCAACGCGTATTGGCTTAAGGTAGACGAAAGCGGCAAACTTACGAAAGAAAAAATATAATGGGCAGCAAGCCCATTATACAAATGCGGATGTGGCGAAACTGGCAGACGCGCAGGTTTCAGGTTCCTGTGGGTAACTCCGTATGGGTTCAAATCCCTTCATCCGCACCACGAAAGGGTGATAATTTTGATACAAAAAGTATCGAGATTATTGCCCTTTTTGTTGCTTTTAGGGGTATTTTTACCTTATTTTCGGCTTTTGACGGT
>JAFQVL010000061.1 GCA_017408045.1 Clostridia bacterium | reverse complement strand
CGCTGCAAGGTTGAAAACGATAAGACTTTCTACAAGCCAGGTAAGGAAAAAACCCAACTGCGCCCCTGCGCCAAACAACAAGCTATTCGGGTTTGAGATAAGCGGACCAAAGTCGGTCATCGCGCCAATTCCAAGGAAAATAAGCGGGGGATAAATTACGTTCTGCACGCCGAAGAACAAGTACCAAAGCAAGCCTTTGTTTTCTACGTCTTCGTATGCAACGCCATCACCTTGGACTCCCCACAGAACGTCGTGCGCGCCGGGGAGATTGATTATAAACATACCGAATGCAATCGGAAGCAACAAAAGGGGTTCAAACTTTTTAACAATCGCCAAGTACATCAACACAAAGGACACTAGCAACATTACGTAGTTTTGCCAACTGCCTTGTGAAAGCCCCGAATCGTTAAAAAGTCCTTTAAAAATATCCCCGATCATGCTAAATACAAGTAAATTTTGCATAATCGCCACCTACTTAGATTAGGAAATTACCGCAAGTACAGAATCCGATTCTACGTTTGCGCCCTTTGCTACTGCAAAAGAAACTGCACCGTCGCAAGGAGCAACGATATCGTTGTCCATCTTCATCGCTTCGAGAACCAAAATAGGCTGGTCCTTCTTAACGGTTGCACCTTCTGCAACCAAAAGATTTTTAATCAAACCGGGGAAAGGAGAAAGAACCTTTTCGCCGTTTGCAGGCGTAGCCTTGGGTGCTGCGGGAGCAGCCGCAACGGGTGCTACAGGAGCAGCCACGGGAGCAACTGCAACGGGTGCAGCAGTACCGCCTACTTCTTCAACGCCTACCTGATAAGTTTTACCGTTTACCGTGATAACAAAATTACGCATAATATTTTTTCTCCTTATAACCGTTTAATTCTTTTTACTGTAAAGTCGCATTTCTTATTTTCTTGCTGATAGTAAGCCGCAATCGCCGCCGTGATTACCGCAATCACTTCATCAGACAACTCGTCCTCTACCGATGCTTGCGGTTTGGTTTCTTCTTGAGCAGGTTTTACTTCAACCTTCACTTTTTTGGCCTTTGCCTCAAGGGCAGGTACAAGTTTCCCTATCGCCCAAATCACAAAAATCAAAAAGGCAATCCCCAAGAAGACAATCAGGAATCCAAGCATCGCATAAAGCGCCGCTTCGCCTGCATTCGCTGCGCGAAACTTGTCTAACTCTTCCGCTAATAAGTTTATCATCATTTCGCCACCTCTTTACTTCACAAGCATCTGCAAGGAAGCAATCAAATATTGACGAACAAACTGCGGTTCGATAATCGCATCGATATAACCGCCCTGCGCCGCATTAAACGGATCGGCGTTCTCGTCCGCATACTTTGCGACCAACGCTGCTTTGTCCGCGCCAGAATTATCAAGCTCGATCTGCGCGCCCTGCACGCTGTCGAACAGAGCCACTTTTGCGTTTGCAAAAGCGCAGGTATAATCAAATCCAACCGACTTGGAAGCAAACAAGGTATACCCTAAGCCAATTGCTTTGCCGTAAATAACGGAAATCTTACCGCCGTCTACCTCGTTCAAGTATTCAAGGTATTCCACGACCTCTTTCATTACACGGCTGTTGTTTGCGCACATCGTGGGCTTAATCCCCTTGACGTTGCAAAGCATTACAAGAGGCAAGGAATAGCAGCCTGCGTATTCGGTGAACGTACGAACCTTTGCCATATTGCAAGCTTTCAGCTCTACCCCGTCCTCGCCGCCGTCGAAGAGAATCGCTGCCACGGAAATACCGCCGATACGACCAAGCATCGTCTTTACGCAATTACAGCCAGTCGAACCAAGTTCTACGTAGCTATCGAATACGGAAAGCATATTCTCTGCGGTTGCCGCTTCGTTCAGCGCAGGCAACGAGCCGTTCAAATCCGCCTCAACCATACGCGCGGTGAGAATATCATGGAGCGCAACGATTTTTTCTTTTGCCTCTTCTATCGTAGCTACGGATACGGTCGCAAGCCCAGATTTAGCGAGCGCTTTCACGCCGCCAACTTCTTCCTTGGAAAGGTTCTTACCCTCTTTTGCAGAAAGCACGAACGGGCTGTTGACAGCCAACACGCTGCTCTTTTCCACAAAGAACACCGCATCTGCCGACGCCGCAAGCAACGCCGCCGAGCCAAACACGTCGCCACCCACGATAACGTACTGAGGAACAATTCCCTTCAGCTGCGCCGAGCGCATCAAAAGCTTACCAAGCCCTTCCAACACGCCTACGCCTTCGCCAACCTGTACGCCGTGCGTATTCAAAAGGTAAATAACCGCCGTTTGGTCTTTTTCTGCTGCATCCAAGCACTTTACGATTTTATCACAATTGGCTTTGGAAACGCCGCCTTGCAAAACTTTGAAGTTTTGCGCAACAATATAGAAAGGATGGCCGTCTACCGTTGCAAATCCCGTGATAACCCCTTCCCCTGCAACGTCCGCCTCGCAGAAGGAGTTTTTGGAAAAGCTAAAGGTAGAAAGCTCGACAAAGCTTTCTGCATCTACAAGCGACGAAATCTGCGCGCGAACTTCTTTGCCCGCCTCAAGGATTGCCGCTTTTCTTGCTTCTAATAACTGAATTTTATCCATCATAGCTCCTTAAATATTTCGGTGGTTTTTTGTATTTTATTGCCATTTCCCACCAGATAACATTATACAATATATAATTTCAAATTGCAATAGTTCGATTGAAAAAAAATAAAAATTTTTATGAAAAAACGGCGCTGTTTATTTTTTTAACCCAGCGTCATTTCTTTTTCCTTTTTTTCTGCAAATATTCCCCCAATTTATCGAGATTTTTATACAGCAAAATGAATACAACTACGATTACAACGAATATGCCACCCCATACCGCAACCCCCCACCAAGTGTTAAACGGAATAAGGGAAATGGAATACACCGTAAGAAAAACAGCCACCGCACGGGCACATATCATCATAACGACAAAGTACCTTGTGGACATCGTTGACAATCCAGCGACAAAACACAAAATATCGTCCGGAAAAAAAGGCAAAACAAACATCGCCGTAAGCAATAGATTGTCCTTCCCTTTAATGCGGCTTTGCCATGTCGCCAACGTTTCCTCTCCCACAATCCAAGAAACCGCTTTATTTCCCCACCTTCTGCCAATCCAAAAGGCAATCAGCGAGCCGAGAACCATACCAATAAGGCTGTATACGGCAGCAAGAACCGCGCCAAACAGTTGAATACCCGCCAAATAACTAAAAACGCCCGGTATCGGTAAAAACAAAACCTGCACGACCTGCAAGGCGATGAATATATAAGGCATATACGCACCCGTTTTTATTAAAAAATCCCGATACAGCGCTTCACTTTGCATGACGGTAATAAAATCCGTCCACTCCGCAATCCCTAAAACAAGCAAAAAGAATAACCACAAAAAGAGCCCCGATAGTATCGAGCGATAAATTGCTTGTTTGCCCTTTATTAAAAACAACACCGCCGCAAACAATGCCAGCGCAAGAACAAGAGCGCATAAAACAACAATTCCCGTTTGATGCTTTTGCACAATCGGTATGGATAGACGGATAAGCACCACGAGTTGCGCCGCGAGCGCTATACCGCCAAGAAAAAACAGAACGAGCAGCTGTTTCCAAATACTCGTTCTGTTTTGTTGTTTACCCTTTTCATTTTTCGCCATATAGACAATATGCCGCAAAACGAAAAAACTATGCCTTTAATCTTCCTCAATTTCCTCCAGAGATTCAGGGTGCTGCGTTCGATACTCTGCAATTGCGCCCGTAGCAAGTTTGTCGCAGCGGTTGTTCAATTCGTTATCCGCGTGTCCTTTGACTTTCACAAAGATTACCTCGTGGATTTGCGTTAAAGCGTACAATTCCTCCCAAAGGTCGGCGTTTAAAACGGGCTTATGGTCGGCTTTTTTCCAGCCGCTCTTTTTCCAAGCGTAAATCCAACCGTTCTCAAAGGCGTTGACCGTGTAGGCAGAGTCGCTGTAAACGCTGACCTTGCAGGGATATTTGAGGCGTTTCAACCCCTCGATAACCGCCAACACTTCCATACGGTTGTTGGTGGTATTTTCTACCGCCGCGGAATATTCGCGCTTATGTTCGCCATATATCAAAATGCCACCGTACCCCCCAAGCCCGGGGTTGCCCGAACACGCGCCGTCCGTATATAAAACCACTTCTTTTTTCATAATCACCTTTTACGTACGTCGAATTTATAGAAAAGCAAAAATTCCTTTATTTTTCACAAAAAAACAATTGACAAAAGCATTTTTTTGTTATATAATAGCCTCGTTATTTAGGGGAATGGTATAGAGGTTGTGCCTTGGTCTCCAAAACCAATGAGATGAGTTCAAGTCTTATTTCCCCTGCCAATAGCTCCCATCACTTTGTGGTGGGAGTTATTTTTTTAAATAATTCCTTTAAAGTGTGATTCCCAGCACCGAATTCATAAATAAATACAGCAGCGGAAGCGTAATAATCGAACAGATAGTAGACAGAACAACGCAAACGGACGCAAAATCTCCGTCCTTGCCAAATTTTACCGCCATCATCGCTCCGCTAGCAGCGCTAGGCATCGCCAAAAGGAAGAAAATCGTATACTTGATCGTAGCGGCAATCGGCAAGAATGCCACCAAAAAGATGGTGAGGAAGGACATTACCAAGAGCTTCATACCCGTCGCGATATACGCCCACTTATCCGTCAACAAGTGATTGACACTGATATTCGACAATCGAATACCGATAACAAACATCGAAAGAGGGGTTACGATATTCGATATGTAGTTTAAAGAGCCCATCAACTTATTAAGGACGGTATACGCAGCCGTTCCCTCTGACGCAAGCTCCACAAGCGGTTTTTGAACGACAAAGAACACCACCAAACTGATGGCAACGGCGATAATCACGGGGTTTAATAACACCTTTTTTAAGGAAACCTGATTCTTATCCCCCGTCATTATGTAGACGCCAAACGTCCAGGTCAAAACGTTAAAGACCGTAAGCACGACGGCGCAATATAAAATCAATTCTGATTGCAAAGCGGGGTCCGTAAAAAGGGACTGCAAGAAAGGCAAGCCCATGAAAGCACAGTTAGAAAATGCGCTCAAATACTTTACTGTCTTGACCTTATCGTCCTTTTCCCACTTGATGAAAACAAGCTTTCCCACCGCAAACATGAGCAAATGTGCAAGGAGTGCAAGCCCTGCAACAATCAACATATTGATTGCGATTTCCGTATTAAACGAACATCCTTGAAAGCTGGTAAATACCAAAATCGGCTGACAGCCGTACAAGACGATTACCGACAACACTTCACTTGCCGATTGCGGCAACATTTTCGTCTTAGCTAAAATAAAACCAGGAACGGTGAGCAAAAGCAAAAACAACACCGTAATAAATACGTCAAAAAAACTGATCATATCTCTCGCCTCTTGCGTAATAGTTAAAATTCAATCTTTTCCAAGGAAGCAAACGCCTCTTTGATAAGCCCCTCTACGTCCAACTTTGCCTCTTCCGCCAAAATGTCCTTCAATTTCGGACGAATGGCGGGGAATTCCGGCAAAAAGACCGTACAGCAATCCTCATAGGGCAAAATCGAGGTTTCGTACGTGCCGATTTTTACCGCCCTATCAATAATTTCATTCTTGTCAAACCCCACCAACGGACGAAGAATAGGCAACTTTTCTACGACGGAGTTCGACGAGGTCATTCCCTCAATCGTTTGGCTGGCAACCTGCCCCAAACTCTCCCCGGTAATCAAGCATTGAGCCCCGATACGCAGAGCGTGCCGTTCCGCAATACGGAACATAAACCGACGAAGAAGAGTAATCATCAACTCCGGCTTACATTTTTCGTGAATTTCCTCTTGGATATGGGTTACGCTGACGGTATGCAGCTTGCTAACTCCCGTATATTGCGACAAAATTTTAGCAAGGTCGATCACCTTGTCCTTTGCCTGATCGTTCGTGTACGGATAACTATGGAAATGCAAAGTTTCCACACGCATACCGCGCTTTGCAATCATATGCCCTGCAACCGGACTGTCGATACCGCCAGAAATCAACAGCAAACCCTTGCCTGCCGTACCGACGGGCATACCGTTTGCCCCCTCAATATATTCGCCAAAGACGAGCGCCGTACCCCCCTCGCGAACGTCCACGCAGACCGTTCTGTCGGGATTATGTACGTCCACCTTTAAATCGTGGCGAACGGAAAGGATTTTTCCGCCAAGCACTCGGCTAATTTCCACAGAGGTCATCGGATAACGCTTGTCCCCACGGTGCGATTCGACCTTGAACGTTCCGCTGTCGGGGCAGACTAACAGCGCCGCCTCCAACATACCGTCTAAATCCGTCGTCGTGATATACGCCACGGACAAGGTATGCAGCCCGAACACCTTTTTCAAGCGTTCCACCATTTCTTCAACGTCGTATTCGTCAAACCCGTCAATGATATATCTGCCGCTGTTTTTGTGCAGCTCGAAAGTAAGCCCTTCTAGGGCTTTTTTTATATTGTTTTCAAAAATTGTTTCAAAATACCCTCTGTTTTTCTTCTTTAAAAACAGCTCCGCATAGCGGATAATAATCGCTCTTTTCATCATGATTCCTTTATGTTCATTCTCGTTCTAAGTTCGTTTACTACGTCCGACAAAATCGCAGCCGCAGCTTCCACCTCTTCCGCCGTGGTATCCGTAGAAAAACTGATACGAATCGCGCCGTCTGCCACCTGCTCGCTGTACCCCATCGCCAAAACGACCTTGTTATACCGAGTTTTCGCGTTGGAAGAACAAGCCGAGCCCGTGCCGATGAGCAGTCCCTTATCCTCTGCCATATGCAAAACGATTTCACCGCGCAAGCCCTTTGCCGAAAGGGTCAATATGTACGGAGAACCTTCCTGAGAGGAAATCCTATCAAAATGCTGAGGATTGAGCGCCGACCAAAAAGCCTCACGATACCCCTTTATTCGTTCGTAATCCTGCTTGAGCGTGGCAAATTTCTCCTCCGCCGCATAGGCAAAGGACATAATCCCAAAGACGTTTTCCGTGCCGCTACGCAAGCCGCGCTCCTGACCGCCGCCGTAGATATAGGCAGGCAAAACGAGGCTCTTCCGCTTGATTAAAGCGCCTACACCCTTCAATCCACCCAGCTTGTGGGCGCTGACGGAATACAAATCCACCTCTTTTGCCAACTTGAACGGGATTTTCCCGTAAGCTTGCACGCCGTCGCTATGGAAAATCACGCGCGGATTTTTCGCTTTGATACGCTTTGCAATGCCGTTAATATCGTTGATTGCCCCCATTTCGTTGTTGACGTGCATAACGGACACGAAAGAGGTCTTTTCGTCCACGAGGGAAAGGAGCTTTTCCACGTCCACTCTGCCGTCCCTTTGCAAGGGCGCAACTCTACACTCGACGCCACGTTGTTTTAACTCCGCAAAGCAAGCGGACACCGCCGAATGCTCACCAGCCGTCGTAATCGCATTCCCACGCCTTGCAAGCGAGAAAATTGCCTGATTGTTCGATTCCGTACCGCAGGAAGTAAACACGCATTCAAATGCCGTAGGGTCGGCAACCGCAGAAAGCAAAGAGGAGCGCGCCGATTTCAGCTCGCTCTGCAATGCATATCCCTCACGGTATTTCGCCGAGGGATTAAAATATCTTTCCGTGATAAAATTTTGCGCGCGCGCCATCGCCCGTTCGTTGGGCTTGGTGGTTGCCGCATTGTCTAAATAAATCATAGGCTACATCTTTTTATCTTGAGGAACGTACTCTCTATCCAAAACGTCGCGGCGTAAATACTGCATGAGATTGATAAGCAACGCCTCGCGACATTCGAGCAAAAAGAGTTTTTTCTCCCCGTCGTCTATCGCATAAACGTATAAGAAAAACTTACCGCTTGCCGCCGTAAGGTTAGGGGTGCACACCACTTCTTTTACGCCAGGCGTGGCACACAAGCGGTCGTACGACTCACTCTCCATATCGCCAACCTGCAAAATGGAGTTCGGCTCGATACGACAAACCAGTTTGCGCTTTTTTTGGTTGAATACCTGCGAAATACGCAACTCACCGTAAACACATGCGTAGTCAAAGCTTACGTTAAAGCGTTTTTTGAAAACTCCGAACAGAATCGCCCCCGCTAAGAAGGAAAGGAAGAATAACCCGAAGAAAATCCAGCTGGGTATACATTCTTGGACCGTCCTTCCATTGACGGGTATTTCAATTACGAAAGTAAAACCGAACCAGAACCATAAAACGGACAAGACGGCAAAGACGATTTGCACAACAAGGAAAATCGTATAGAATACCGACTGTTTTTTCTCGTTCAAATTGACGGCGCTTTCTTCATAAAATGCATCTACTGCCACTCTTTTTTTCCTCCTAACCAAAACAATATAATCCGAACCAAGATTTTTAGCGGTAAATTTTGCCTGCTACTTCGTTGAAACCCTTGATAAACCGCCAAAGTTTACCTGCGGCTTTCGCCTTATAGAAGGACGAAAATTTTCTCGCTATAAAATTGCTTCGCACCCAAAAGGAAGGATTTTGAAATGATTTTTGGTGCGAAGGAAGAAATTATACCAAAGTATTATGATGACGACAAGCCATAAAGCGTTCAAAAGACGACTTTTGGGCAGGTTCGGATTGTATTGCTTTGGTTAAATTTCAAACATACCTTCGTATACGGTCTTGACGCCGCCGAATACCTCTACCTCGCCGTTTGCGTGATAGTTGACGGTCAAATCGCCGCCGCGAAGTTTCACCGTGATATTTGTATCATAGTCGCAATGACCGTTCAGTACCGCCGCAACAACTGCTGCCGCTGCACCCGTGCCACAAGACCACGTTTCACCGTTCTTTCTTTCCCATACGCGCATTTTTAACGTCGTACGGTTTACAACACGCACAAATTCGGTATTTACGCCCGCGGGGAACGCCTTGTTTGTTTCAAACTCAGGGCCTACCGCAGGAAGATCGACTGCGTCCACCTTGTCCGTAAAGACAACGCAATGAGGGTTGCCTACGTTGACCAAAGTTGCTCTGTATTCTTTACCTGCAACCGTAATCGGCTTTTCGATAATCCTCTCGTCGTCCCAAATGCAAGGGATTTGTTTGCCCGCAAGACGAACTTCGCCAAAGTTTACACCCGCAAAGTTGACCTTCCCTGTCATGGAATAAACCTTGACCTTATAGATGCTGCTCAAAGTTTCCACGGTCATTTCACGCTTTTGGACAATACCCTTTTCATAGAGGTATTTCCCAACCATACGGATTGCGTTGCCGCCAATCTCTGCCTCAGAGCCGTCCTTGTTAAATACACGCATCTTCGCATCTGCAACCGTGGAGTTTTCAATGAGGACGATGCCGTCGCCGCCGATCCCGAAATGAGGAATTACGTAGTTGACCGCAATGGATTCGGGGCAAGTAATTTTGCCGTCGCGGTTATCGAAAACGATATAATCGTTTCCGCAAGACTGCATCTTCGTAAACGCAAGCTTTAATTTCTCCGTACGGAGCGCGTTGATGTCGACGAGCTCGGTGTTGTCCTCGGTAAATCTACTTGCGATAATATCCGCCAAAGCGTTTGCCGTATCGAGCGCCGTAAGCACGGTGATACCCAGCAAAATTGCATGGTGATGCAAGTTGATGAAGTCGTTAATGGATTCGATGTCCGTTTTACCCGTATAGACGACGTAGTCAATCTTGCCCTCGTCCATCAATTTTTTCACGGTATCGGTCGCAGACAGTCTGTCCACCACCTGACAATCAATACCAAGGTCGGAAATGACCTTTGCCGTGCCCTTGGTTGCATACATCGTACAGCCCAAATCCGCAAACTTCTTCGCAATGGAAAGGAGTTCCAGCTTATCCTGATCGTTTACCGTCATATAAACGCCGACGGGACGTCTTTCCGAGGGATGGCACATCTTAAAGCCAGCCGATACCAGCCCCTTGAACATCGCTTCTTCAATCGTCTTACCGATACCCAAAACCTCACCCGTCGATTTCATCTGCGGGCCAAGCTGAGAGTTGACGTCGTTCAGCTTTTCAAAACTGAATACGGGTACTTTTACGGCAACGTAAGGCGAGGAAGGATACAAGCCCGTACCAAATCCAAGATCTTTAAGCCTTTCACCGATAATGATTTTGGTAGCAAGCTCTACCATCGGCACGCCCGTCACCTTAGAGATATACGGTACGGTACGCGATGCGCGAGGGTTTACCTCAATGACGTACAACTGACCACGGTAAATGAGGTACTGAATGTTAATCAAGCCCTTCGTCTTTAATTCAAGCGCCAACTGCGTGGATACTTCGATGATTTTTTCAAGCATCGCATCGTCCAAGTTGTACGGAGGGTATACGGCAATCGAGTCGCCTGAGTGAATACCCGTACGCTCAATATGCTGCATAATACCCGGAATCAACACGTCCTCGCCGTCGGAAATCGCGTCGACTTCAAGCTCTGCGCCCATCAAATACTTATCGCAAAGCACGGGGTTTTCAATGCCCTGCGCCAAAATGACGTCCATATAACGACATACGTCCTCTTGCGTGAATGCAATCGTCATATTCTGACCGCCGATAACGTAGGAAGGACGGAGAAGTACGGGATATTCCAGCTTTTCCGCCGCTGCAAGTGCCTCTGCTTTCGTCATAACGGTAATCGCCTTCGGACGAGGAATGGAGTACTTTTCCAAGAGCGCCTCAAAACGCTCTCTATCCTCTGCCCTGTCAACGCTATCCGCGCTCGTACCCAAAATGCGGATACCGTGCGTATCGAAATAAGAGCAAAGGTTAATTGCCGTCTGCCCCCCAAAGGTGATGATAACGCCGTAAGGCTTTTCAATATCCAAAACGTGCTGTACGTCCTCGGGCGTCAACGGCTCAAAGTACAGTCTGTCTGCCGTATCAAAGTCGGTAGATACCGTTTCGGGGTTGTTGTTGATAATGACAACCTCGTAGCCAAGTTCTTTCAACGTCCATACGCAATGTACCGAAGAATAGTCGAATTCGATACCTTGACCAATACGAATCGGACCAGAGCCGATAACGACGATGCGTTTTTTCTCGCTCTTGTCTACGAACGGTTTTGCCTCGTCGTGTTCCCATTCGTCAAAGGTGGAATAGAAATACGGGGTCTTTGCCGCAATTTCCGCCGCACATGTGTCTACCATCTTGTAGACAGCCTTCTTTCTCGTGGGGCAATCCTGCTTAGAGAATGCGGCGATATCCTTGTCAAGATAACCAAGCCGCTTGCCCTCTGCATACAGTTCTTCGGTAAGCGCCTCTCCGCTTTCCAAACGTTGTTCGTACGCAATCAGGTTGAGGAACTTATGCAAGAACCACCTGTCGATTTTCGTTGCGTTGAAGACCTCGTCTACGGAAACGCCCTTTTTCAAGGCAGCGTATACCGCAAAAATACGCTCGTCCGTCATTTCGTGCAGCTGCGCAAGCAATTCCTCTTTCGTCCAGTCCTTGAACTTCTTGTAGTTCATCGTGCTAGTGGAGATTTCCGCGCCGCGCACCGCTTTCATCATCGCCATTTCAAACGAAGTGCCGATGGACATAACCTCGCCCGTCGCTTTCATACGCGTGCCGAGTTGGCGTTTTGCATACAAGAACTTGTCAAACGGCCACTTGGGCATCTTTACAACCAAGTAGTCAATGGTCGGCTCTACGCAGGCAAACGAAGTGCCCGTAACGTCGTTGCGGATTTCGTCCAGCGTATAGCCAAGCGCAATTTTCGTCGTCACCTTTGCAATCGGGAAACCCGTCGCTTTGGAAGCGAGCGCCGAAGAACGGCTGACACGAGGGTTTACCTCGATAACCGAATATTCGAAGGAATCGGGGTTCAAAGCAAACTGCACGTTGCAGCCGCCCTCAATACCAAGCTCGGTGATGATCGCCAGTGCCGAACTTCTAAGCATATTATATTCTTTGCAGGAAAGAGTCACCGCAGGGGCAACGACGATAGAGTCGCCTGTATGAATACCGACGGGGTCAACGTTTTCCATAGAACATACCGTCAATACGTTGCCTGCGCTATCTCGCAATACCTCGAACTCGATTTCCTTCCAACCTGCGATATATTTTTCAATGAGTACCTGCGTAATCGGTGAAAGCATCAAGCCGTTGTGCGAAATTAAGCGCAATTCTTCCTCGTTGTACGCAACGCCGCCGCCTGCGCCGCCGAGCGTGTAGGCAGGACGAATGATAACAGGGTATTTTAAGCGGTTTGCAATCTCTACGCACTCCTCTACCGTGTAAGCGATATCCGAGGGAACGCAGGGCTGCTTGATTTTCTCCATCGTTTCCTTAAACAGTTCTCTGTCCTCGGAACGGTCAATCGCGTCCAACTTCGTACCGATGAGTTTGACCCCGTGCTGCGCCAAGAAACCCGATTTTGCCAGCTTACAACCCATGGTAAGCCCCGTTTGTCCGCCGAGCGACGCCAAAAGGCTGTCCGGTTTTTCCTTGATGATGATACGCTTTAAGCTCTCTTCCGTCAGCGGCTCTAAATAAATCTCGTCCGCAAGCGCCTTATCCGTCATAATCGTAGCCGGGTTGGAGTTGCAAAGCACAACGTTGACCCCCTCGCTCTTCAAGACGCGGCAAGCCTGCGCTCCTGCATAGTCAAATTCCGCGGCTTGTCCGATGACGATAGGGCCAGAGCCGATTACCAAAACCTTTTTAATATCACTTCTCTTAGGCATCTTATCTCACCTCCGAAAGTTTTGCAATAAACGCTTGCGCCAGGAAATTCGGCTCTAATGCCGCCGAGCAGGATTCGGGTGAAAACTGTACGGAGATAATCTGCTCATCCGCGTATTCAATCCCTTCCACGCCGCCGTCGTTGACGTTGATGAAACGGATTTCACCCTTTTGAACGCTTTCTTTGACAACCTCATAGCCGTGGTTTTGCGTGGAAACGTACACCCTGCCGCTGCCAAGGTATTTCACCGGTTGGTTTGCGCCACGGTGTCCGTGTTTCATCTTCGCCACCCTTGCTCCAAAGGCAAGCGCCGTCATCTGCATTCCTAAACCTACCGCAAAAATCGGCTTTTTACCAATCAATTCTTGAATGGTCGCAATCAATTCCGTGTTCTCCGCAGGATTTCCCGGACCTTCCGACAGGATAATTCCGTCCGTGCCCAAAGCAAGAATTTCCGAGGCGGGATACCAAGCAGGCACTCTTACCACCTTCAAGCCCTGATTTACCCAGAACTGCACCGCACTTTCCTTTGCGCCGTAGTCCACAAAGGCAACCGACTTTTCAGCCCCCTCGTTGTATACGGAAACTTCTTTTATCGATACCGCCGCCACAGCGTCCTTGACCTTGCAAGCAGCAAGTTCTTCTACCGAGGCAGGAGTAGACGATATTTTCGCTTGAATTGCCCCGACGTCGCGAATAATGGAAGCAAGCTCACGGGTGTCAACCCCATAGATCCCTACGACGCCGTTGCGCTTTAAGTAGCTATCCAGCGTTTCTTCCGTGCGGAAGTTGGAAGGATATTCGCAATATTCGCGAACGACGTAAGCCGCTAAGCGGGTTTTTTCGTTCTCCAATTCAGAGGCAATCACGCCGTAGTTGCCGATTAAGGGAAACGTCTGCACGACGATTTGACCGTAGAACGCAGGGTCGGTCAAAACCTTGTCGTATCCAACCATACCCGTCGTGAATACGAGTTCACCCGTTGCGTCTGCGTCCGCACCAAAGCGATAGCCGCAAAAAACTTTTCCGTTTGCAAGAGTTAAATACACTTTTTGTTTCATATCTTTTACTTCCTAAAAAGTTTCTACCTAAGTCTGTAAGTCTAAAAAATAAGACTGATTTTCAATAAATCAGCCTTTAAAAGAATTATTCTGCAAATGAAAATGAAAGGATTTTTGGAAAACGGAAACGCAACCGCTTGCGCCATTATGATTTGCGGCGCTACGGCTGTCGATCATACCGTATTCCATTTGTACCGTTTCAAAAAACATACTGCACTCCTATTTATCTTTGCAATTATAGCATTAAATTGTGCACTTGTCAAGAAAATGCAAAACCTCTTTGGGAGATTTTTTAAAAATTTAATAATTTTCTACTGCCTTTGGGAATCCAACCAGACGCTCCGTAATTCCCATTTTGGAAGTCGACAAGCACCTCCGCCTTATCCCCTTGGAAAATTTCCGCGGCAGGCTCGTCCTCGATAAACAGTTGCCGTCCGTCCGATACCAAAAGCAATCTCCCCCTCTCCGATTGCAGCCACACCTGCATTTTATTCTTTTTGAGGGGCGAATCCACACCGCCTATACAGGAAATCATCCCTTTAATCAGCGGAATTTCCTCGCTGCCCGACAACAAAAAGTATGCATACGCATTCCGCACGACGTCGCACGCAAGCCGCTTGGAAGTAGCGCCTGCCACCTTTAACCGCAAAACGCTCTCCCTCTTTCCTTTGGAAAGCATCTTGCCGCAAAGCTCCGCCAAAACGAAATCAAGCGCCTTTGCAAACTTCGTATACTCTACGTCGCGCGCTTGAATGGGATTGTTTCCAGCAAGCCCGCTTGCCAAAAACATCACTCCGTCGTTTGCCGCAGGGGGGATTTCCAAAAGGTCGAAACTATCCCTGAGTTCCGTTTCTAAGCAGGTATGTAAACATTCGTAGGAAATCGCGACGTCCGTCGTCAAGAGTATCGTCCTCTTCGTTGCAGGGCATGTGGCGTCTGTAAAGACAGAACCTGCCAGCGTACAAAGATAATCGTCCCCTAAGTAAAACTGTACGGCAACCGTATGCGTAGGGACAGAGAGTGCAGAAAGCCCCCGTTGCTCCTTTGACAAAAGCCCTTTAGCACACTCCTTAATGCAGTCCAAAGCCAAAGCGTCGTCAGCCTTGACGGACACTTCCCCGACGAAAATCGGGCGCACCTCAAAGGCAGGAACACCCAAAATGTCGCTCGCGTAGTTAACACGCGCCACCGCGCGATCGCGCGCGCCGCGCTGCAATACGTCCGCCCCACAGTTGGTGAGTACGACGGCGCGTACGGTATGCTTGCCGCCAACGTTCTTCGCAATGTTTACCGAACGACCGCCCAGCCGATTTTTGGCAGGCAAAGAGACCGTCGTTTCAATGGTTTCGCTAAAGAGTATTCCCGCTTCTGCGTTGCAAAAAAGCCGAAACCCTTTGGGCGAATTCAGTCCACCCTCAATAACCCTGCCACCTCGAATTTCCAACCTTCTCATGCGAAACGAATCTCCGCCTGAACAACGATTTCCTGCTTGTCGTTTACGCCCTGCACAAGGTACGACTTCTCGCTTGATTCTTGCCTATAAAAACGCAGCACGTCCCCTTCATGGCATTGTTTAACGTAAGAAATTGCAAAGTATTGCAACGACCATGCTTGCAATTCGGAAAGCGTGAATACGTTAAAGCAATAGTCTGCGTACTTCGTATTGTTTACGTGGAAATTATGGTCGTATTCAGAATTAGCAATCTTGATAGAAAAATGCGGCTGCATATTCTCAACGGAAAAGGACTGGATTTTCCATTGTTGGACTTCGAACGCTTTATCCGTATTATAGGTAGAATAATCCTGCCCCTCAATGCGTTTGGACGGGGCGATTTTTCCGCTAACTAAGTCCAACAAGCACCAACGGGAAGAAGCGTTTACCGCTACTTCGTCCCCCACGCACAATTGGTACTCTCTCTGAAACACAACGTAGGACGGCGGCAACGGCCACGTGCGAACGGATACCTCTTTATCAAAGAGGCGCACAGGCTTGAGAAATTCACAACAGACGTTTGATACCACGAAGGCAAGCCCCCTCGAATTGACGTACTGATAGCCATAGCCAAGCTCGTCCGCGCTATAGCATGCAGCCTCTTCAAGGTACGCTAAAAGGGTGGACGGTTTTAACTCGTCCCGAAAGTCCACGTCGCAGTAGCGCACGTTAAAATTGTGTTTGTATGTATATTTTTTCATAACGAATATAGCATAGCATATTTTACAGAAAATGTCAACCGATGCGGCCTCTCTACCCTTAAAAAGGGGAAAAAATTGTGGAAATTCTCGTTTTTTTGCCCCATATATTTTGCTCATAACATTGACAGACATTTGTATTTGTGATAAAATAAATGTGTAGCAGAATAATCCCAGTACGAAATGAGTATTTCGTCTGACAAAACACAAAGGAGAAAGCATGGAAAAAACGGACGTTCGCGAATCCGAACTTATGGACGAAAACGCTATGACCGGTGGCGAGGAGCAGTTGCTTGAAATCAGCGCCGACCTCATCCGCGGGCATATCAATACCATCATTTTACGCACCCTCTACGACGAGGATAAATACGGCTACGATATCATGGACGAAATCGAGCGAAAAAGCGGAGGTCTTTATAAATTAAAGCCCCCCACCCTTTACAGCGCGCTGAAACGGTTGGAGTCCTTGGGCTACGTCGATTCCTACGCAGGGGAATTTTCCAACGGCGGCAGAAGAAAGTATTTCCATCTGACCGAACAGGGTCGTGAGGTCGCAAAACGCAACCTCTCCGAATGGGAGTTTTCCAGGACGATTATCGACAGCTTGATTTCCGACGGGGGCGCACACTACGACTTCTCCTTCATCGCTGAAAAGCAGACCGAATTAGAGGAATTAAAGCGTTCCTTAGCGGCGCGCGAAACGGCTCTGGAAGCGGAAAAATCCGCCCTTGCATCCTTGAAGAATGAACTGCAAAGAGAGCGTTCTTTGCTTGCAACCCAAAACGCCGACCTTTCTTCCAAGAGGAACGACTTGGGCGAATTCAACGACAAAATCCAAGCGCAGAAGGAAGAGCTTGCTGCGCAAGCTTTGGCTCTCTCCGAAAAGGAAGGTGAGTTGGCAGCAAAAGAACTTGCTCTGCAGGAAAAGCAAACGGAGTTGCATGAGGCACAGGAAACTATACGCTCCTTAGAAGCGTCGTTAACCAACGCAACCAAGGAAGTGGAAGAATATCAGTCCGCGGCGCGCGCGCAAGCAGACGAGCTGAAGGAAACGGAGTCCGCACTCCTCTCCCTGCAACAAGAATACTCAGCTATCCGCTTGGAACTCTTGACCTTGCGACAGAACCAAACGACCAACACGGCGCAGCTTGACCAAATTGAAAGCCTGCAAACACAGCTGCAGGAAAAGGAAAATCGCCTTGCCTCGCTCGAAAAATCCCTGCAAGACAAAGAGAACGATTTGGAAAAACGCGAAACCGCCCTCGCTTCCGCACAATTAGAATTGTCCGAGAAGAATGCGGCTTCTTACGAGCTGCTCTCTAAGATTTCTTCCGACCAGCTTCGCTTGGAAAGCGAGCGTTCGGAATTTGAACAAAGCAAGCTTGCCGCCTCTACCGCAGAGGACGAAAAAATGGCGCAGCTCAGCGAAACCTTGTCGCAAAAGAACGAGGAACTGCAAAGCGTTTATACGCAACTGCAAGAAAAGCGTGATCTGATTGCCCAGTTAACCGAAACCACGGAGTCGCTGAAAGAACAGTTAGACAGCCTTCGCGACGAAAGAGATGCCTACGCCGAAAAAACGGAAGCCCTCGAAAGACAAAAAGTCCGCTTAGAGGAAGAAAAAGCGGAAATTGAGGCTTTTGCAGCGGAAATCGAGCGAAAAGAACGCGCGTTGAACGAAAAACTGCTTTCTTACGACCTCGACGAATCCCGCACTATCGCCGACAAAGAGCAATTCGCCAAAGAACAGCTCTCCCTCGCCGAACAGCAAGAACAGACGAAACGGTTAAGCGAACAATTACGCTACGAACAGGAATTGCTGAAACAACGGCAGGCGGAATTGACCACTCGCTTGGAATTGTTCAACCAACAGCAGCTTGACTATCTTGCCAAAAAGCAGGCGTTGACCTTGCAACAATTTGAAAACGAGGATAAATACGCAACGCACACCGCGCAGGTAAAGCACCTGAACGATACGATGATGGCGTTTGAAACGGAAAAAAGCGCGTTTACGGCTGAAAAGACCGCTTTTGAGGAAGAAAGAAAAGCCTTTGAGGCGGAAAAAGCGCAATTCCGCGAAGAGAAACGCCGCGCGGCTGAATCCAACCGCGTGTTCGTGGATTCCCTGAACGCAAAAGAGGACGCCTTCCGCCGCGAAGAGGCAAGGCTACAAGCCTTGAGCGCAGAGCTTGACCGCCGCGCCGCCGAATACAACGCGCAGCCGAGAACTCCTGCGTACTCGCCCGCAGCGCCCGCATACGACTCGGCGTATTATGCAAGCGGCAACTCCCCCATGGATGAATTGTATAAACGAGCAGAACGGGACGGCATTCGCTTGAACAGCAGAACCGCGCCTCAGCGTAGCCCTGCTGCTGCGTATGCAAAACCCGCAAAGCCTACCCCTACCTTTAATAAGGGGGCAACCCTTTTCAAGGCGGCTTTGCTTACCTTCTGCTTCCTTGCCGTTGAGTGCATCATCGTCTTCTTCATGAAGGACACGCTTGGCGTTCCCTTCTTCTACCCCTTGATTCCCTTGGCGGTTGGGCTGGTATTCTTTGCAATCTGCTCTATCCTCTACGCAAGCGGATATCAATCGAACGCAAAGCTAAACAAAAAGTCGGCAGGCTATATCTTTAGTGCCGTTATCCTGTTTGTCGTGGGCATTATTACAGCTTCTATGGTCGCGGTTTATTGCCGTGCGCCCTTGGCTCAACCGACCGCTTTGCTGTCCTTTATTGTCCTGCCTGCAATCTTCCTCACCAACCTCATCCTTTATCCCGTTTTCTATCACTTCTTTGCAATCTCCAACGAGAACAAAGAACCGAAAGAAGAAGAGTAAAACGGATACAAAAAAAGAGCTTGTCGGATAAAACACTATCCGCAAGCTCTTTTATTATTCTTCTTTGGGTAAGACGTCGCGATGCTCTACGGGAGTAGAGAAAACAATCTGCGTTTTCGTCTTGCCGAAATGCTGCAATTCGTTGATAAATTTATCCAGCGCCGCCGTGCTACCGAACAATACCTCGATCAGCATCGAATATTCCCCCGTTACGCAACTACATTGCACCACGTTTTCACACGACCGAATATACGGGTAAAAGTCCTTCTTTTGGATGGGCTCTAACTCCAAGCTGATAAACGCCTTTATGTCCAGGTCAAACTTCGCAGGATTGATTTTGGTGAAATAGCCTTGAATATATCCTGCGCGTTCCAGCTTTTCAATTCTTGCCGAAACCGCCGTAGAGGAAAGATAGGTATGCTCCGCCAAGCTTTTCAAAGAAATGCGCGCGTCATCTTTCATTAGCGATAAAATCTGTCTGTCGATATCATCCATATTGAAACGGTTTTGTACGTCTACCTTTCTCATAATCTTTTCCTACCTTTTCGTTATTATATCTCTTTTTTTGTAAAAAGTCAAGGGATAACCCAAAGAATATAATCCAAATTAGCCCAAAAGCCGTCTTTTGAATGCGCAAGAAAAAAGTATTTTTCATTTTCTTTTTAAAAAGCAACCGAAAACCATTGACGAAAGGCATTTCTTTTGCTATAATAAACAAGCAAGTTTTGGAGGCGTAGCTCAGTTGGTTAGAGCGCTACCTTGACATGGTAGAGGTCGGAGGTTCGAGCCCTCTCGCGTCCACCAAAAATAACCCGAGTTGAAAATTCAACTCGGGTTGTTTATTTCAAGCGAAAGGATTTGCACGTAATCGCCGCAGGCGTATGTAATCACGGATTGCCGTGTATGCCATTTTCGCTTTCATTGCATTAACCCTAAAGCGAAAAACGAGCCGAAACATCGGCTCGTTTTTTATTTCATCTTAGTTATCATCCTCACGCTCCAAGGTATAAATAAACGGATGCGTTTCGATGATCTCGTTCAGCTGCGAAGAAGAATATTCAATATCGGTATACAGTTTCGCACGGTAAATCAGCTTATCCCCTTCACGGTCGATTACCAAGCTGTTATAACGGTCTGTTTCGAAAATCTGCTTAATCTGTTCACGCTCGTCCGTGCGCTGTTCAAATACGATACGAACGATGTAATGCTTTTTATGCTTAAAGACTTTCCAGTTGCGATGGAACAACCATTGGAAGAAGATGAGCAAGACGGTCGCGCCGATCGCGAGCAGCCACATACCGCCGCCGCACGCCATACCGATACCAGCCGTCGTCCAAACACCTGCCGCCGTCGTCAAGCCGTGTACCTCGTTTTTACGGTATACGATGATGCCTGCGCCGAGGAAACCTACGCCGGCAACAATCTGCGCCGCAAGACGAGCAGGGTCAGCCTTCGAACCTTCAAACCCATAAACGGAAATCAACATCATAAGCGCCGCGCCAAAGCACACGACGGTATGGGTACGCATACCCGCTTCTTTCGCCCTACATTTTCTCTCAATACCAATTGCACAGCCTAAAATCGCCGCAAGCACTAAACTAATCAAATATTGGCATTGTTCTAACGTAATACACTCTTTTAACCATTCCCACATAGGACGCAACCTCTCTTAAATCAATTATAGGGATATTATACAATATATTTTATACTCTGTCAATACCGAATTTGCATAAAATTTCAACTTTTTACATCTTTCTGCGCGTCTCATAATCTACACTACAGTAATTTAGCAATAAGAATACCAAAAAATCGTCGAAGCTGTTATATTTCTTACGGATAATCTATTTTATACAATTCACCCGTACACGTTTTGGTCAATCTAACATGAATTTTTGTAAGCGCTTAGATTGACCGAATTTTTTTATAAAAAAAGGCGGCGCAAAATTTTTTAATAAATTTCTCGTTTCCGCTTTCTTTTTGTAGGCGCTTGTGTTATAATAATAAAAAGGAATTATAGGTTAAGAGGTATTATAATGAAAAAGAAAATTCTCTCTATCATTTTGGCAACGACTTGCATTTTTGCGAGCGGCTGTTCCATCACCAGCGGCAACGGCACGGCGGGCTTGGACGGCAAATCCGCCTATCAGGTATGGTTGGATGCCGGTAATAGCGGCTCTGAAGCCGATTTCCTCGAGTGGCTGAAAGGCGACAAGGGCGATAAGGGCGACAGCGGCGAAAATGGCCAAAACGGTCAAAATGGCAAGTCCGCCTATCAAATTTGGTTGGATGCGGGACATATCGGCTCGGAAGACGATTTCCTGGAATGGCTGAAGGGCGATGAAGGCGATAAGGGCGACAAAGGTGATAAAGGCGACAAAGGTGATAAAGGCGACAAGGGTGATAAAGGCGACAGCGGTGAAAATGGTAAATCCGCCTACGAATTGTACTGCGAAAAGTATTCCTACACAGGTACTGAGGAGGAATGGTTGGAGGCTCTGCTGAGCGGTACTTTGTCCCAAAACAAAGCCGAACAGGTGCAACCCAATCTCACCATTTCCGTCGTAGGCGCAAGCTCCTCTACGCAAGAGGGCAGAAACGCACCCGAGATCACCATAGGGCCCAAGGACGTAGGCGTACAATTAAAGGCGTACCCCACCGCTCATGACAAGGGTACAACCATCGGCGGACATACGATTACACTAGATGACTGTGGAACGGAATTGACCTTTACCCCCACCGAAGAGGATATCGGTAAAACCATCGGCAACTCCAAGACCTATTATACGGCAGAAGATAACGTAAAGGTTTGGTGGGAGCACGTAGAGGATTATTTCAACTGCACCGTGAACCCCGTTTGTTGGAGCGGTAGCTCGTATTCCTCCTGGCGCGCCGATGATGACCCTACAAGTAATACCTATCTGGGCTACGGTACCAGCCACGCTTGGCACGATTCGCAGATAAGAAAACTGGGCATCCGCGTAGAAGGCACCATGAACAGAGTTGCCCCCGATATCGTTATCCTGCATCGCGGCATCAACGACCTGACCAAGACCGATAACGGCAAACCCTTCACCAGTTTAACCAAGGATTATTTCGATGATCCTCAATGGACGTACCCGACCACCGACAAACTGGCAGACGGCACCTACGGCGTTTTGGAAGCACTTTCCATCACAATTAAGAAAATTCGAGATACCTATCCCACCACGAAAATCGTCCTCTCCACCATCACGACGATGCAAAGAGTGAACTACAGCGACAATATGCCCACCAACAACGGAGTTTACTCGGCTGCGCAATTGAATAAAGCACTCCGCGAAGCTGCAGACTTCTTCGGCTGTCCCATTATTGATTTTGATAAATGCGGCATTACCTACGAAAACGCCGTTTCTGAAGGCTATCTGAGAAGCGATAGAACCCACCCCACAAACAAAGGGCACGAGCTGATTGGCAAGCAAGCGATTAACGACCTGCTGTATAAAGCGCATTTAGATATCAACGACTACTTAGGCGACACCCCTCCTACGGTGGTAGATCCTACCCCTGCAAACCCTAGCAATATTGACTTGGGTGAGCCACTTGAAGGCTACGGCGTTCAATCTACCAGCGGAAATATCGTTGTAAACGATCGTTTCTTCACTTATGATATGATTCCCGTTGAGGCACTTGCGACCTATTACGCAGATACGGCCAGAACCGTAGCCGTTTTGGATCAGGACGGAAACATCATAACATACGTACCTACCGAAGAATTTAGAAACAACGGATACAAGATTCAAATCCCGGAAAACGGCGCCTACTTGCGAGTTTGCGCAAGATATGCCGATTTCGAAGACTGGCTCACCGATTTCAAGGTTATCAAGATAGAAACGTAAACCCACTCACAATAAAAAAAGGACTTCTACAAAAAGAAGTCCTTTATTCTTATTTTGCTATACGTTTTACGCTTTCATTGCTTCTTCGATAGCAACTGCGCAAGCAACAGTCATAAAAACCATAATACCAACGTTAATATTAACGCTTAAAAATGTCCACCTACGATTTTTGATGCGTTTTTGCCGTGGATTATAAACGTTTTGTCCTCCGGTACGTATGAATCAGGGAAATGCACCATTACGTTTTCTTTTTCAAGTTTGTTTTGCAAGGTTTTAATGCAAACACTTGCAACGGGCTTGTTTTCTTTTAGGCTTTGACAAGCGACTTCGCCTGCCGCTTGCCCCGTGATGATTGCAGGGGGAATGACCCTTATCAAGTCCCAGCCGTAGCCTTCGCCCGACGCGCTGCGCCCTGCCGTGATAATATTCGGATATTCTCGTCTTGTCAACGCGCGCAAAGGAACTTCGTACAAATAATCCCTATGCTCAAAATCGTTAATGGCGGCAATCGAATCGTCAAAGTGCTTATAAACGTCCTTTTCGCTAAACACGTAGTCACCCTGCAAGCAACAAGTCGCCCGAAATTGCGGCATCAACGGCATCATCGCGATTTCACGGGTGTTTCTATCCGTTTTTTTCAATTTATCAAGCACCAATTTGTGGTTGGTGATAATATAATCGGTCACTTCTTCTACCGTCAAGCCCGTCCACAACGGTACGTCCTTGGGTTGATTGTCCCCCCAAAGGTTGATATTGCCACCGTGGAAATAGGAGAATGCTTTGCCAATGTCGTTTGCCTCGATTGCGTGCTTGCACGAATCCAAGGTAATCATCTTGGTCGCAAAGGTAAAGAAATTGCCACGAGTCAACACCGGTATTCCCGAACGGCGCATAATATCCGCGTCGCCCGTCGTATCAATCAGGACTTTGCAGGCGTATAATTCCGTGCCCGACTTGCTTTCCGTGATAACGCCCTTACACACTTTGCCGTCCATTACGGGCCGCGTTGCGCTGCAGTCAAACAACACGTCCACGCCAGCTGCCGTCACCTCTTCCGTCAACTGCATAGCGAAAATATAAGGCGAATATCTTTGTACGTAGCGTACGTTGGTCGGCGAGGTAGGCTCGCCGTTCTTCCACTCGTTTGGAATGGTATCGTAACCGTATTTTGCGCTATCTCGCAACCATTTTTCCGCCAACCCGAAGATAATTTGCTTACCTCGACCGTTGCACATAGGTACAAACAAGTTGATTAACCCGAGCGTTGCCAACCCACCGAGGATATTCGATTTTTCAAGCAATAAAACGGACGCGCCGTTTTTCGCCGCGCTGACCGCCGCCGCACAGCCTGCCACACCGCCACCGCACACGATGACGTCGTAGCTTTTTTTAGTTTCAAGTTGTAAAGAAAGCGTGTATGTATTCATTCCTTTTCCCCTAAAATGAACTTTGGCAATATTATAACTCTCTTTTGTGAGAAAATCAATCCTTTTATTCAAAAAATAATAAATAAAAGTTTTCGACGGTAAGAATAAAAAATAAGGACTTCTACGCATAGAAGTCCTTAAATTGATATTTTTGCCTTTATTTCTTACGCTTTCATTGCTTCTTCGATAGCAACTGCGCAAGCAACCGTCATACCAACCATAGGGTTGTTCCCAGCGCCAATCAAGCCCATCATTTCTACGTGCGCGGGAACGGACGAAGAACCAGCAAACTGCGCGTCAGAGTGCATTCTGCCCATCGTATCCGTCATACCGTAGGATGCAGGACCTGCAGCCATGTTGTCGGGATGCAGCGTTCTGCCCGTACCACCGCCGCTTGCAACGGAGAAGTACTCTACGCCGTTTTCGTTGCACCATTTCTTGTAAGTGCCTGCAACGGGGTGCTGGAATCTGGTGGGGTTCGTGGAGTTGCCCGTAATGGAAACGCCAACGTTTTCCAAACGCATGATTGCAACGCCTTCGGGTACGGAATCCGCACCGTAGCATTTAACCTTCGCGCGAGGACCGTCGGAGAATGCTTTTTCGTAAACCACTTCTACCGTTTCCGTTGCGGGATCGAACTTCGTTTCAACGAAGGTGAAACCGTTGATACGGGAAATGATATACGCTGCGTCCTTACCAAGACCGTTCAGGATAACGCGCAGGGGCTGTTTTCTAACTTTGTTAGCGTTGAGTGCAATCGAAATTGCGCCTTCTGCCGCCGCGAAAGATTCATGACCAGCCAAGAAACAGAAACATTCCGTTTCATCAGAAAGCAATTTTGCGCCCAAGTTGCCGTGGCCAAGACCAACCAAACGGTTCTGCGCAACCGAGCCGGGGATACAGAATGCCTGCAAGCCGATACCGATTGCAGCCGCTGCGTCGGACGCCTTCGTGCAACCCTTCTTAATAGCGATTGCGCTGCCTACCGTGTACGCCCAAACTGCGTTTTCGAAACAGATAGGCTGACCTGCGCGGACAATCTTGTCGCAATCTACGCCCTTTGCAAGGCAGATATCTCTACATTCTTCAACGGAGGAAAT